>JBAUFO010000158.1:0-8394 GCA_049679185.1 Candidatus Zixiibacteriota bacterium
GGGCGAGACCCATCTGACAGGCCTTGCCAGAGGATACAAAAAAAGCGACTGCTGTCCACAATGATACTCACTACCCCTTGTTGACAACAGTCGCTTAAATGTCTTGGCTACTTCTCTCCGCTGTCCGGAGAAGCCTTCGGCTTTTCTTCTTTGGTTTTAGGCCTTGTTTCTTTGACCTCAGCCTTCGTTTCTTTAGCCTCAGTCTTTGTTGCTTTGCTTTCAGCCTTGGCTTCCGGCTTTACCTCTTTGCCCTCTGCCTTCTTTTTCTCAAAATGCTCGTACTTCTTTCTAAATCTCTCCACCCTTCCTGCGGTGTCTATCAATTTCTGCTTCCCCGTGAAAAACGGATGGCAGGCAGAGCAGATCTCCACCTTGAGGTCCTTTATGGTGGCCCGGGTTTCGATCTTGTTCCCGCAGGCGCAGGTTATGGTGGTCTCGAAATACTTGGGATGAATCTTCGGCTTCAACTTTTCTCCTCCTTTACACCTTTGATACGAGAATATAACCAAACCAGCTAAAAAAGCAAGACAAATTCGGCCCTTAACCAACGTGCACTGATACGGACTGAGCACTCTCCTCGTTGATAATTTCGGCAGGTTTAGCAGTAAGAACAGTCCCGGCGTCAGGTTCCCGCTTCACCAGGCACAGTCGATTGTATGCTGAACAGAGGTGCTTGGATTCTCTCCCAGCACCCTCGGACGGCGAATATCAAAAGGCTTGATTTTTGAAATTACACTCACATAATGCTCCGAACACGGGCGTAAATAAGGATAAGATTCCAATCGGGGAAATCGGATGAGTGAGACACAGAACGCCAGACGTTACAGATTCTTTGGGATAGAGCTGAGGATACTCTTCTGGCTCATCGCCTTGCTGCTGCTCCTTACGGCGGTGGCAGGTTTCAAGAACTCTATCTGGCTGTCCATGCTCTTTCTTCTGGTCCTCATCCTTTTAGTCTTCTTCATCCGGCTGGATTCGTCGTATCACATGATAATCGTGACTCCCGGCAGCCTGATCTTCGAGAAGATAATCTGGAGGAGGCTCGCCACCTCCTTTGTGCACGTCCCCTGGAGTGACGTGGAAAAGGTGACCACCTTCTCCTGGGGGCCATTTAAGTTAATGAAGTCCACCAGAATCGAAAGCAAGGGGCGCAAACCCCTCCAGGTCTTCTCCTTTATGGAAGACTATCTACACTTCCTGAGGGACCTGACCAACCAGGCCAACTCGGCTCAAGTGGATAAACTTACCTCGGACCTGCCTGCGGGAAGAGCGGATCTGTGACCTTTTGAGGAGGACGCAAGCATGTTTCGGCATTCGAGAACCTTTCTGCTGCTTTCTATCCTTTCCGTCCCTGTCCTCTGCGCAACGGCCTTTGGGCAACCGGGCATGGATTCGCCCGAGGTGGATTCAATCATCCTGAGGGGAGTGGAGCTGGTTCACGCCGATTCGGCGCTTGAGGCGGTGGAGGAGTTCAAGAAGCTGATCGGCAACTTCCCGGATGACCCTATCGGTTACTTCTACGTCTCGGCTTCCCTCCAGATGCTGATGGATGATTTTCGCAATTACACCTACGCTGAAGAATTCGACAGATATATGGACATGGCCATCAAGAAGGCGGAGAAGAAGAAAGAACAGGGCAATCTCACCGCACAAGACTACCTCTATTTCGGTGGAGCGGTTGGCTTCCGGGGAATCCACAAGGCTCTAACCGGCAACTGGATGGGCGCCTTCGTGGATGGTCTGAAAGGGAAGGGTTACTTGGAAAAAGCCCTTGAGCTCGATCCGGAGCTGTACGACGTCTACTACGGGCTGGGATCGTACCACTTCTGGAAGAGTCTCAAGTCAAAAATCTTCTGGTGGCTACCCTTTGTAGCTGACAACAGGCAGAAGGGAATCGACATGATCAAACTCTCCATTGAGAAAGGCAAATTTTCCGCTGAGGACGCCAAACTGGCCCTGGTGCGAATCTGGGTGGAGAACAAGGAGTACGACAAGGCCTTTGCCATGATCGACGAACTGAGGAAAAAGTATCCAAACAAACCTTTCATTCTCTGGTTGCTTGCACAGGCGCAACTGGAAAACCAGATGTATGATGGGGCCATCAGTACATATCAGGTTCTGTTTGAGGCCCTAACCTCGTCCCCCTATTATCATCCCGCCGGAGAGGTGGAGTGCCGCTATTTTTTGGCACTTACATATTACGAGAAACGAGATTTTGAGCAGAGCTCTGCTCAGGTCGACTCCATTCTTGCCTTTGCGGAAGATTCAAAGAATAATAAGGCTATCGAGCATTTCTTGGACAAAGCCAAAAAGCTAAGAAAGAAGATAAACAAGGAGACCAAGACCGGGTGAAAGTAAAACTCGCCCTCCTCTGGGCCGCAGCATTCGTCCTCCTCAGCCCACCTCTTTCCTTTTCCGAGAAGTACCTCGACTATGAAAGCCCCCGGATTCAAGCCGTTGTGCTCGAGGGCATACATTCCTCTTTTCGGGAAGACTATGCTCTGGCCGAAAGCTCCTTTCAGACCCTGATTCGGATGGCACCGGAGGATCCGGCTGGATATTTCTTTTTGGCCGCGCTCTATCAAGCGCGGATGATCGACTACGAAAGCAACTTCAGGGAGAAGGAACTCTACGAGAACGTTAAAACAGCCAAAAGGTTCGCCCGGGAGAGGATAAAGAAAAACGGAAACGACGCCTGGGCATACGTCATCCTGGGGAATTCCTACGGCGTGAAGGCAGTGTATAACGCCAAGAAGGGCAAATGGTGGTCGGGATTAAACGAAGGGCTTTCGGCCAAATCCGCATTGAACAAAGCCGTGAAGCTTGACCCGGAGCTTTACGACGCCTACGTGGGTCTCGGCTCTTACCACTACTGGGCCAGCGTGAAGACAAGGGCTTTGTGGTGGCTCCCTTTTATCGGGGATCACCGGCAAAAAGGAATCACTCAGACTAAGCTGGCTCTCGAGAAATCCATCTTCTCCTCGACGGCAGCCGCCAGCGGGCTGATCTGGATGTACATCGTAGAAAGACAGTATGACCTGGCCATAGATTTGGCGCGGAAGATGCAGTTTGAGTACCCGCAGGGCAAATCCTTCTTATGGCCGCTGGCACAGGCCTACTTCGAAAAAGGGGACTGGCAAAATGCCCTGATTACGTACCGCGAGCTTCTGGAAAGACTCGAAAGAGACCATGGATCAGGAAATCCGAATCAGTCTTACAATCTGATCGAGTGCAGGTTCTACATCGCCAGCTCTCTTTTCAGCCTGGGAAGATATGCTGAGTGTGAGTCAGTTTGTGAGGAGATTCTGAGTCTCCCACTGGATGAGAAGATGCAAGAAAGACAAGAGAACAAGCTCAAGAGAAGCGTAGGGCTTTCAGAGAAGTGCGTGGAGCTTTCGGGAAGAAAAGAGTGAGGGTCGCATTACGGTTATCAGCTTTCTACCGTCACAGACTCTTGGCAAGGCTGGGAGAAACAATCTTTTGCAATCCCCCTCAATCCCCCTTTTATAAAGGGGAATCATGGTAATCAACCAAGCGCTGAGATGTGTCCGCACTTAGATAGGATTAAGATATGCCCATAGCAGTTAGGGCCTCACTACCTTATTTACCAGAATGAACTCGTTAATCTGTTAATTTACTCGGTTGGAGACCATAAGCCTGTGCCCACCCTGCGAATTCAGATGAATCTCTTCATGAGTTCACTTGTCACCTGGTCCACGTTCTCGGGAGTAATTGCAAGCTCCGTGCAGGCCCTCTCAGCTCTTGCCATCCTACTGGGCTTTTCCATGTCGCAGAGACCGGAAAAGACTCCGATTCTCCTTCCCACCTGGTATAATTTCTGGCGCTCCGGCTCCATGGCAAGAAAGGTGCGAAGGATATTCATCATATGCTCTTTGTCCTGTGGAAGGGTGCCTTCCAAATCCTGAAAGAGATTCAGGATGTGGTCGCTTTTCACCACGCTACTGATCCCGTCCAGCTTCTCAATAAACACGAGAAGCTCTCTGACCACCTCCACCTCGGTGCATTTCTCAAACCGACCCAACCGCCACTCCTCAAAAAGGGGCGTGCTGTTCGGAATTGCCAGCGTTCTGAGCCTTATGAAATCCGGGTTGATCTGGTTCAGTGCGTCGGCGGTTTCAAGAGCATGTTCCTTTAAGTACTTTTTGCCTCCCAGACCGGGCATGTAGTATTCCGACAGTTCTATCCCTGCTTTTTTCACCTTGGTCCCGGCCTGGATATGCATCTCCTTGGTGACCCCCTTCTTAACCATCTTCAGAACCCGGTCCGAGCCGGATTCCAAGCCAATGTGAATTCGATTCAAACCAGCTTGCCCAACGGCCTTTAAATCCTCTTCTTTACTCCGGGCAATGGTCTGGGAGCGCGCGTATGACGTTATCCTCTGAATCTGAGGAAAGCGCTTCTTCAGATACTTAAGGATCTCCACCAGGTCAGAAGGTTGGATAATCAGACTGTTGGCATCCTGGATGAAAACCGACTGCAAGCCCCCGGCAAAGTACCAGTTAAATGCTGCCACAAACGCCGGTGACCTGTCGGCGTCGACGTCATCGGCAAGTCTCCTGACCTCACCGGCAGGCACACGGCCGCGTTCGTCCGCCAACTCACGGAAGGTTTCCACGCGCTGAAAAACGGCATCGATATCCTTCTTTACATGTTCGACCGGGCGTCGGGAGAACTTGGTTCCCTTGTACACCGGGCAGAAGGTACAGCGATTCCAGGGACAATTCCTGGTTATGCGCACCAGCAGGCTATATGCCTCGCTCGGCGGCCGTATGGGCCCCTGCTCGAAGCCTGAGTATGCATCGGAGAGTTTCTTCTGGGTTTTGTCCGGCGATTCCCGCATGCCACTCCCTCAACGCCCCCGCATTCTCTGGTACGGACATACGACGGGAAGTGCAGCGCAGACCTTGCCCAGGCTGAAGTTCTTCAAGGAAGACCGTCCGTCACCTGGCAAGCAAAAAAACTCTTGACAAACTGGTGCTCTTTGCATATATAGAATCCAGCACGTACTGATATCCGAAAGTCAAGGGGAGGAGTTCCAGGTTGCGGAGCCCGAGTCCGCAAACGACCGTTTAGTCTTCAAGAAAGGAGGTGAGGAACATGCCAAAGGTAAAGAAGCGCTCAGGGAACGAAGAGGAGTTTGACAGGAAAAAGGTGGAGCGATCCATGAGGGCAGCCGGGGCCAAAGAGGACACCGCCCGTAAGATAGCTGAGGGGGTGAAACACCGCGAGGGAATGGCTACTTCAGAGATTCGCAACCACGTTACCGCCGAGCTTAAACGCCACGAGCCCGAGGCCGCCAAACGCTACGAGACGCATCGCAAATGATCTCTTCTCGCCTCGGGAATCAGCCAGCAGGTCAGGGATTGCTGTCAAACGTCCACATCCGGGGAGCTGCAGGCTCCGGCTAACGTCTGCTGGAGCCTGCGGCGCTTTCATTGAGAAAAGAATAGATATAGTCTCCAGGGGGTTGAGTGGAAGGCTGAAGCCCTTCCGCTACAAACTGTGCGAAAAAAGCTCTTGTTCGGTGGGGATCATCTATTATACTGGTAACATGAAGGCGAAGATCAAGACTCTTTCTCTTCTGCTCATGGCCATTCTTCTTTTGGCCGGCTGTTCCACAAAAATCACCGCGCCCGTCAAGTGCGACTGGCAACTGGTGCCGTGCGAATACAAACTTACCGGAGATGACGAGTCAATCTTGCAGGTTCGGGCGCTGGTGGCCGAATTCGACTCAGCCAAGATCGTTACGCATACCTTTCGCTGGACGGTTTACGGAGATACACTCTCCCGCGAGACGACCCTGTACCCCCGCAAACAAGAAAGAGCAGAATTGTACACGATTTTTACCGCAGACAGATCCCTGCCCATAAATTCTGTCCTCAGGTCGGTTGAGTTGTTCATAAAAAACTAGAGAAAGAGAATCCAACAAAAAACCGCTCGCGTCAGGGGACCCGACAGGCACAACAAAACTCAAATCAGCCAGCACGGGTGGAGTTGAAGCTCGACCCGCATAGCCCAACCACACATCCAACTTTCTAACGTATTTTGCGTTTTCCGTGACGAACTTGCGGCGAGGTTCTACTTGGTCGCATGTCGCGACATGTAATCTATCTAATCTGACCCGGGGTGCCCACTTCATCGCCCTGCGATTCCATATCTTCCAGGCAAAGACCTATTGCTTCTTTTATGTTTTCCATTGCCTCAGGGGTTTCTCCCTGACTGTAGCATCCGGGCAAAGAGGGGCAGGAGATTACATAACCTCCGCCCTCATCTAGTTCCAAAATCACCTTAAAGTCATACGTTTTCACTTGAAGACCTCCAATTACCGTTGATTCTCAGGAAACCATCTGAAGTGCCCGCGGAAGAGCCAACACGGGTGGCGCCAAAGCTCCACCCTTACGTCTTTGTTACACATCCAGATTTCTTACGTACTTCGCGTTTTCCTCGATGAACTTGCGGCGGGGTTCTACCTGGTCGCCCATCAGAATGCTGAAGATACGGTCTGCCTCTAAGCCATCTTCTAACTCAACCCGCAGCAGGGTGCGGGTATCCGGGTCCATGGTGGTCTTCCACAACTGCTCCGGGTTCATCTCCCCCAAACCCTTGTACCTCTGAATCGACACCCCGACCTTCCCCAGCCTTTCCATGTGACGATCTCTCTCTTCATCCGAGTAAGCGTAAAGTTCGGTCTTGCCCTTTTTGACACGATATAACGGAGGCTGGGCAATGTACACATATCCTCTCTCGATAAGCTCCTTCATGTGCCGGTAGAGGAAGGTGAGGATCAGGGTGCGGATGTGAGAGCCATCTACGTCCGCGTCGGTCATGATGATCACCTTGCCGTAGCGGGTCTTGCTTATGTCAAACTCATCCTTGATGCCGGTTCCTAAGGCGGTGATCATAGCGCGAATCTCCTCGTTGGACAGAACCCGGTCCAACCGCGCCTTTTCCACGTTGAGTATTTTTCCCTTGAGCGGCAGAATGGCCTGAAATTTCCTATCTCGTCCCTGCTTGGCCGAGCCGCCGGCAGAATCACCCTCAACGATGTATATCTCGCAAAGAGCCGGATCGCTCAGTGAACAGTCCGCCAGCTTGCCGGGAAGGGTGGAGCTCTCCAGTGCGCTCTTTCTGCGGGTTAGCTCGCGCGCCTTTCTGGCTGCCTCACGGGCTCTTGCCGCGGAGGATGCCCTCTCCAGGATCTTCCTGGCAACGGGCGGGTTCTCCTCAAAATGCTCGGATAAGCTCTCGCCCAAGATCGATTCCACGATTCCCTTAACCTCGCTGTTGCCCAACTTTGTCTTGGTCTGTCCCTCGAACTGAGGATCGGGAATCTTGACCGAGATCACCGCTGCCAGTCCTTCTCTGACGTCTTCCCCCTCCAGCGGCGCTTGACCGTTCTTGAGCAGCTTGTTTTTCTGCGCGTAATAGTTGATGGTCCGGGTCAGGGCGGTCTTAAATCCGGAGAGATGAGTTCCCCCCTCGATGGTATTGATGTTGTTCACGTAGGAGAAAATATTCTCTGTATACGAGTCGTTGTACTGCAGGGCCATCTCCACGTCGATTCCGTTTCTGGTGTTGTGCAGATAGATGGGACGGGGATGTATCACCTGCCTGTTCTCATTTAGGTAGTTGACGAAAGAAACGATTCCGCCCTTGAACTTAAAGAGGTTGGATTTGCCTGTGCTCTCTTCTTTGATCTCAATTTTCAGCCCGCCATTTAAGAAGGCCAGCTCCCTCATTCGCGCGGAGAGAACGTCGAAGTTGAACTCTATCTTACTGAAGACCTCCGAATCCGGCTTGAAAGTCGTCTTCGTGCCGGGATGTTTACCCTTTCCCGCCTCTTTGAGTGGCGCTACGGTGCTTCCCCGCTCATATCTCTGAAAATATCGCCTGCCGTCCCGGGTCACCTCCACTTCACACCATTCGGAGAGCGCGTTGACCACGGACACACCCACTCCATGCAATCCACCGGAAACCTTGTAGGTCTGATGGTCAAACTTTCCCCCGGCATGGAGCATGGTCATGACCACCTCGAGCGCCGGCTTCTTCTGGGTGGGATGCATGTCGATCGGTATTCCTCTTCCGTTGTCCTCTACCGTCACGCTGCCGTCCTTGCGAAGTTCCACCTTTATGGCATCGCAGAATCCACCCATGGCTTCGTCAATGCTGTTGTCCACCACCTCGGAGACCAGATGATGCAGCCCCCTGCTGCCGGTATCGCCTATGTACATGGCCGGCCGTCGACGCACCGCGTCCAAGCCTTTTAAAACCTGAATGGTTGTCGCATCGTAGTGATGTCCCATTGGCTCGAGTCCTTCTCCTTTTTGTTTTGACGTATCCATATGGGGTATCTTCTCCCCTCTTAAGATACTA
>JBAUFO010000159.1:0-6651 GCA_049679185.1 Candidatus Zixiibacteriota bacterium
GAGTTGTCCCGGTGGAGGGTGGCGCGGTAAGGCAGCTGACCAGGACCTTTTCAATGGAACCGGCCTTCTCTCCCGACGGGAAGAAGATAGCTTTCACTGCGGGTCCTCCGGTCACACGGTGGGCGGATACTACGGGAGGTCGTTTTAGCGATCAGCACGATGACGTCTACGTAGTAGATGCCGATGGCGGCACGCCAGTCCAGGTCAGTGATCTGCCCGGTGGAGGAGGGTATCCGATCTGGTCCCCTGATGGTCGGATGATCGCCTTCACGGCCAACTTTGAAGAGGCAAACGTCATATGCATTGTCCCGATATCTCAGGACGGGAAGCCTGAAGCCGAGCCAAAAATAGTCGAGCCGCCGATCCAGAATTTCAAGCTGTCGGGCTGGTCCACTGAAGGCAAGATTGGATTGTGCACGACGGAAGAGCCCCATTTCGCGCTTTACACAGTGTCTGCTTCTGGCGGCAGAGCCTTCCAGGTGACACCTGAAGGACAGGCCGAGTACCCGAGCTGGTCACCCGACGGGAAAAGAATCTTCTTCCTCAACACAGAGAGAGAGATTGCTTGGGTGCCGGCTGACGGCGGGGAGATTGAAATCATCCCGGCTCTCTTCGCTGAGCGGACACCGTGCGCTAAACTCATCCCAGGGTACGGCGGAGGGAACGCGGTCTCTCCAGAGGGTACCAGCATTGTGTTCTCGGCGGTCAAGGAAGGAATCCCTGGCATCCATCTCTGGATGATACCGGTTGAGGGAGGTAAGCCGGTTCAGCTTACGTCCAGTCCTCAACCGTATGAGGATCGCTTTCCTTGCTGGTCTCCTAACGGTGATTCTGTAGCATTTCTCCGGTTCCGATATTCGCGTGACGGTAGTTCAATGCAGTGCAACATATTCGTTGTCTCGGTGGAGGGAGGGGAGCCCCGGCAGATCACATCTGATTTGGACAAGGTGGCCTCCTCGGTCATCGGCTGGTCGCCAGACGGTGAGTCAGTTGCGTTTCGCTCCTATCAACGCTTAAATCAGAACCGACGCAAAGGAACGATAAAGACGATCCCGCTTTCTGGTGGGACGCCCACCGTGGTGACAGAGGTAAAAAAGACTGATCCGACTACATCTCTGGCCTGGTCGCCTGATGGCACGAAGATAGTATACAATTACGATGAGAAAAGCATCCAGGTGGTATCTTTGGAGGACAGCACTATCACGGAAGTCAAGACGGGACTCCAGGATGTACATCCCTATTGTGTCTCGTGGTCACCCGATGGGGAGAAGATAGCATTCTCGGCTTACAGAAAGGGAGAGGAATCCTTTTACCTAATGGAGAGATTCCTACCTCTGTCACAACGGGACAGATTTGAGCCTTCCGCCGAGCCGGAGAGCAAGGAGATGACGGTGCGGATGGTCTGGTCGGGTGATGAAATATACTCCACTAGCCTGGGCCTGGGATGTCTCTCACCCGATGGCCGCTTGGTCTCCTTCTCCAAAAGACTTAATGGCGACCTTGCCATTCTTGAGCTGGCAAACAAAGAGATTCGCTTGTTTACCAGTAATTTCGCCTCCTGGGATGCGGTTGAAACTATGCCCGAAAAACACCGCCCGGCTTTTGTGGACTCGCTGTTGAAATTTGGGAGAGTTGCCTATGGGTCAGCCTGGTCTCCTGATGGCAGTCAGTTGGCCTATGGTTGGATTGCATTTGGCGAAGAACACGGTGATTTGTGCCTTATCGGACGTGATGGTACTAACAAAAGGACGCTAACGACCGGTGTAAATGAAAAGGTGAAATATATCATACCTTACGACTGGTCAAAAGACGGGGAACACATCTTGGCCGGCGGCGTCACTGAGGGGGATGACATCAGGTTGGTGTCTATTTCGGCAATTGATGGTTCGGCAAAGGGAATCGATACGATTGAGGTATCTCCCCATGAGTTCGAAGGGGGTTATTTTTCACCGGATGGTTGTTATGTTGCCTATACTTCTCCGAACAATGATATTTTCCTGCTTTCGGTTGACGGGAGGAGTAATGAACCGTTGGTAGAGCATCCTGCCCGCGATTATGTTCTGGGCTGGTCTCCGGACGGGCGATGGGTTTGCTTCACCAGCGACCGTTCCGGGGCCACGGACGTCTGGGTGATGGGGGTCGGTAACGGTAAACCTCAAGGTGAACCCCAGAAGGTTGGCCGGAATATAGGCGAGATTATTCCTTTGGGCATTACTGGTGAGGGGTCGCTGTACTACGGTCTGGAATCTGGAATTGTCGATGTCTATGTTGCCACGATTGACCCGGAAGCAGGCAGATTGCTGACCTCGCCGGAAAAAGTGACTCAGCGCTTTGAGGGCACTAACGATTGGCCTGACTGGTCACCAGATGGGAAATACCTGCTTTACCGCTCGGACCGGGAAGCTTCCGACAACTTGGGAGCCAAATCTCCTCTCTGTGTGCGTTCGATGGAAACCGGCGAAGAGCGAGAACTTTATGTCCAGTTGAGATTGTTTAACTCTCATTACTATTCAACCGATGGTCGCTTTGTTATAGTGCAGGGAGTTGATAATGACGGTCAAAATGGTCTCTTCCAGATTGACGTTGAAACGGGTCTGGCGACTATCCTGGTGAAATGTGCGGCCGGCACGAGAATTCGGTGGGCGACCTGGTCCCCGGATGGAGATAAGCTTTTTTATAAGTATATGGTGACCTCTGAAGAGCCTACTCGTCTGATGCAGTACGATCTTGAAACCCGACAGGAACAAGAACTCTTTCGGGAGAATTCGTGGCCAACCTGTCCGGCTCTCTCTCCCGATGGACAGTGGTTGGCCTTCCAGACCCTGGATCAGGAGAAGATGAACAGGAGTCTAAACGTCATGCCTGCTGACAGCGGGGAACTCAGGGAAATCGTCGGACTTGAGGGGGATGAGTACATCTCTTCTATTGCCTGGATGCCCGACGGTAAAAGCATCCTCTATGTCAAGAGCACGCTTGATGATCCGAAGCAGCGTGAATTATGGCAGGTGTCGACAGAGGGCGGAAGCCCCAGAAACGTTGGGCTAACGATGGATGGTATGACGTTTCTGAGTGTTCATCCAGATGGGCGGCAAATAGCCTTCAGTGCCTACAAGCGACAGACGGAAATCTGGGTGATGGAGAACTTCCTGCCGGATGAGCTGTCACAACGGTGAGACTATCGAAACAAAGACTATCCCCACCGGTCATTTCTCAAGATTTTTCTAACGATTTTCTAACAGCGAACCTCATCCAACTTGAAGGAACTTGCTTGTACTTGAAGTAACTCGAACGAACTTAATGATTAGATAGGCAATGCATTAGCGGTATTTCTGTGGCATTGAGAAGGTTGCGCGAAATGGTAAGCGGAAACTCCCAGTCTCTCCGCCATAACTATTTGCAGTACAATAACTGATGACAATTTGGGGCCAAGGGGAGAGCAGAAAGCTCGAACCCTCATTGCCAGTAAACTTTTGACTTCAAAGAAAATAACCTCAGGCACCTTCGGGATGCCATCTCCACGGTCGGTAACCCAAAGCCACATCTCCGCCGCGATAACGTCGAACGTAACGCCCGTCAGATTCTCCTTGGTTGGTAACAGCAGTGTGAGGGGCTATTCGTCATGCCAGAATATTTCAAATAAAATGTAACAATGAACAGAATTTGTAGTCTTAAGGATTAGATGAGAAGCGATAACCAGCAACAAGATCGCTTCTTTGAACTTCTGGAGCCGGAGTTACCACGCCTGCAGGCGTTTTGTCGGAAATTGGCCGGCGATCCTGAAATGGGTGATGACCTCATGCAGGACGCCCTGCATGATGCGTGGAAGGGTTTCGGGCAGCTTCGACAGGCCACATCTTTCAAATCCTGGCTCTATCGGATCACGGTTTACCGGTACCGGACGAATCTGAGGAAGTTCAGGAAGCGGGCAGAATCGACTTCGCCACTGACTGATGACGTCGTCGACGATAGGCAGTTGCGCCAGCAGCTTGCACGCAATAGATTAAACATCGCCATGGCCTCCTTGTCGGCAAAGGACCGGGCGCTGGTTACGCTGCATGAGCTGGAGGGATGGTCGTATGCAGAGCTGGCAACGACGTTCGGCAAAAGCGAGGGTGCCCTGCGCGCGCGGCTGACTCGCTGTCGGCGTCGGATGCAGGAGACGCTGCGACGCTATCTCGAAAAAAGGGATGAAGCTTTATACCGGATGGGAGCACGCAAAGAATGGATTGTGGCGAAGCAAAAAAGAAGCTGATTAAGCTTACCGACGGCCTCTTGGCCGCCGATGAAAAGAACGCTCTGTATGAACACTTGAAGGAGTGTCCGGATTGTGCGCGATTGGCTTTGGCCCAACGGCTGCTGACCCAAGACATCGAGCAGATTCGGAGCGTGTCCACGCTTCATCCGATAACTATCAACCAGATTCGTGAAGAGATCGTGACCAGAGAGAGAAACCTTAAGAATACGGATCTAGGAGCACGAATTATGCGACAAGTAAGTGACACCGTCCACACCAGACCGCGGCTTAGTCTGGCGGCAGCTGCTCTGTTTATCCTGCTGATAGCCAGCATTCTATTACCCGTTAGAACTGAACATTCGGTGGGATATGAAGTAGCCTTCGCTGCACCCTTGCGCGGACTGATGCTGAATCAGGAAAACGCCAAGAAAATGCTGACGGCACTCGATATCGACGATGCCGGTATAGAGATGAGAGATGCCGACTCCGAAGTCGAGTACAGAATCGCACCGCTTAAGGATTCCGCCCAGGTGCGAAGGCTGATGGCAGTGCTTGATTCGCTCGGAGGTCGGCGGGTTCGGAGCACAGTTGCACAAACCAAATCCAGGGACAGGACGATCTGGCAACTTCTGCTCAACAACACGCGGCTTGGAACCGAATCTTCACCCGGAGCTGTATCTCTCGGAGAGGAAGGCGGTACAACTACCATTAACCTCCACCGGATATTCAAGGGCGACTTCCTCCTGTGGATGCCGGTCGGCGATCAATCGGGTGATAGCCTGCGCGGGCTGCTGCTGGATCGGCAAGGGGACAGAACCAACATTCAGATCGTGGGTGAGAAGGGGGGCATGGTTGCTGACGATTGTGGCTGGCATCAGTACCTGAATAACTCGGTAATGCACACTCAAACCCCTGACGGGAAACAGGAGACCTTTAACCTTTACGAGATCGAGGACGTCCGCAAGCTGGAGAAGATGGGCTACAATTTCGCGACGATGAAGTTCGAAACGCCGGGGCAGATTCCCATTCCCGGAATGGGCCCTAAGCTGAACCAAATCCATACCAACCCATTAAAGGACGTTGCTATCATCGAATTCATGATTCCGCAGGCGTATGAGGTGAAGGTACAGATACTGGACCAACAGGGGCGTGTAGTGCGCACTTTGCTGAACTGCATGCCGCTTGCCGGGATAAAGGAGGTCTCTTGGGCTGGTCAAGATGCAGACGGCAACCCGGTCAAACCGGGAACATATTTATGCCGGTTCACGGCGGGGGGTTATGTGGAGACTCAAGAGATAAAACTCGAGCGTTAACTGTCGACCTTGAGTTTTCTTTGCGGAAAAATCCCGCGGATGGAAACATCCGTGGGATTTTCCATATGGGGTCCCGGGCGAGTGCAGAGTCCATCCCTGAACCATCAATATGACCCCTTGCCTGCGTCCGCCAAATTCATAAATGCCGGTCAGATGATTAAAAGTGGGTAGGCGCAGAATCAAAAGAGACACGCCGACTGCTCGCAACAATTAGGAACCGTCAACCAGCTGATGAATTCTACTGGCTATAATTCTTATTTGTCCACTTCCTCTCTATCACAAGTAACCTCTCAGATGGTTTTAGCCATTGAGCCTTTAGTACGACCCAGCTCTACGTCCACCTGGCTGGGAGTGATGTGAAGGAGTGGCATAGCAGGTTCTCTCCGGGGGATAGGGTGGGGGGGTAGTGTTGGGGAAGACTGTTCCTGGCAGGCGAGCTAAAGGGAAGGCATCCAGGCTCTCAAACCCAGATGCCTTTTCCGTCCTAGGTTGCGTTGTCTAAAACAACTGGTGATGATCCATCACTTCAGTATCACCATCTTCTTTGAATCGACGAAATCTCCAGCCTTGATCTTGTAGAAGTAGATCCCGGTGGCAACCTCGTGGCCTCCGTCGTTCTTGCTGTCCCATTCAATCCGTCTGTATCCCGCTTCTTGAGATTCATCAAATAGAGTTCTGACTCTCTGACCGAGGATGTTGTAGATAGTGATTTTCACTTCGCAGTCAGTAGGTAGAGCATATTCAATGACGGTTTGCGGACTGAATGGGTTCGGATAGTTTTGAGAAAGCAAGAACCGGGGGACAGAAAAAAGTCAACTAAAGGAGGTTAAAATGCAAGGCAGCAAACTTTATGTCGGTAACGTCGGCTATTCTGCGACTAATCAGGAGCTGCAGGAGTTGTTTTCCGAGCATGGTGAAGTCAGGCGAGTCAACATAATTGAAGGTAAGGGCTTTGGGTTTGTTGAAATGTCTAACGTATCTGAAGCTGAAAAAGCGAAGGAAGCTTTGGACGGGTCCGATTTCAAAGGGCTTACCTTGAAGGTTGACGAAGCCCGCCCACCCAGGAGTAAGGGAAAAGGAGATCGCCGACCTGGAAGAAGGCAG
>JBAUFO010000160.1:0-3662 GCA_049679185.1 Candidatus Zixiibacteriota bacterium
GCCCCGCCCTCTGGGGCTTTGGCGACGTTATTATCTCCTTCATAGAAGCGGGAATTCATCCCGCTTCGCGGACGAGGGCCAAAACATTCTTCATGCAGGCGGTGAGCGATGACAAGGACACTCGGGAGAAAATTCTATGATCGACCCACGCTAAAGGTAGCAAAGGAGCTTCTGGGAAAATACCTGATGGTGCATAAGGATGGTCACCTTCTTTCCGGGAAGATCGTGGAGACGGAAGCTTACGTCGGTTTCAAAGATCCTGCCAGCCATGCCCACCGGGGCATGACTCCCCGAAACGAGGTAATGTTCGGGAAACCGGGACATGCATATGTCTACCTTACTTATGGGATGCACCATTGCCTGAATCTGGTCACCCAGAAGAAAGGATACCCTGCGGCCGTATTGATCCGGGCGCTGGAACCCGTTGAAGGCATTCAACTGATGAAAAGGAGAAGAGGACGCCGGAAGCTTCCGGATTTGACCAGCGGCCCGGCAAAACTGTGCCAGGCTCTGGGCGTGGACAGGAAACTGAACGGAGCGGATCTGTGCTCTGATACCATATTTGTAATGGATCAGGGAGAGGCTGCAGGAAAGATAGGCTGTTCTGGTAGAATTGGCATAAAAGAGGGGAAGAATAAGAGGTGGAGGTTTTTCATTAAGGGCAATCAATGTGTTTCTCGATGACTCCGAGTTCACTGCCGCATCCGAGTCTGGCCCCATTTCTTCTGCACAACTTTGCCCAAGTACGGCGCAAGATACACGTATATCTTCAAGTGAGAGACGAAAGTAAGGGATCAGGGTGACTTAAGTCTGAAACGTGCAGGGGATTTCGCGTTGGATACAGTTCTTAGCCTTCTGATAATCGCGCCGCCCATTCTTTTTGCCTTGACCGTACACGAGTATGCTCATGGCTGGATGGCGCTAAGATTCGGTGACCCCACCGCACGGGATGCGGGAAGGCTCACCCTAAATCCGATTTCCCATCTCGACCCCATCGGTACCCTGATGCTTTTCATCGTGCACCTGGGATGGGCCAAGCCGGTGCCGGTCAATCCTTATAATTTTCGCAACCCTAAGAAAGACCTGATGTGGGTCTCCCTGGCTGGTCCGGGAGCGAACTTCTTGACCGCCTTTGCATGCGGTCTGCTCCTGCGAGTGATAAGTCCTCTGTCAGGGAACCTTCAGTTGGCCTCGTCTGCATTCGGCATCCTGGTCATGATGATAGTGTATGCCTTGATGATAAACCTGGTTCTGTGCTTCTTCAATTTGATACCTCTGCCGCCACTGGATGGCTCCAAGATCTTAATGGGGCTTTTGCCGCCTGAATACGAGCATCACATACTTAAGTTGGAGAGGTTCGGTCCGTTTTTGCTTATCGGCATTATCATGATTGGCCGCATGGCGCACATACCGATACTCTGGGGAATTCTTAGTCCTTTCGTAAGTTTCTTCTCCTATGTCTTTGCTGGTGCGGATCTTTCCAGCTTCTTTTAAGCATGTTAAAGCGGTCGACGGCACGAACTGTATGGTTCATGCCAACGGATTAGGCCGATAAAACGCATGAGGATGAGGGTGAAATCTTACTCCAGATTACCACGGGTCACAATCTCGATCGCCGCGTCGGTCGCCACGGTACTCGGGGTGGCTGCTTTTCTAATTCTGGGCTGCGCTCCCAAGCCAAAGATCCCTTTGGAAGACAGGACTCCCCGGAATGTACTGGAATGCGCTCTGGAGAATCAAGTTGGGTTCGAGGCCCTTGCTTGCCTTTTGAATCTGAAGCTCCAGGGAGAGGAGGGGAAATTCTCGGGAACGGTTGAGTTCTTTTACAGATATCCGGACACCTTCTCCCTGTACCCCCGAACCTTCCTCGGGATAGGCGGCTTTAAAGCCATGGGAGAGGGTGACAGCCTGACCATTTATTTCCCCAAGCGAAATGAGTACTACCGGGGCAGCTTTTCGGATTTCGAAGAATCCGGACTGTGGGCTTGGGGAATTTCCCTGGACATGCTCCTCGACGTAATCTTGGGTAGAAGCGAATTCGCGGCTGAAAACGGGGAGTACTCAGGAAGCACTGAAGACCTGTTCCTGTACAAAACCGAAGAGGAGGGCTGGATAAGGGAATACTGGGTCGACTCCAAAAGATGCAGGGTGGTCAGGAGCCTATGGACGCAGAAGGAAGGCGACGAGTGGTATCGCATAGAGTACAAGGATTTCACAACATATATCACCACCGAGTTTCGAAGCGACACAGAATTCCGCAATAGAGACATCGAGATTCCGAGCGAGATAAGGGTAGAGAGCGGGGCAAATGATTCCGCCCGACTCAAATTCAGGGAAAGGAAATTCAATTCCTCCATTCCCTCGAATAGATTTCAGATCAATATTCCGGCTGACGCCGAAAGGGTGGTTTTTGGAGGCCGCAAAAGCAGGTAGCTCCTCACTATCACACAGTACGAGATCCGTTCAGATGGGCAGGTTCCCGGATTAGGGCGGGAGCTTGAAGCGGGATTTAGGCTGGCCAGGCTCGCTTTTGCGGAGAGGAATGGTCCTATGTTCCAGGCCGATGAACTCGGTAATTCACTCCCCCCATAGCTTATTTAGCCCCGGTTAACACAAGAAACGAACGGTCCGACTTATACATCTTGTTCAGAAGTTCCCGGTACTGGCTGAAGTCCTCCGGCTGTATGAGCCTTTGAGTCATGCTTCGACTTCTCTTGTAGGTTAGCCGGTTTTCATCCAGGGAAAAACGTGTCCGAAAGGAGCCGAAGGGAAGGATCACATCTTCGTCATCAGGAACCGCCTTCACGTCCAGGCCCCCGGGGAGTTCCAGGGTCAACTCATACTCCTCGGAGAAAGCGAACTTGTTGTCAACAGGGTATTGTCTTTCCTCGTCTTTCAGAAGTTCTTTGGCATCAACTCGCTCCAGAAGATTCGGATTTATTAGGAGTTCAGCTCTGGTTCGAGTAGGATACTTGAGCAGTTCGGCGCTGAACCCGATGATAAGCGGAACATCCGGATTGGAGACTCTCTTAAAATCGCTACTTAGCAAGGTGTAATTGGGAGCGTATCTTCCGATGAACTGGCCCAACCATTCTCTCTTCTCCGCAGGAGTGCTTTCATTCAGGAATTCCCGGTAGTCTGACTCGAAGTTGCCGGTTAGGGTGAGCGTTCCTGCGATCTCCAATAATCCGTCCGGCCGGAGGGTCGCGCGGATCGAGCCGAAGAAGCGATTATCCTCCTCAGAGCTCACCGGTGTGGTAAAGAGTGCGGCAGTATCCTCCATCACCACCAAAGCTTGACGCCCCTCAACTTCGCCGGGCAACTCACCGAAAGGGCAATAGTTGCGAGTACAATCCAGCCACAATGTGTCTTTATCCAGAGGAACATGGGCTATGACGTGGTTGAACTGGGATGACGGAAAATCAGTTAACACCGTTCCCCTATCTTGCGTTAGGATCAGTGCTGAATGAGCTTTGACTCCCGCCACACTGAGCATGGCTATCAATAAGGTGGTAAGATCCTTACAGTCACCATAACCGGTGCTGAGGACCGATTCGGCATCACGGGGCTGATATCCCCCTATGCCAAGTTCTATGGCTATATAATGAGTCTTCCTCTGCAAGAGCTGATATAAAGCCTTTACCTTCGCCCTGGCAGAATCG
>JBAUFO010000161.1:0-2297 GCA_049679185.1 Candidatus Zixiibacteriota bacterium
CTTTAGGACAGGCGCTGCATCCCCATCGCTCGAGAACATCAGCCAATCCTGTTCCATCGCATGTTTCATGTCGTCCTCCGACATGACTCCACAAGCGACATATAAGTCAGGTTCATCAATAACTAATTCCGCGGCAACGTCGAATGGATCTCTGCCCTGTTCTTTGGCTACGTCTGAAAGGATTTTTCCAATCAGATGGGCATTTTTCTCGGCTATAGTAATCAGATAACTATCCCAACCTGCCAAGGCTACAGAACTCGGCTTATGAGGTTCACCCTCGAGTACCGATTTTCTGATCTGCTCCCGTTTTGATTTATCGGCGAGGGCCTTTGCCAACTCCTCTACATACTGCTCTCTCAATTTTTGCCTCTCCGAATCTGGGAGACTCCGATCTTTTATCTTCTCTCGGAGTCCTGCGAATGGTTCCATGTCATTCGGAAGGTGAAAAGGGGCCCAGCCGGCGTTTCTTGTAATCGGTAGGATAGGTCCCCCTGATGCGAAGTGATAGGGATACATATCTGCAACGATGCTAATTCCCTTGGTCCGAGCGTCGTTAATTAATTTTACAGCTTCTTTTAATGTCCCCCAGTAATCCTTCCGGCAAGCTTTGAAATGAGACACGTTGGCTCGCACTCCGGCTTCTTCAGCGATTCGGATGGTTTCTTGGGTGGATTCAGGGACACGATCAAACTCATTGCGCTGATGACTGGCATAAACTCCTCCATACTCACCAACTACTTTTGCCACTTCGATAATCTCCTCTGTACTTGAATAGCGGTCAGGGATATACTCCAGTCCTGTGCTCATTCCCCAGGCACCTTCCTTCATTGCCTGATGCACAATCGATTTCATCTTTTCAATTTCATCATGTGTGGCCTCACGCGGTTCTCTCCCCATCACAGATTCCCTGACAGTGCCGAATCCAACCAGATGAACGGCATTTGTTCCAATGCCTTGTTTTTCCCATTCGGCTTTGGTCTCGGCAACTCTAAAAGTTCCGCTGCCACAGTTCCCAGTCACAACTGTGGTTGTTCCCTGGATGAGGTAATTCAGGTTCACATTGGAGTCAAATTGACCTAATCCCTCATCACAATGGGTATGCATGTCAATGAATCCAGGAGCAACGGCCAATCCCTCAGCATCGATTATATTATCTGCCGTTTTTCCTGAAAGGTCGCCCATTGCCACAATTGTGTCTCCATCTATAGCTATGTCTCCATGAAAGCTGGAATCCCCGGTTCCATCAATGATTTTTCCATTTAATATGAGAATGTCGTAATGAACAGCAGTCTGATTGCAGCTTGAAGCGAAAGAGAATACCACTATCGTTAAACACGCAAAGATTAAATATTGGACTTTTTTCATCGTGATGCTCCTTTTCTTATGTGTTTATACGTTCTCTCGATTTTTGGAGTTTCCGTTCTTCAGGCGTCGCTTCCAGTAAAAATAAGCTGGTATTCCTAGGGCTGTCAACAGAAGTCCTGCCACTGCTTCAACCGGTTTTTCCAGCAGCGTGTTAAGAAGAATTCCGCAGGATGCGATAATAAAGACAGCAGGTACAATCGGGTAGCCCCAGGTTTTATAGGGCCGTGGCAGATCGGGGCGTTTTTTCCTGAGTCTGAACACGGATGCCGCCGCTGCAACCCAGAAAGCTATGGCGATAAACATGGCAAAGGTAAAGATCTGTTCAAATGTACCAAGAAGCGTGAGCATGGAGGCCCAAATTGCCTGGATAAGGATGGAAAATCCAGGAGTCCGGAAACGGGGATGGACATGGGCGACTTTCCGGAAGAAAAGACCGTCCTTTGCCATGGCGTAATAAACCCGTGGTCCAACCATGATTGAGCCGTTAAGGGAGCCAAATACCGATACAATAACAAGCGCGGAAATAAGAGCACCTGTGGAAGAACCAAATAGAGCTCCTGTTGCCTTTTCCGCTATTCGTACAACTCCGATGGTTTCTTGCATGGGGAGAGCATAAAGGTAGATATAATTGACCAAGACATAAAGAATAGTGATTCCCAACGTTCCAAGGATGAGGGCTAAGGGAAGGTTGCGTTTGGGATTTTTAATCTCGCCAGCTATGAAATTGACGTTGTTCCAGCCATCAAATGCCCAAGAAATAGCAACCAGAGCAACACCGAAGCCGATAATGATACTTCCAAAGTTCAGGCCAGCAGGATTCAACGCCATCTCAGGGGGAGCACCTTTCCCGATGGCAAAACCCAGGATGATGATGGCGGCTATGGTTCCTATTTTGATAACGGTGAACAGATTTTGAATGGACTTACCTAGGC
>JBAUFO010000162.1:0-6819 GCA_049679185.1 Candidatus Zixiibacteriota bacterium
TGGTTGAAGGAGATGCCTTGGAACTCCGGATACATGCTTCGGATATCGATGGAGATCCCATCATTCTGGATACTCTTAACGTTCCGATCAATGCGGTCTTCGTTGATTCCGGCAATGGAGCGGGTTCATTCGTCTTCACTCCCGACTTCACCCAGTCAGGTGTATTCTATGTCACTTTCATAGCTTCGGATGGTTCTGCGGCAGACAGCGAGGTGGTGGAGATCACGGTGACTGAGTTTGGCAATCATGTGCCGGAGTTGGATTCGATAGGTCCACAGACTGTTGTGGAGGGAAATACCTTAGAGTTCAGGATACATGCTTCGGACACAGACTCAGATCCCCTGATTCTGGATACCTTAAACGTTCCGGCCAACGCGGTCTTTGTTGACTCGGGCAATGGAGCAGGCTCGTTCGTGTTCACGCCGAACTTCGCTCAGTCGGGGACCTTCTACGTCACCTTCATGGCCTCGGATGGTTCTGCGGCGGACAGTGAGGTAGTGGAGATAACGGTGACCGAGTTTGGTAATCACGTGCCGGAACTTGATTCTATCGGTCCGCAGACGGTGGTGGAGGGGGACACCTTAGAGTTTCGTGTTCACGCCACCGACCTGGATCTGGATTCGATTATCCTGCAGACGGTCGATAGGCCTATCCATGCGACCTTTGTCGATTCGGGCAACGGGTCGGGTTCGTTCTTCTTCGCCCCGGACTTCTCACAATCTGGAGACTACTACGTCACGTTTGTCGCGTCGGATGGGCCTTCAGCGGACAGCCAGCTGGTTCAGATCACGGTGACCGAGTACGGCAACCACCCGCCGGAGCTGGATTCGATAGGGTCGCAGACCGTGGTAGAGGGAGACACCCTGGAGCTGAGGATACACGCCATCGATGTGGACGGGGATCCGATCGTCCTGGATACGGTGAACGTTCCTCCAAACGCGGTCTTTGTGGATTCCGGCAATGGTGCCGGCTCGTTCATCTTCACTCCGAGCTTCACGCAGGCAGGAAGATACGATGTGAGCTTCATCGCCTTTGACGGATTCTTGGCTGACAGCCAGGAAGTGCAGATCGTCGTCATCGAGTCGGGCAATCATGCTCCTGAACTGGATTCGATCGGGTCACAGTTGGTGATGGAGGGAGATACCCTGGAGTTCAGAATACATGCCATTGATCCGGACACCGATCCTATCATACTGGACACTCTGGATGTTCCTTTGAACGCGGTTTTCGTCGATTCAGGAAACGGCGCAGGTTCGTTTACATTCACGCCAGACTATTCCCAGTCCGGAATATACAATGTGACCTTCATCGCCAGCGACAACCTGGGAGCTGCGGACAGTCAGACGGTTGCCATAACCGTGGCGGAGTTCGGCAATCATGCACCCGAACTGGATTCGATCGGTTCTCAGAGTGTGTCGGAGTTGGACATTCTGGAGTTCAGGATACACGCTGTTGACATAGACGCAGATTCTCTCATTCTGGATACGCTGAACATTCCCCTCAACGCTGTCTTCGTGGATTCGGGGAACGGAGCGGGATCGTTCACATTTGCCCCGGATACCGGGCAGACGGGCATTTACTACGTCACTTTCATGGCTGCAGATACCGCCCTGGCAGACAGCGAGGTGGTGGAGATAACGGTGACCGAGTGGTCCAACCGTCCGCCGGTGCTCGATTCGATCGGGCCGAAGACCGTATCCGAGGGCAGCACCCTCTCCTTTGGCGTGGCAGCCCGCGACCCTGATGGCACCATTCCTCTGCTGGCGACCGATAATCTTCCGGGCAATGCCACCTTCGTCGACAGCGGGAACGGACACGGATATTTCGAGTTCCACCCAGATTTCTATCAGGCTGGCGTGGACACGGTAGCCTTCCAGGCCATCGATACCAGCTTGACGCCCGAGTTGAGCGACATCGAAAACGTGGTCATCACGGTGCTGGAAGTGAACCAGCCTCCGGTCATCGATTCCATCGGTCCTAAGACTGTCAGAGCCGGAAGCACGCTTACAATTCGGGTGGTCGGCAGGGATCTCACGGATCCCGACGGAGGACCGCTTCATCTGAGCATACTCGGTCTGCCGCAGAACGCCACCTTTGCTGACAGCGGTGGGGGGATAGGCAGGTTCGTGTTTACACCCGACTATTCCCAGGTGGGCCTGGACACGGTTACCTTCCGCTGCCTGGATGAGGGGAGTCCGCCCATGACGGGATCCCAAAAGGTGGAGATTACCGTCACCGAGGGTCCCAATCGTCCCCCGGTACTGGCGTCCATAGGATACAAGATGGTCACTGAGGGCGACACCCTGGAGTTCAGGGTCTATGCCACCGATCCGGACGGCACCACGCCGCAGCTTTACACCAGCATGCCTCTTCCCACCAACGCATCCTTCACGGATTCGGGGAACGGGGCGGGAAGTTTCCTGTTCACTCCAGACTACACCCAGTCGAGGATATATCAGATAACCTTCTACGCCAGTGACGGAGACCTCATCGATCATGAGCAGGTGCTGATCCAGGTGAAGGAGGCAGGCAACCAGACGCCGGTTTTGGATTCCATCGGGCCTCAGAGCGTGGTGGAAGGAGACACGTTGGAATTCCGGATACAGGCAAGGGATGCGGACGGAGATTCGATCATTCTGCATGCTTCGGACCTGCCTTTGAACGCCGGCCTTGTGGACTCCGGCAATGGGGCGGGCTTATTCAACTTCACGCCTGGCTTCGTTCAGGCCGGCGTGTATTATGTTGCCTTCATTGCTTCCGATGGTTCTGCCGCCGACAGCGGGGTGGTGGAGATAACGGTGATGGAGGCAGGCAACCAGCCGCCGGCGTTGGTTGACTCCATAGGTCCCCGTTCGGTTACAGAACGACAGTGGTTGACGTTCGTGGTCGCTGCCAGGGACCCGGACAGCAGCGGTACTCCCATCATGCGAGCCAGCGATCTGCCGCCTTTGGCGACCTTCACCGACAACGGCAACGGGACGGGTACCTTCGTTTACCGGCCGACTTATGAGGATCAGGGAGTTTACTACACCCTGTTTGAGGCAATCGACTCGGTGGACACGCTTCTGAGAAGCTGGGAGCTGGTGGAGATCACGGTGATAGACTCAAATCGCTATCCGAATTTCACTATCGAGCCGAATATCGGAGTCTTTGACGTGAATGAAGGGGACACCTGCACGTTTAAAGTGATTGGCACCGATCCAGATGGCAGCATCCCCTCTCCGGGCATAGTGCCATTACCCGAGAACGCCACCTTGATAGACAGTGGGAATGGGGTGGGGTTGTTTATCTTCGCTCCGGACTACAGTCAAGGCGGATCCCCCATCCCGGTGAACTATCCTGAAAGCGTCTTCGTGGTGGACGAGTTCTACCCCGATACTACGTGGGACTGGACGATCCGAACGCTAAGTGTTCATGACGTTCCCGAGCCGCCTGGCTTCGTTCCCATAAACGATACCAGCATGGTGGAGGGAGACACCTTAGACATTTATGTAGTTACCACCTCCGAGGTGGACATACCCGGCATAGAGGTCATAAACCTGCCGGCCAATGCCGCCTTCGAGGACAGCGGCAACGGCAGGGGATGGTTCCACTTTGAGCCGGACTTCACCCAGGGCGGTTCGGGATATCTGGTGGGATTCGTTGCCACCAGCAGGGGTCTGGTCGATACCGAGTACGTTCAGATTACCGTGCTGGAGTGGGGCAATAATGCACCGGTGTTAGACTTCATCGGTGCCCAGACCGTGGGCGAGGAGCAGGTGCTGAGTTTCCGGATACACGCCACCGATATAGATGGGGATGCGATAACGCTGGATACTCTCAATGTCCCGCAGAACGCCGTCTTTGTGGATTCCGGGAATGGCGCGGGCTCCTTCGTCTTCAATCCGGATTGGACTCAGGCAGGCGTTTACTATGTCACCTTCTATGCCGAGGATACGCCGGGAGCGATCGACAGTGAGGTGGTGGAGATTACGGTGAACAACGTGGATCAACCTCCGGTTCTGGATTCAATCGGAGCCAAGACCGTGGCGGAAGGGGAGACGCTCCAATTCAGGGTGCATGCAACGGACTTAGACAGCGACAGCTTGGTCTTGACCGCTGGTCCTCTGCCCGGTCATGCCACTTTTGTGGACTCGGGAAACGGAGCCGGATCGTTCACCTTCACACCCGACTATTACCAGGCGGGAGTCTACTCGGTCTACTTCTTGGTCAGCGACTTGGTCTCCGCTGATATGGAGATGGTTCCCATAACCGTGACCAACGTGGCTCAACCTCCGGATCTGGATCTCATACCGTTGCAGAGTGTCTTGGAGGGGGATACTCTGGAGTTCAGGATTCACGCCACCGATCCGGACGGGGATCCCTTTGTTTTCACCGTGGAGAACAATCCGGCCAATTCATCCCTGACCGATTCGGGCAACGGCGCGGGATCGTTCCTGTTTACTCCCAGTTATCTCCAGTCGGGAACTTATCAGTTCCCCATCTATGCCACCGATACCACCGGCCGGGCGGACAGCGTCATAGTGCAGGTGGAGGTGATCGAGGCGGGAAATCAGCCGCCGGCCTTTGCTCCCCTGCCGGACAGCACCGAGCCCGCGGTGGGTGTTACCTTCGTCCTGCACGTCTACGCCACCGACCCGGACGGGCCAAGTATCACTTTGAGCGTGGCCGGCGAACCCTGGAATTCCGATCTTGCCGACAGCGGCACCGGAGGCGGAACCTTTACCTTCGCCCCGGACAGCACCCAGGAGGATTCGATCTATCTGGTTACCTTTATCGCCTCGGATGGATCTTTAGCTGATAGCCAGACTGTGGTAATGCAGGTGATCTCTTATGTTCCGGGAGACGTGAACGGGGACGGCTCGGTTAACGTAGGAGATGTGGTGGCCTTAGTCGATTTCTTGTACCGCAACGGTGCCCCGCCGGATCCTATGGCTGCGGGGGACACCAACTGTGACGGACACGTAAACGTGGGTGATGTAGTCTATCTGGTGGACTACCTTTACCGTGGAGGCCCTCCTCCTACGGTCTGTCCTTAAGATGAGGTTGGCCAGCAGGGGGAAGATTAGAAGATGTGCAGACAAAGAATCTTTCGGTCTATAGTATGTTTAGCGGTTCTTAACGCACTGGCAATCTGCTATCCGGTCGTAGCCCGGGGAGATTTCTCAATATCCCTGGGTTCCCCGGTTGAGGCGGATCCGGGACAGCTTGGCCTGCCCATGCCTTTTGTCCTGACTAAGTCCGATTCCGTGGCAGGGATGGACATGCTGATGGAGTTTGATCCGGGCATGCTCAGTTGCAGTTCGGTGAGCTTTCTCACCCGGTTTCAGCATACTACCTACGACAACTCCGTGGCGGGAAAGTTGAGAATCGTGACCAGGAGGCATCACCCGGATTCCAGCCATCTTTCGGCCCTCGGTCCCGGCACCGACACCCTGGGTGTCATCTGGCTGCAGGTGACCTCCCAGGATCTTCTGTCGGATTTGAGCGTTCCTTTTAGCTTCTTCGAGGATGCGGCAACACCGTTTATCGACAACAGATTGGTGAAAAGCGACAGTAGCTTCATAACCCCGCCCGAGTTGGGGCTAACCGACGGAAGCGTGTTCATCAGATATCCTCTATACGGCGACGTTAACGACGACGGATACATATTCACCATTGCAGATGCCATATTCTTTTTCAACTATCTGTCGGGAAGTCAAAAACTCTCTTCGCGGCAGAAAGCTAACTCGGACGTCAACAGGGACGGGATGCAGGCCAGCATGACCGACTTCATCCGACTGATCACGGTGATTACGGAAGAATAGAAGTTCCCCTTTGGGGCTGTCTGCCCGGTTGGATCGGGTGTTCACCTGATCGGCTTTAGGTCCCTCCCGGAGGCTTGAAGAAAAAGGAGGGGAGTTTTTTCAAAAATCCAAAAAAGTGCTTGACAAAAAGGGAATAGCGCCTATAATTGTAATGGTTACATGGTTAGTAGCTGTGGCGGTCGCAGCGTAAAGGAATAGTAATCTGTTATCTTCTCTTCTCTTCTCTTCCTTTACCTCTGAACGGGAAGGGATGTCTTTTCTTGCTTTGGCAGAATTCCATTCAAGTTTCATAGAGCCTGACTCTTAGCTTGGGTGCTCACAAACAGGTGATGATTTGCTCTTTTTGAGAGTATGTGATGCTCTGTAACCTTCAGCTCCCGTCCTCAGGCGGGATTTCGTGAGCGGAAGGAGGTGAAGGAAAAGGCTTATCAGGCAGATTCCCAAAGCAGTCCTTGTCCTGAAGCCGACATAAGCTGAATCAAGCTACACTGAAAACCAACCCAACTTCTTGTTGAGCAGAAGGGAGGTGAGGGTTCCAAAAAAGAATTTGCAGAAAATCAATCTGCCTTGGGGCTTTAAGGAATTATTTTTCTCAATACAAACGTTCAAGTAGATTTTATTTACTTGAAAGGAGTAACAAGATGGTAAAGAGACTGACGATAGTCTTCATTCTTTCTGTTTTTATCATGCTCATGTTTGCCGGGGGAGCTTTTGCCACCACCGCCAAGAAAGTGTCGGCTGACGGGAAGGAGATTAGGCACTTCTCCGAGAACGTTTATCCCCCCGAGACGATGGATGCCGTTAGGGCGCCCAGCAAGTACTCCACCGCCGGTTCCAAGGACGAGACGGACTGTTACGCCCTGATTCCGGATCCGGAGGTCCCCACGGTGACCGAGCATAATCTGGTGGGGCTCACCTGGTACGACTACCAGAAGAACGGCTCCATGGGCCGGATGATCTCGGTTTCTTCTGCGGTGACGGGCGGTTACCGCCACGTCTCCTGGATGTGGAG
>JBAUFO010000163.1:0-5289 GCA_049679185.1 Candidatus Zixiibacteriota bacterium
GAAGAACAGAGCTCCACGCAGTTGAAGTTCCTGCAAACCTTGATCGACAAGCTCATTAAAAGATTGGAGGAAGACTCTTATAAACCTAAGGTCCAGGATGCCCTAAAAGCTATCCAGCTTCAACAGAAAGTGGCCAAAACCTCGGAAGCCGAAAAGTTCTTCTGGCAGGAAATAGAAGCAATAAGAAATGATGAATTGCCAAAACTTTATCCCGAAACCAAACCCCTCGACCTCGAATCTCAAATCAAGGAGGTTATCATAGGGCTAAAACCTCAGGTAAAAAATGGCGTTCTTCCGGTCAAAACCATTGCTGACACTTTCAATCAAGCCAGATCCAATCAAAGCCAACTCGGTTATCGCCGCATTGGCCAGCTCCTTTCCACCATGGGATTCCGAAAGGCAAAAACCCACGGCGGCATCTACGCCATTCTCTGGGATGATAATCTTCTGTCTCAAAACACATTTTCTGACGATGGAAAAAATGAAAAATAGCCATCCCCATGTCCCCCAAGTCCCCCATGTCCCCCACGTCCGTAGGCTGACACGGTTCAGGTCATTCTGAATCTTGCCGCAGGTTGGGCGGAGAATCTCTGGTTCCTAAAGGTGTGTTGTAACGGGGTCACCGGGAGCGCCAGTCCCCCTGTCCTACGGATCTTCGATCTCCCCCTTCCTACGGATCTTGGATATCAGGGGGACGTAAAAACGCCCCCTTTTGAGGGATAATAGACCCGGTCTGACAAGGTCTTTTTCGTCAAGCAGGCTACGCCATGCTTGACCTACTAACTATTTTGTTTGTCTGGGTTTTAGCGGTGGACTGCGGACTGTGGACTGTGGACGTCTTTCAATCCGTTGACCGCTTCACGCCCCGCAGCATTTCTTGTATTTCTTCCCGCTGCCACAGGGGCAGGGGTCGTTGCGACCGACCTTTTTGCCCGTTCTTCTCACCGGCCTGAGCTTGCCGGGAGCCACCTGCTCCGCCGGCTGGGTGTCGGCATATCCCATGCCCACCGTGGACTTGTGGACTGCCCTCATCTCTCCTTCCGGCTCTCTTCTTCTTGCTCTTTCTTTCTCCTCTATCTGTATCTTGAAGATGAGCCCCAAGGTCTCCTCGTCGATCGTTTGGAGCATTTGAGTGAACAGGGCAAATGCCTCCTTTTTGTATTCGATAAGCGGGTCCCTCTGCCCGTAAGCCCTTAGGCCGATGCCGGTCTTCACCTGATCTATGTCGTAAAGATGATCCCTCCATTTATCATCTATGGTCCGGAGCATGGCATATCTCTCTAATTGACGCATCAGCTCCTCACCCAGTATCTTCTCCTTATGGTCATATATCTGACGAGCCATCTTGTGAAGATTTACCCTCAGATTTTCCTGCTTCAACTCGTTTAAATCCTTCTGGTCGAACTTGACGTCCACCAAAAAGGTTCTCAAGAGATCCTGCTTCAGCCCGGCTAAGTCCCACGCCTCGGGATAGGTTGCCGCATCGGTATGCGCGTCCACCTTGGAGTCCACTACGGTTCTGATCAGATCCAGAACGTCCTCTTTTAGATCTGCGCCCTCCAGGACGGCCAGCCTGCGGTCGTAGATAACCTCCCTTTGCTGGTTCATCACGTCGTCATATTCCAACAGGTGCTTTCTTATGGAGAAGTTCTGCGCCTCCACCCTTCTCTGGGCTCTCTCTATGGCCTTGGTGACCATGGAGTGCCTGATCACGTCCCCCTCCTCCACACCGAACCTGTCCATGATGGAAGCAATTCGATCCGAGCCGAAGAGCCGCATAAGATCATCTTCCAAGGAGAGGAAGAATCTCGAGGAGCCGGGATCACCCTGCCTTCCGCTCCTGCCTCGCAGCTGCCGGTCGATCCTTCGGGCTTCATGTCTTTCCGTACCGATGATGCGAAGCCCGCAGGGAACGTCCTCATTGCAATTCAACTCCTCTAAGTAGGGACAAGCGTCCTCCCTCTCCGGGGTTACCAGCCTGCACCGGGGATACTTGACTACCTCCGAGCCGAGTTTGATGTCGGTTCCGCGCCCTGCCATGTTGGTGGCGATGGTGACCGTCCCCGCCTGACCCGCGCGCGAGACTATCTCCGCCTCCTGCTGGTGGTATTTGGCGTTGAGGACCGAGTGTTTTATCGCTTTTCTCTTGAGCATTCTGGAGAGCGTCTCGGAGGTCTCCACCGACACGGTTCCCACCAAAACCGGTATGCCGGCTTCGTGGCAGCGGACGATCTCATCGATAATGGCATTGTATTTTTCCCGCCTGGTTCGGTAGACCATATCGTCGTAGTCGATCCTTCTCACCGGCTCGTTGGTGGGAATGGCCACCACGTCCACCTTGTATATCTCCCATAATTCCGACGCCTCGGTGACCGCGGTCCCGGTCATTCCGGCCAGCTTGGCGTAAAGCCTGAAGAAGTTCTGCAGGGTGATGGTGGCAAAGGTTTGCGTCTCTCCCTCCACCTTAACCTTTTCCTTGGCCTCGATGGCCTGGTGCAAGCCATCGCTGTATCTTCTTCCCGGCATAAGCCTGCCGGTGAACTCATCCACGATCATCACCTTGCCATCCTGCACCACATACTCAACGTCCTTCTCAAACAGGGAAAAGGCCTTGAGAAGCTGGTTTATGGAATGGTTTTTCTCGCTGCGCTCCGCGTGGAGCTTATACAACTTCTCCTTCTCTTTTAGCTTCTCATCTGTGGAGAGTGACTCGTCCGAATCGATCTCGTGTATCCCCTCGGTGATGTCCGGCAGGATGAAAAGCGCCTGATCCTCAGGCGAGAGAACCGACCTTCCCATTTCGTTTAGATTGATGCTGTTCTCCCTTTCATCTATGGAGAAATACAGAAGGTCGTCCACCTCGTACAATTTTTTGTCCCGCATAAAGTCCAGCTCCACCTTCTGGATGAGCTTCTTGATCCCGGGTTCCTTGCCCAGTTTCATCAGCTTCTTGTTCTTGGGAGAACCCCGCTGGGCGGCCAGAAGTTTTATCCCCGCCTCATACTCTTTTTCCTCCTTCAGCAGTTCCTCTCCCTCGGCCACCATCTTATTTACCAGAGTGGTCTGCTTGCGGAAAAGCTGCTCCACCATCGGCCTCATTTCCGCATAACTCTGGGTGACGTCGGAGCTGACCGGTCCGGAGATGATCAGAGGGGTACGGGCCTCGTCGATTAAAACTGAGTCCACCTCGTCCACTATGGCATAGTTGTATCCGCGTTGAACTCTGTCCTCGGCCCGAATCGACATATTGTCTCGCAAATAATCGAAGCCGAACTCGTTGTTGGTGCCATAGGTGATGTCATAATTATACTGAACCTTCCTTTGCTCATTATCCATTTCATTTTGTATGCAACCCACAGTGAGACCTAAGAACTTATAGATCTCTCCCATCCACTCGCTGTCTCTTCGAGCCAGGTAATCATTCACCGTCACCAGATGGCACCCCTTGCCGGTTAGAGCATTCAGATAAAGTGGCATGGTGGCGACCAGGGTTTTTCCTTCACCGGTTGCCATCTCCGTGATCTTCCCCCGATGCAGAACCACCCCCCCGATGAGCTGAACGTCATAGGGCACCATGTTCCACTCTATCTGGATTCCACACACGTCCCATTTCTTGCCCAACAGCCTCTTACAGGTCTGCTTGACCGCGGCGAAAGCTTCGGGAAGAATGTCGTCTAAGACCTCTCGCTCCACCTTCTTCATCTCATCCCGGATTTCCTTGGTCTGCTGCAGAAGCGATTCCTTTTGAGACCGTACGTCCGCTCTTTCCTCCTCAGAAAGTCCGTGCGTCTTAATCTCGGCGAATTCCTCTTTGAGCGCATCCAGTTGCCGATCCAGCTCGGCCGTTCTATCTTTGATTGTCTGCCTGAATTTTTCTGTCTTACTTTTTAGCTCCTCATCCGAGAGGCTCTCGTATTCCTCGAAGAATTGATTGATCTCTTCTACGATGGGTCGGATTCTCTTTGCGTCTCTTTCGTGCTTGGAGCCGAATATCTTGGTAATTATGTTACCCGCCATTCACATCACTCCGCAGAAATGATTTGTGACCCTTTCTACGAATCTCTACGTTTCTGACCGAAACTTATGTGAAAGATATTCAACTCGACTTGGTATGGCAACTATTATCTGGCCGGGAGATCGAGGATGAAGAGTTCGTTTGATCGAGATTTCTTAATCCCGATGGTGGGCTGGCATTATTTGAGAATTGCGTCGGGAAATCGATTTCCCGACTCAACTAGCTCATCAGTGGCGGGGTTCTGTTCTTTCGAGCGGACCGCTCGGGACCTTACGAGGCTCAACTGAAGCCTGTGCTGGAGCAGTTGGAGGATGACTTGGCGGAGGAGCCTGCGCTGGCAAAGGTGGAAAAGACCTTGGTGGGATTATCCACGCCGCACTTCGGACACTTCAATTCCTTCCCATCCTCCCCCATCTTCTGCAAAACGTCGAACCTGTGACCGCACTTTCTGCACTTATACTCGTAAATGGGCATCTGGATTCGCCTCCTCGGAGAAATCGAATTATTTTACGTAAAGACGGCAGTGACTACTTGAATCTTTGACCGAGAGTCTTACTTGCCCATCCTCTGCGCCAGCTTTTTCAGTTGCTCGTCAGAGAGCGGTGTACCGTACCCTGAATACTGCACAACGGGTGATGGCGCATTCTTGAGGGGGATCCACTCACCATCTTTTCGATCCAAAAACAACAGATCGAGTTTCCCATCTACGACAGGAATTACTCCTTTTACCGACTGCAGCTCTCCTTTTTCATACCAGGTCAACTTCTGTTTCTTTTTCGCCAATCTCTTGGCAATCTTCGTCCCATGGCATTCGCTGCACACCCTCCCCTCTTTCATGATGGAGTGGGAGAAATGCGGTGCGTAGGTGACGAAGGTCCTGCCTTGATACGCCAGAGACTGAAAGTTGCCGCTGGTGACCTTTCCATCGTAGTTGATCAGAAAAACCCAATCGGTAGTAGGGATGGATATCTTCTTTCCCTCCTTGACCTGTGTTTCAAAATGGCAATTGTAGCAGGTGGCCACTCTCCGGACATGACAAACGGCACAATCCAGTCTCTCTCCATGGACGGTATGCGACGCGCTGGGAGTCACCTCCGGGTGGCAGTCTCCGCACTTCACTTCCATTGCCCCGGTCTGTTTCATCGAACTATATGCGACTCCATCTCCGTGCATTTCCTTGGCCGTGTGACAATCCGTGCACTGCATGCCCCTGGCAGAGTGGACGTCCAGTTCGTTTCTCTCCCGGTCAATTCCGAGCATCTTCTTCTCCCGGC
>JBAUFO010000164.1:0-4464 GCA_049679185.1 Candidatus Zixiibacteriota bacterium
GTGTTGTTTAAGCTTTTCTCCGTTCTTACAAGAGAAAAACATCACTACTATGAATGAGAAATCTTCATCGGCAAAGACCAAACTCCGCTGCCATATCTGCGGCAAGCGTTTTAAGAAGGGAGCCACGAGATATCGTATCAATTTGGAGATCGTTTCCGATTTCGATGGATATATAGAGGACGTCTCCATGAAATCGGGGGATTACCTGGAGAAGAAAATTCAACAGGTTTTAGAAGAGACCGGACAGATGTCGGAGCAGGAGTTGGAGGAGGAGATATATCTCAAGCGGAACTGGCGGGTTTGCGTTAACTGCCGGGCAAGAGTGTTGAGCGTTTTTAAGAAGCTTTCTGAGTAGGTCGGGTTGCGATCCCGCCCTTCGACACGCTCAGGGTGGTGAGCGAAGTTGAACCACCAGAGGCGGTAGAGCTACCCGACAAGACAAAGGAAGAGTTCCCTCTCCCCTTGGGGAGAGGGTTAGGTTGAAAATCCCGCCCCTCGACAAGCTCGGGGTGGTGAGCGAAGTCGAACCACCGCAGGCGGGGGTGAGGGGGATAAAGTTTGTTATGAAAAACGCCCCTCACCTTAGCATGGAATCTTCGGGCAGTCCTTCAGACAGCCCGATCTGCAAGTCTGGTCAACTGATTGAACGGATCAAGCGGATGAGGTCCTGAAGTTCGATTTTTCCGTTTAATCCGCTCCATCCGTTGACCGGTTTCCCGATGCCAGCGGAGGACGCGCCCATTGCCATACGAGTCCGACACGATAAGGGCAAGAAGATATGATACACGCTGATTTCGTTCATCTGCACGTTCATACTCAATACAGCCTGCTGGACGGCGCCAATAAGTTGGATGATCTCATTGGCCAGGCGAAAAAATTCAAGATGCCGGCGTTAGCCATCACCGATCACGGCAACATGTTCGGGACGGTGGAGTTCTACAGAAAATGTATGGCCGCCGGAATCAAGCCCATAATCGGCTGTGAAGTATACGTGGCGCCGCAGAACAGAAGGAAAAAGGAGCCCATCAGAGGATTTCCAGACGCTGGTTATCATCTGATCCTTCTGGTGAAAAACCATACCGGATACAAAAACCTGATGAAGCTCTCCAGCATCGGGTACCTGGAAGGATTTTACCACAAGCCACGCATCGACAAGGATGTGCTCAGGCAGCACAGCGAAGGTCTTCTGGCCCTGTCCAGTTGCCTGCACGGAGAGGTTCCCAGCCTTCTGCTCAAAGGAAACGACAAAAAAGCCCGAGAGGTAACCGAGGAATACAAGACCATCTTCGGCGAGGGAAACTTCTTCCTGGAGATGCAGAATCACCAGATCGAGGAGGAGAAAAAGGTAATTCCCCTTCTGGCGAAATTGGCGGAAGAAGCAAACTTGGGATTGGTGGCCACCAACGACTGCCATTATCTGAAAAAAGAACACTCTGCGGCTCATGATGCACTACTGTGCATCCAAACCGGCAAAAAGGTTAGCGACACGGATCGGATGAGGTTTGCCAACGATCAGATGTATTTCAAATCCCCGGAGGAGATGAAGACGCTCTTTGCCGACTTCCCCTCTGCCCTGGAAAACACCCTGCGGATCGCCGAATCGTGCAACCTGGATTTAGAGTTCGGCAAGACTCATCTCCCCGAATTGCCCCCCCCTTCCGGCTTCGACGATCTGGATTCTCACCTGGAGTTTCTCTCCCGAAAGGGCCTGGCCCAAAGGTACTCCAAAGTTACCCCCGGTCTGGAGGAGAGATTGGAATATGAGCTCAAGGTGATTAAACAGATGGGGTTTGCCGGATACTTCCTTATCGTCAAGGACTTCATCGATTACGCCAAAAAGGAAGAGATACGAGTGGGGCCGGGAAGAGGTTCGGTGGGAGGCAGCCTGGTGGCCTTTTGTCTGGGAATCACCAACTTAGATCCCATCAAATATGGGCTCCTGTTCGAGAGATTCCTCAACCCGGAAAGGATCTCACTCCCGGACATCGACATCGATTTCGCGGACCGGGGGAGAGACAAGATAATCCGATACGTGATCAGCAAGTACGGCGAGAAAAACGTCGCCCAGATCATCACCTTCGGAACCATGGCTGCCCGGGCGGTTATCAGGGACGTGGGAAGAGTCCTGGACATTTCGTACGCCGAGGTGGACCGGATCGCCAAGATGATACCCTGGGTGCCGGATATGAACTTAAAGAAAGCCTTAGAGCAGCGACCCGAACTTCGTGCCATGGTCAAGAGCGATCCCCGGATAGAAAGGCTGATGTCTTACTCGCAGACATTGGAAGGTTTGTGCCGGCACGCCTCCACTCACGCCGCCGGCGTGGTGATCGCACCCAGGGCCTTGACCGAGTTCGTTCCTCTGTATCAGGGCAGCAAGGGGGAGATAACCACCCAATACGACATGAAGGGAATCGAGGAGATCGGGCTTCTGAAGATGGACTTCCTGGGCCTGCGGACCTTAAGCATGATCGACGATACGCTGGAGACCTTAAGGGAGAGCGGTAATGTCGTTTTGGACATCAACTCTCTCCCGCTTGACGATCAGAAGACCTACCAGCTTTTCTCCAACGGCGAGACGGTGGGCATCTTTCAGTTTGAAAGCTCCGGCATGAGGGAATATCTGTGTAAGCTCAAGCCGGAAAGCTTAGACGAGCTGACCGCCATGAATGCTCTGTACCGTCCCGGACCGCTGGATAGTCACATGACGGACGAATATATCGATAGAAAGAGGGGGCTGAAAAGAATCGTGTATGAACATCCCCTGTTAGAGCCGATTCTGAAGGAGACCTACGGCGTTATCGTGTACCAGGAGCAGGTACTGAAGATCGCCAGCGACTTGGCCGGCTACAGTCTGGGCAAGGCCGACATCTTACGTAAGGCCATGGGAAAGAAAAAGGCAGAGCTAATGGTTCAGCAGCGGGAGGAGTTTAAGAAGGGGACCAAAGCCAAGGCGATCAAAGAGCAGGTGGCGGAGAAGATTTTCGATTTGATGGCCACCTTTGGTAGATACGGTTTCAACAAGTCCCATTCGGCCGGATACGCATACTTGGCTTATCAGACGGCCTATCTCAAGGCTCACCATCCGGTGCAGTTCATGGCTGCCAGCATGACCTCGGAGATGGGCAACACCGACAGAATCGTGACGTTTATGGAGGAATGTAAGCGGATGGGAATCGAGGTTTTGCCTCCGGACGTAAATGAGAACGTGGGGAAGTTCAAGGTGGTGGGAAAACGGATACGATTCGGACTTGAAGCGGTGAAGAACGTGGGACACGGCGCCATCGGGGCCATCGTAGAAGTCAGGGAGAAGGTAGGCAGATTCGAGAGCATCTTCCAGTTCTGCGCCGAGGTGGACATGGGGGCGGTGAACCGGCGGGTGATAGAGAGTCTGATCCAGGCCGGAGCGTTCGATTCGGTCTCCAAGCACAGGGCCCAGTTGATGGCATCCGTGGACGTGGCCACCAGCTATGGCCAGAACCTGCAGGAGGAGAAAAAGCGGGGACAGACCTCACTGTTCGATCTTACCGGCGAGACAAAAACTGCTACCATCCCCAGGGTGCCGGAAGTTCCGGAATGGCCCATTAGCGAGATTCTCTCCAAGGAAAAGGAGATGCTTGGGTTCTACGCTTCCGGGCATCCACTGACCAAATACCATGACGAATTGGATGTCTTCGTCACCAGAAACACTCAGACCATAGAGGAAGCAAAGGATGGGGAGGAGCTCTACATCGGCGGGGTCATCACCAACGTGAAGACCAACATCGACCGGAAAAAGAAGCAGATGGCCTTTATCACCTTGGAGGATTTCACCGGCACGGTGGAGGTGGTCATCTTCTCCGATTGTTATGAGAAGAACCGCCGGGTCATCAGGGCAGAGTCGATGGTCTTGGTCAGGGGAAGAGCTTCCACCAAGGAAGGAGAGAAAGCCAAAGTCGTGGCCTCGGATATCACGGGCTTAAGCAAGGTGTACCAGAAGATGAGGCCGCCCATGCATGTGCTTCTCCTTTCCTCCGGCGCCAGCCCGGATATCATCACCGACTTAAAAGGGATTCTCTCCGACCATCCCGGAAAATCACCCGTGATCCTGCACGTGAGAACCAACGATGAAGAACTGAAGATGAGACTTAAGAACACAGACGTGGAGGTCTCCAAAGAGCTTCTGGGTAAATTGAAGAGTCTGTGTGGTGACAAGAACGTGTACGTGAACCGTATCTAAGCGCAATAACCGCCACGTCATTGCGAGTCCCCTGGACAGGGGACGAAGCAATCCCTCTTTGTTGGTTCGGGGTGCCCTCACCCCGAACCTATCTGCGGACAGTCGTAGGGACAGCCTTCATGGCTGTCCGCTTCATGTTTTCTCCGGATCGCCCTCTCCCCCGAAGGGAGAAGGAGCTTGCTCTTCCCTCCCGTGATGGTTCGACAAGCTCACCACAAGTGGGAGGGAATAAAAGGGAGGGTGAA
>JBAUFO010000165.1:0-1792 GCA_049679185.1 Candidatus Zixiibacteriota bacterium
ACGGCAACAACAACGACAAGTTGATTGCCTTAGAAGATGCCAACATAAAGATACATCAGGGCGAGCTCTTTGGCCTCCTGGGACCCAACGGTGCAGGCAAGACCACCCTGATAAAGATCCTCGCTACCCTGCTTTTGCCCACCTCCGGAAGAGCGTTGGTGGATGGGATCGACGTGGTCAAGCACCCGGAAAGGGTGAGAAAACAGATAAACATGGTCTCCGGCGGCGAGCACTGCGGTTACGGAATTCTAAATGTGCGGGAGACTCTCTGGATGTTCTCGCAGTTCTACGGCATTCCGAACAAAGTCTCGCACCGGAGAATTGATGAGCTTTTGAAGATCCTGAAAATGGAGGAGTTTGCCAAGACCAAGATCGGGAAACTCTCCACCGGGCTCAGGCAGAAGCTGAACTTCATGCGAGGCTTCGTTTGCGATCCCAAGATCATGTTTTTGGATGAGCCTACACTGGGCTTGGACGTTCAGATCGCCCGGGACGTCCGGGCTTACATCAGAACCTGGATGAAGGAAAACTTGGAAAGGACTGTTCTCATGACCACCCACTACATGGCGGAGGCGGACGAGCTGTGCGACCGGGTGGCCATAATCGACAAGGGAAGGGTTCTGGTATGCGACACGCCGCAGAACCTGAAGAAATCCTTGGCCGGAGAGGCTGTATTCCGCATCGAGGTTCCCTTGTCGGTGAACGGAACGGAGAAATTCGGCCAGATCCCCGGTGTCAAACAGTTTGCCTATGAGCACAAAAGTCACCTGGGAACGACCGAGCTGAAGTTCATCCTGGAGGAGGAAGCTGCCATTTCCAATGTGACCGAGTTCTTAAGCGGCAACGGCTCCAAGATAATCTCGCTTTCCAAGATGGAGCCGAGCTTAGAGGACGTGTTCGTGGCACTGGTAGGAAGAGGATTGAAGGATGAAAACTGAGCTGAGAACTAACATAAAGGCGATAATTGCCCGCGCGTACGTGCGGGTGGTAGGCGCCAACCGGGAGCCGAGCTGGTGGTTTACCGAGACCCTGCTACCCATCTTGAGCACGGCTGCCTACGTCTTTGTCTACAAGGCCCTGAAGGCTCCGGAGGAGTACACCGGTTTCGTCATCTTGGGCGGAACCATGAGCGCATATTGGATACACGTTCTGTGGAGCATGGCGGCCCAGTTCTACTGGGAGAAGGAGATCGGCAATCTGGAATTGTATATGATCGCCCCCATCTCCAGGATGTCCATACTTCTGGGCATGGCTTCGGGCGGAATGGTCCTGGCCACCACCAGGGCGGTCTTCATCTTCTTGGTCGGCAGCTTGATCTTCAAGGTGGATTTCGCCATAATCAGCCTGCCCAAGCTGTTTGCGGTCTTCGTCCTCACCTTGATCGGTCTGTACGGGCTGGGCATGATGTTTTCGTCGCTGTTCATGCTGTACGGGCGGGAGGCCTGGCATGGAGTCACGCTCCTGCAGGAGCCGGTTCATCTCATGTCGGGATTCTTCTTCCCGGTGAGGAATCTGGGCTTCTTCGTGGCATTGGGAGCGTCGCTTATTCCCATGACCTTGGGTCTGGATGCCATGAGACAGCTGGCGTTTGCGGCCGGACCGAAATCCGGACTCATCGGCGTGAACGTCGAACTCGGCGCCCTGGTGGTTTTGTGCATACTGTTTCTGTGGGTTTCGAAGTATGCCCTGGAGTACATGGAGAAACTGGGCAAAAAAGAGGGGAGATTGACTTTGAGATGGCAGTGAGAACCTCACCCCCTGTCTCCCTCTCTAGCTTGAGGGGGTGTCAAAA
>JBAUFO010000166.1:0-7999 GCA_049679185.1 Candidatus Zixiibacteriota bacterium
ATTGGTGGTCTTCGTCGGAAGTGCGGTTTGGGGCCAGAAATCCAAAAAGGAGCGCCAGCTTCCCGCCGGCACGTACAAAACCACTGGCAAGATCTTCCTCAAGGATACGTACAGTATGTTCGACAGCGCGGTGGTCATACTGAAAGAGGGGGTGGATTTCTATCCCGAAGATGCGGAGATGCACTTTTTGCTGGGGAAGGCATATTATCAAACTAAGGACTACGGGGCAATGGGAGAACACTTCGCCTTGGCAGATAGCCTGAAGAGCAAAAAGAAGAAATGGCTGGACGAGCTTAATTCGATGAGGGAAGAAAAGTGGATGGAGGTGTACAATCAGGGGGTGGCGGCCTACCGAGAGCAGGACTTCGACACGGCCATAGACAGGTTTCAGACCTGCACTAGGATCAAACCCAGCGACGCCAGGGCTTATTGGCTTTATGGAGATACCTACCGGGTGAAGGGAGACTACGACAAGGCGCTTGAGATTCTGGGGGCCGGCCTCAAGCTGGACCCCGAAAACCCGCAAATATTGAGAAGTTATGCCGACGTTCTGTTCTTTTCCGGAAAAGCAGAGGAGGCTCTGGAAAGCTATGGCAGGGTGATGGAGAGCGACCCGGAGAACGTCGACGTCTTGTTCAACATGGCCACGCTTCAGTACAATGCCAAGAACTACGATGGGGCAATTGATGCCTTTCAGAAGCTGGTTGCCATAGACCCCACCTTCAAGGATGCCTATTTCAACATGGGAACCGCATTTCTGCTGCAAACCATACCCGTAGACGACTGTCTGGATTCGCTGAAGGACGAGTCCGGAGAATTCCTTAAAGACGAGAAATCTACTGCAAGAATAAAAGAGCTGGCTCAGAAGAAAAGCCATCTATTCAGTTCCGCTCAGGTCGCCTTTGAAAAGACGGTGGAGCTCGACAGCACGGACTTAGAAGCCCAAGGCCACTTAGCCGAGATCTACCAGGAATTGGAGAATTTCGATAAGGCCTTAGTCCTTCTGGAAAATCTGGTTGTAAAAGACAGCACCAATTGCAAGGCCTGGCAGCAATTGGCATATATTTATGCGAAGACAGACGTCGGGAAGAAAGCCACCGATGCCTTCCAGAAAGCCCAAGATTGTTTCGAGAAAAAGAAAGAGTAAATGATATATTGTTCTGCCAGGTCGTGCCCCCGTTAGCGGGTGTGACCTGGTAGTCTCAATGTGTTAGGTCACACTGAAGGCAATCCCTCAGCCAGACCTGACACCCGTTCGAACCCGCGCTTCTCTGCTCCTTCCATCTCATGTAACGCCCTGCAACAAGTGTGAAGTGTCTTGCACAGAAGTCCCTCAATCGCAAGATACTACGCTGCTCAGCGACTTCCAAAATAGTGACGGCAGCCTGGACGAGTAGGCAGAGTGCCTTGCGTATCTTCTTGATTACCAATCGGTTGTAACAGACGACTCAAGACTCGCTACCCCCCTATCCCCCTCTTCCCTGTCTCGCATGCTACCTGGGCCGAGCGAGGCATGTATTTTGCTTTTTCCTCAGGGTGGAAACAAGAACAGGAGGTAGGCTCAGCGACAGGCCGATAAGGAGGATTCAATGCAATGCTTTTTCTACGGAGCCACAGGAGATGAAAGCAGCAAGGATGGTTGTCGCGGACTGGTCTCGTTTTCCATTCCCGACATAGGAATAGTATTTCGGGCGCAGTTTAAGGGCAGCCCGGTCGAATGCGAGTACGCCAGCTTGCTGGCGCTGTTGGAGTTCATCGAGATCAACCCTCACCTGTTTCAGAACAAGACCGTGGAGATATTGGGCGACAGTTTTGTGGTGGTCAACCAGGTGAATCTGCAGATGGTCTGTAACAAGGATTTGGAGCCCTATCGAAACATGGCTTTAGTTTACAAAAAGAAGATTCCCTTTAGCATAAACTGGATCCCCGAAAAGGAAAACCCTGCCCAGAATGAGCTACCCGTAAGGTAAGAAAATCCTCCTTCATCCCCTTCAGGGTGAACCCTTCAGGGTGAACCCTTCTGCCAGAAAGAGCCTCCACCGTCCCCAGGAGGCTCTTTTTTATTGACATCCAGCACGTGATTGGGTAATTTGGTCTGAAGTCGCTTATCCCACTTGAGACCGAGGGAGAGCCGTATCTCAAGCCGTGACGGCTGTTGCCGATCAGCCGCTGAATGGTCAGGTAAGACAAATGGGAAGGAAGATCGCATATTCTCAATTGCTCAACGCGCTTAAACCCGGCCCGGAGGACCCTGCGGACAGGCTTGAGAGGGTATACCATTTCACCGGAGACGAAGACTTTCTCAAAGAAGAGGCGTGGAGGAAGATTGTATCCCTTCTCGTCCCGGAGAGTCTGAAGAGCTTTAATTTAGACCTTCTGCATGGGGCGGAGGTCAGCGCCGACCAGGTAATCAACCAAGCCTCCACCTCGCCGGTCAACGCGAAGAAACGCGTGGTGGTGGTTTTCGACCTGCCCAAGCTGTCCGCCTTCTCCAGAGACGTGCTCCTCTCCTTTTTGTCCAAGCTGCCAGACTCCGTCTGTCTTATCCTCCTTTCACCCAAGATCAGCTCCACGGCAAAGTTCTACAAAAGCCTGGCAAAGATTGCCACCACGGTTGAGTTTCCCAAAATGTGGGAGAATCAAGCGGCGAGTTGGGCCACGAACAGGGTCAGAGAATACGGCAAGAAAGCGCAAGAAGGCGCTGTCGGGGTGCTGATAGATCTGGTGGGAACCGATCTGTCCGAGTTGGCCGCCGAGATCGATAAGCTGGTGACCTACGTTGGGGACAACCAGGTGATTACCTCGTCCGACGTCAAAGCGGCCGTCGGTATGTCCCGGACCCATACCATTTTTCAGCTAATCGATTCCGTCGGGGAGAGAGACACCAAAAGAGCGCTTTTGATACTGCGAAGCATGATGCTCACTGGCGAGAGGCCGGGCGGAATAATCTTCTGGCTGACCGAACACTTGGAAAGGCTGATCCTGACTAAGGAATTCTCACCCCGATCCGGCGGCTCCCTGGGGTCTTTTCTGAAGTTGCCGCCTTTTCTGGTGTCCAAATGTCAAAAACAGGCGCCGAATTTCACCCTGGAACAACTGGAAAAAGGAGTCATGCTCCTGTATCACGCCGATGTGGATCTAAAATCCAATCTAATGCCGGATAAGATCCTTCTGGAACTGTTGACGTACAATCTGTGTCAGTTGTGAAATACCTGAGCCTTTTGGCACAGCCATTCTCTCTTAGCTTCACCGACTACCATCGTATGGCTCGTCTCAAGCGGATAAAGGCTGGGTGGCGCAAAGATGGGCTTAGCTTTCTTGTTCGGTTTTAGAAAAAACCCGGGAATAACCTTCAAGTTCAATTGTATTCTGTCAGGCGGGACTGTTAATGAGCCGAAGTGAAGGGCAAGCGCCTTTCGGTCAACAAGATGACGATGAGTTGATCTTAAAGGCTCAGAAAGGCGATTTGCATTCGTTCGATGTTCTGGTAGGACGTTACCAGAGAAAGATTTACTTTCTGGCTCTTCGCATGGTCAAAGGTCACGATGCAGCAGACGATATCGCGCAGGAGACGTTCATCAACGCTTATTCTGCCATCAAGTCGTTTAAGATCGGCTATAGCTTTTATACCTGGCTTTACCGGATATGTATGAACTTGAGCATAAACTATCTGAAACGCCGGAAATTCGTCATTCCAGAGAGTCAATTCGAAGAGGAAACGAGTCCCTTGGAAAGGGGGGCAGCCGGGGCGGATCCTTCGAATCATCTGGCTTTGAAAGAGTTAGAGGATAAGATAGAGAAAGCCCTGGATTCGCTGCCGCCGAAATTCAAGGCTGTGCTCGTACTGAGAGTATATGAGGACTTAAGTTACGAGGAGATCGCCAAAACTCTGAAAATATCTATTGGAACGGTGATGTCCCGGCTTTTCAGGGCCAGGGAGAGAATGCAGGAGATATTGAAGGAATACAAGGAGCAGTAAAGTTGAAATGCGAGAGATTCGATAAGCTGATTCATCTCTTTTTGGACGGGAGGTTGGAGAAAGACAAGGAGAGCGACCTCAAGGAGCACCTGTCCACGTGCGAAAAGTGCGCCCGTAAATTGGCTCTCCTGAAGTCAATGGAAGGGGCAGTGAAGAGAATTGAGATTGAGGAGCCACACCAGGAGTACTGGGATACGTTTTCCAGCCGGGTGAGAGAGGAAATCGTCCAGCGGGAAGAGGTATCGCTGGCATTTCGTCTGAAGAAAACACTGCAGGATATCTTTTCCTTCTCTCCTTTAAAGATGAAGGTTGCCGCCGGACTGGTCTCAGTCGTCTTAGTCTTTATCGTTGGCAAACTCTATGTGGATTACCGGGGTCAGGAGATCGTTCCCTCCAAAGAAGTAATCAGAAGCGAAGAGCAACCACAGTTGGATGTGACGAAGGTAGCCGAGAAGGGAGAAGTTTCCGAGGCAGAAGATCGGGACAGGGGCATCCGGCCACTGGATGAGCCCAAGCGAGAAGCGGAGTTTGCAGAGGTAAAAGAAGCGAAGAAGAGAGCGATTGTCACTGAACAACCGATCACCGGAGAGGGGAGCACAGCAGAGGAAATGGGGATCCCGGCACCCCCGAAGGTGGCTGAAGAAAGAGGGGTGCCAGCTTCAGCACCCGCCCCGACTGTTCAGACTCTTGCAGAGCCCGAGGCTCCGTCAAAGCAGCTCTCCGAGGTAACCGAAGCGACCGGAGCAGGAATCAAGGATGAGACCAAGGGGAAAAAAGCGATTGAGATGCCAGCTCAAGTAAAGGGAGTCGGGAAAGAGGAAGGTGTTTCGGGGAAAGCAGAACAGGAAAGGGAGACACGTGAGGTGCGTGATATCCTTTCTGCTCAATATGGTTTCGTGGCCCGGGGCAGTTACATGGTAAATGAAAATATGGTCCCGAGAATGGGCGAGGACGACACACTGAGGCAGGCGGACGAACTGAAAAGGGCCATACAGATATGGAGAGATTATATCGAGGAGAATCCCGCCGACTCTCTGACTGACCAGGGCTACCTCCAGGTGGCAATGGCTTACTACCTTTTGGCAAAGCTCAGCCGGGATACTACAGTCATCTCCGAAGGCAAGAAGCTGATAGAGACATATCTTGACCAGATCGCGGACTTGGCACTGAAAAAGAGATTGAGCGACAAATTGGAAGAAATAGAGGCGTTAAGGGAAAAATGAGAATTTCGACGGAATAATTCTTTTCGTGACCGGTATAACAGATAGCAGTAGGCAGTTAGCAGTAGGCAGTAAGCAGTAAACAGTAGGCCTCAAACCTTGAACCTTGAACGCCCTTATTTAAAAGGAGACCAGTCATGAAAAGAATACTCGGCTTGAGCTTGACTCTGGTGATCCTGCTCAGTGGGATTGCGCTGGCCGATGGTTTCATCATTCCTGTGCCGCCGCATCCGGGCAAACCCTTTCCCCCCAGTCTGTCCATAAAATACCATCATGTGGACATTAAGATCGACAATCAGGTTGCGCAGACCGCGGTGGACCAGGTCTTCATAAACAACCATCATCGTGACATCGAAGGGACCTACATCTTTCCCATTCCGACGGACGCTTCCATCTCCAAGTTCTCCATGTTTGTGGGAGGCGAGGAGATCAAAGGAGAGATATTGGACAAAGACGAGGCCCGAAAGATCTATCAGGATATAGTTCGCCAAAGAAAGGATCCTGCCCTTCTGGAGTATTTCAAGGACGGAATGTTCAAGGCTTCGGTCTATCCCATACCCGCCAATGGCGAGACCCGCATCAAATTGGATTATTCCGAGGTCCTAAGGTTAAACGGGGGAATCTGCGGCTATCGCTACACCCTGAACACGGAGAAATTCTCCAGGGACCCTTTGCAGAGCGTGAAGGTCACGGTCAAGATCAATTCGAAAACACCGATAAAGAGCATCTACTCCCCTTCGCATAATGTCAGAGTCGAGAAAGAGGACGATCATCACGCCAGGGTGACTTACGTGGAGGAGAACACCCGCCCGGATAAGGACTTTTTTCTCTATTACACTGTGTCAGAGGAGGACATAGGCTTCAATCTTCTTCCCTTTGAAGATGAAGATCACCAGGGCTATTTCTTAGCCATGATCTCACCCCAGGTGGAGGTTGCCGCGGACAAGACTTCGAGCAAGAACATAGTATTCATCCTCGATACCTCGGGGAGCATGAAGGGAGAGAAGATAAAGCAGGCCAGAGGAGCGTTGTCTTTCTGCCTGAATAGCCTGAACGAAGGGGATCGGTTCAACGTGATCGATTTCGACGACCAGATAAGGACGTTCGAGACAGGTTTGGTTCGGGCAGGGCAGGAGAATATCAGGGAAGCTTTATCCTTTGTGGACAAACGCGAGGCGGAGGGTGGTACCAATATCCATGACGCTCTGCTCACCGGTCTGGAGCAGATCGAAGACGCAAGCGGAGCTTCTTTCATCATCTTCCTAACCGACGGCCTGCCCACGGTGGGGCAGACGGATATAAACACCATTCTGGCGAATGTAAAAGGTGCAAACCGCTCCTCAACCCGGATATTCGTCTTCGGGGTGGGTTATGACGTGAACACCCGTCTTCTGGATCGGCTGGCTCAGGATAACCACGCCACCTCCGATTATGTCCGCCCATCCGAGGATATCGAGGTTAAAGTCTCCGGTTTCTTCAAAAAGGTATCCTACCCTATCCTGACGGATATCAGGCTCTCGTTTCCCGATGTGGAAGTCTATAATCTTTATCCCCAGGAATTCCCAGACATCTTCAAGGGGTCGCAGCTTCTGGTGCTGGGCAAGTACAAGGGAGGGGGGACCACCAAAGCCACGCTTTCCGGCTCCGCTCGTGGGAGCGACCGTAAGTTCAGATATGAGGTGGATTTCACGGCGGACGATAAGAATGACTTTATCCCCCGACTGTGGGCAACCAGAAGAATCGGGTATTTGATAAGTGAGCTGAGGCTGCACGGACAGAAAGAGGAGTTGGTGGATGAGGTGGTTAGGCTTTCCAAGAAATACGGGATCATCACAGAATATACCTCATTTCTGGTAGATGCAGACTACAGGTTGGCTGCGGAGGAGTTATCGACCCAGGTTGGGTTTGTCATGAGAGACAGGATGGAAGCTCAGGTAGGTGCAGGGGCAGTCAATCAAGCTAAGGCGTCGAAGAAGATGAGCGGAGCGGCGCAGGCGTCCCGCGGCTACCTGGATGCAGAGGGGAAAGAGCAAATCATAACTAAGATCGTCCAGGTTGGCAACAGGACGTTTTTCAACAAAAACGGGCTCTGGGTGGACAGCGAATACGAAGGCAAGATCGAGGCGATAAGAGTCAAAAACCTCTCAGAAGCCTACTTCAAGCTTTTGAGCGAGGTGCCGGAGATAGGTAGGTTCCTGGCTCTGGGAGATGAGGTCATATTCTTTCTGCAGGGCAAAGCCATACACATCTCGGATGAAGGAGAGAGCGACTTTACTGCGGCGGAACTGAAATCCCTCCTTGGCCGGTAGCGTCTGCGAATTAGCCGGACTAATTCAGAAACGGACGGGCCCTGATTCCCGTCCGTTTTTTCTCTTCTCGAGCGCCAGCACCTTGTCGAACAGGTCTTCGACCCATGGCTGGCAGGCATGTTCGACCTACAAGACTCCCCTCCGCTAAATTCGCTTCATCCGTTGACAGCAGGTTGTCAAGAGGCCCCCGGCCATATTCGACCTACAACCTGGAGACCTGAAGGTTCCCCCTAAATGTGCGGGCAAAATAGACAAAGAAAAAGGCAGGAGGCTTTTTGCCTCCTGCCTTTGCATTAATCTGTTTAATCCGCTTAATCCGTTGGCATGAACTGTACGGTTCATGCCATTGACTGCTGACTACTTAACCAGCAGCATTTTCTTCATGTCCGAGAAATCATCGGCCTTCATTCGATAGAAGTAGATGCCGCTTGAGACCGAATTTCCCTGCTCGTCCTTGCCGTCCCAATCGGCCACATACCTGCCCGATTTCA
>JBAUFO010000167.1:0-2914 GCA_049679185.1 Candidatus Zixiibacteriota bacterium
TTAGTACTCCTTCCCTCTTGAAGCCGCACTTTTCATAGGATTTGATACCCCGAAGGTTGAAATCATAAACTTTGAGATAGACCCGATGTAGATTCATCCGGTTGAAGGCGAAGTCGAGCAGGGTTATCATGGCGTCGGTGCCGTATCCTTTGTTCCAGTATTCCTTCTTCCCTATGACTATGCCCACCTCGGCATTGCGGTTTTCCCAGTCGATTCTGTGCAGGCCGATCCCGCCCAGATAGACCCCGTCCTTGGTCTCCAGAGCGAAGACCTTGTTTCTAGGATTAGGGTCATCCAGCGCTTTTTCGATCCACTTCTCTTCTTTGTATCGGGAGACGGGGTACCTCATGATCAAGTTGTCCATAACTTCGCGTTCGTTGATCCATTTCATGATCTCGTCAATGTCCGTTTTCTCGATTGCCCTGATCTGAACTTTTTTACCTTCGATCATGGTTTACCTCCCGGGTCGATCTTTAAAACCTCTCCCCCCGTCCCCCTCTCCATGAAATGGAGAGGGGGAGATAGGGGGTGAGGTCACAACAGCCGTGTCTTCTTTGTCCTCTTTTCCGCATGGTTGGGCCTGCAGCTATTCTCTTTCTGGGGCGGGAGGATTCGAACCTCCGATCTCTCCCCAGGGTCTTGAGACCGGTTAACGGCCGGGTGCATTGCCTCTCTGCTGCACCCCAAAGCTAGAAGAATAACGGCACCCTTGCAGGATCATGCCAAGCGGTTAGACGATTTGCACACACTCACTTAAGTCCCTCGGATATAGTATCTGAAAAAGAATTCTTCAAATCTGAGAGACAGGTTGTCCCGTAGGTTCAGCTCAAGAAGCAAGTGAATGTCTAGCTGCGAAAGCACCTCCAAGAGGACATACTCTTTCAGGAACCCATCCTCTGCTGCTCTGGAAATGAAATCAAGATCCGGGTCAGAGATCTTCGGGTTTTTCTTCTTCAGATCCACCCACACAGATACAAGCCAATTCACGCAGCTATATAGCTCACTCAGGGTCAGGTGGTACTGGTCAGCAGTCGGAGTTTCGTCAAAGAATTTCCCTTCAACCTGCCAAACGGCTTTTTCTGCGGTGAACGCAAACCAGGCGGCTAGCTTCTCCGGGGAAGAGGCCACCGAGCTGTCAATGCAAACGCGGTAGGTTGTATCGCTCACCGGTTCCATCCAAGACCTATGCCTAAAGGGGTGCCTGGTAACCTCCAAGCCAAGCTTTAAGCCTATACGACGAAGATCGTCCCACGCTATGTCGTAGTTCATGTTGTAGATCAAGGCAGCAACTAGGGTATGCATCGCGAGTTCGAGATGACCCTGGCGCTCAAGGATGTCGGCCATGAATCTGTAAGCCTGGTAATCGACTGGGTTTATTTCCATTGCCTTTTGGTACCATTTCTTCGCTTCACCATACTGTCCTTCCAAGAAATAGGTATCCCCGATGAACACGTAGAGCTTAGATACCGTTGAGTCGATGCTGAGAGCCTTGAGATAATGCTCTCTGGCCTCAACTGTTGCTCCAGCTGCGAGTAAGTTTTCTCCAGCCAGGATCTCAGGCAGAACCTGTTCGGAGAAATCTCTCACAATAACAACGGTACTGTCCTCCGATCTCTCCACTGCGCAATAGAGGTGGAGTGAAGGAGCGACCCACGACAACCAGGGATTAGACTCGTCAGGGCAAGCGTCCACCAGATATACTCTTTCTGATTGCTCCAGTATGGCGATGGGATTCTGAACCCGTTCGCTATCCCCGCACAATAAACTTTCGTATGAGAAAACGAGGAGAAGCGGGGCCAAAACGATAAGACAAAGGTTTCTTCTCATTGTTCCTTCCTTAATAACTGGTGAGCTGGTCTATCTTGCCGTACTTTCGGGCGATGTACTCGATGGAGCGATAAATCCAGTGCGAGAACAAAGCTAAAGCCAGGGTGGTCGCCGCCATGATCAGGATCAACTGAAAGTCGGAGTATCCACCCAAGGTGGAACTGACGCTCTTCCCCAAAACGGCTCTTCTCACCAGCTCCAGCCAGTAGGTTAGCGGCAGCGCCTTGGAGATATACTGCAGCCAGACGGGCAGGATGTCTATGGGATAGATGGCGCCGCAGGCCAAATAAAAGAGTCCGGACATCCCTTCGGTCAGGGCATAGCTGTGATGTGCCGTGACCATGCTTACTCCAGCCAAAAGTATCCCCAGGCAGGTGATGATGAAGATGCCGACAGCCACGGAGAAAAGAAGCAAGGGATAGTTCACAGTGAGCAGGTTGACCGGAATCTTCAACACCAGCATGCCGAAGCCCACCGTGATGATCACCGCCACGGTGGTTAGGATCATCTTGGCTATACCCCGACCGAAAAGGTAGTAGTACATCCTGATCGGGGATATGTAGATGTACCTGATCATTTGATAATGATCCCGATCCTCGTGAATGACCCAGCTTACCCCGAACAGAACGTTGATCACGTACATGAAGAAGGCGTTACCCACATAGATGTATGCAAACAGATCCATGCCGGTCTTGCCCCTGGTGACGACGTAATACATCACCACCAGAATCAACGACGACGCCAGGGGCCGGACGATGGAGTAGATGGCAAACAGAAAGGGATCGGTCCAGTTCGACTCCATGGCCCAGCCCAGTCTCCCTGCGGTTCTGACGGTCCGAATGTTCTCTTTGGCTCTATTTAGTATTTTCACCTGTGTCTCCTAAAACGCTGACTGGTTCATGCGCCGTTTTCTCGACCTTTTCCCCTTGGTCTCCCTCTCAGCAAGGAGGCTGTGCCGCAACCTTCAAAAACGTGCAGTAGTCGTTCTGAGCGAAGCGAAGAATCTGACAATTTCTATAAGCAACGAAAGCGAGATTCTTCTCCCGCCTTCGGCGGGATCAAAATGACATTTTGACACCCCCTCAAG
>JBAUFO010000168.1:0-1802 GCA_049679185.1 Candidatus Zixiibacteriota bacterium
GGCCCGCAAGAAGCGTGAGGACTGGAGGACCATCACGGTGGAAGAACTGCTTGCGGACGCAAAGCGGCCTAGCTTCGACTTTGAGGGAAGGTTCATTGCCGAGCTTGATGGAAAGGCCGTCGGTGTAGTACATGCCAAGGTGGATAAGATGAGCGAGGACAAGAAAGGGTTCATTCGCCTTGATATCGTCCCGGAGTTCGGCGGCTGCGGAATTGAAACACCGCTCATGGAAACAGCTCTCAGGGAGCTTAAAGTCCGCGATATGGCAATTGCGCAGACGTGGGCCGACTTCAGCGAGATTGAGCGCATAGAGCTTTTTGAAGGTCTGCATTTCAGGCATGTTCGAGTATTCAGCGTGATGGAGATGGAGCTGGCGGAGCTTCTTCAGAACATCGGTGAGAACACACAGGTGGCCATCAGACCTCTACGCAACGAGCTGGAAGACGACATCAAGCTCTTTAACTGGCTCGGTAATGAAAGCTACAAGGAAGACTTAGACTACAGTCCCCGTATGTTGGAGGAGACGCGGCATTTCTTATTCTGTGATCCATACCTCAGGGAAAAGGAGGTCTTTTTCGCCGTGCTTAATGGCGAGAGCATTGGCTGCGTCGGTGTCGGCATAGACGAAAAATACAACCTGGAAAAACAGGTGCAGGCCGGGGAGGTCTTTGTTATCGGCGTGTTGAAAGCGCATAGAAGAAAGGGAATAGGGGCCAGGCTCATGCTGCACGGCCTGGAAAGGCTGAAAGCCAAGGGGATGACCAACGCGATTCTGGGCGTGGAAAACAACAACTCAACCCAAGCCATAAGGCTTTACGAGAAACTGGGATTCAGGGTCAAGAAGAGAGAAATCATCCTCGAGAGAGAGGTCTAGTTTTCAGCATATAAGCATTTGAGAGGTGAGTAGTCATGTTACAGATACGGCGTCTTGTGCAGGGGGTAGATGAGCCCGTCTGGGTCGAAGTGCTCAATGCATCCCGTAAAGATCGTGAGGATTTGAGAGCCATCACGGTGGAGGAGATGATTCTGCAGGAGAAGGAAGATCCGAGCTTCGATCTAGAGGGGAGGTTCATCGCGGAGCTTGATCGAAGTCCGGTCGGCGCGGTGCATGCCAATGTGGAGAAACAGAGAGAGGAGAGGAAGGGATTCATTCGTTTCTACGTTATCCCTGAATCTCGTGGCAGAGGAATCGAGCGCCAGCTTGTGGAGCTTGCTCTGCGGGAGCTTAAGGATCGCGGTATGGCGATCGCGCAGGCATTCATTGATTCCAGAGAACGGGGCTATGTGGAGCTTCTCGAAGGGTTAGATTTCAAGCAGGTTCGGGTGGTCAGCAATATGGAGATGGAACTGGCAGACATCTCGCAGGAAATTGGAGAGAACAAACAGATGGCTATCCGATCACTCCAGAAAGAGCGAGAAGAGGAGATAAGACTATTGACATGGCTCTTGAATGAAACGTTCAAAGAGAACTTCAATTTCCGTCCCGATACAGTAGAAGAGGTACGTTACTTCCTGTTCTCGGATCTATACTACAACGAGGCGAAAGAGACCTTCCTCGCCGTGCTCGATGATGAGAGTGTTGGCTACATCGGTGTTGGCATAGATGAGAAATACAATCTGGAGAAGAAGGTGCAGGCTGGGGACATCTTCACCATAGGGGTTTTGAAGCAGTACAGACGAAGAGGTATAGGAGCCAGGTTGATGCTACATGCCCTTGAGACCCTGAAGGCCAAAGGCATGACCAAAGCTATGCTGGGCGTAGACGATTATAATCGGACGAAAGCCATGAAACTCTACGAGAA
>JBAUFO010000169.1:0-11690 GCA_049679185.1 Candidatus Zixiibacteriota bacterium
ATCCTGGACAGGTTTGACAGTCTGCTTTTCGTTTCTCCGGCAGTCTATTATTATCTGAAGTTCGTGGTGTATGCGTGAGGCTGTCAACGGATTTAGCGGATTAAACGGATTAGGCAAACACAGGTTGTCACAAGCGGGGGCGGCGGTGGGTATTATTCATTCGTCATTAATCATTGGTCATTCGTTTTTCGTCATTCGTCATCCGTCATTGGTCATTGATAATTCGTTATTAATCATTCGTCATTAATCATGCTAAGGTATTTGGATTACCTCTTCGTGATACGGCCGGTTCTGATGCCGCCGGTGTGGACCATCCTTCTTTTGGGACACGCACGAAGTTCACCCCTTTCGGGAGAGAATAACCTTCCCGGCCTTGCCCTCCTCCTGGTTACCCTTCTGGTGGGAGGGGTCTATGTCTTGAATCAGATATTCGACATAGAATCCGACAGGTTAAACCAAAAACTCTTTTTTTTGGCAAGAGGATACATCTCCAGAAAGAGTGCCGTCGTTGAAACCATACTTTTGAATTTGCTCTGCGTAATTCCTGCTTTTCTCATTTCGCTGCAGTTAGGTCTTCTTTTCCTCCTCGGAATGACGTTCGGGTTTCTCTACTCCGCCCCGCCCTTCAGCTTCAAGAACAGACCTTTTGGTGGATTGATGCTGAATGCTCTGGCGCACGGGAGTTTGGCATTCTTAATCGGGTGGAGCATGAACCGGTCGCTGTCAACGCAGTCGCTACTGTTTTCGCTCCCGTACATGTTTGCGGTTGCTGCGATTTATCTGAACACCACCATTCCCGACATGGAGGGAGACAGAAAAGCAGGGAAAATCACCGTGGCAGTCAGGTGGGGGAAGGGAAACGTTGTCGTATTGGCCTGTTTTCTCGTTGCGGTAGCGATTGCCCTATCATTCTGGGTCTCGGACACTCCGTTCCTTCTCGCCTCTTCCCTGTCGTTCCCGTTTTTTGTTTATTCCGCGTTCAGCAAAAAGGAACGGCAGATCATCCTGGCTACGAAAGTATCGATACTGCTTTTGTCCATTGCAGCGGGCATTTTCTATCCCTGGTATCTTGCCGTTCTGATCCTGGGATTTGTGGGAACTCGTCTCTATTACAAGGCTCGTTTTAATCTGGACTATCCCACGCTTCTGTAGTAAATTACGGCGTTGATTGTTCTGTTGGGCCAAAATGTAGCGGAAAGCTTCAGCTTTCCACATGCCCTGGAGATCTCCCTTCGACCCTTCGACAAGCTCAGGGTGCTGAGCACAAGCTCAGGGCAAGAAAGGTCTCCGCTACACTGTAATTCGAACCCTTGATTCGTCTCTGGCCATGAAACAGATACTGGATCAATTCTTGAATCATCTTTCGGTCGAACGCGACCTCTCCACCAACACCATCGACTCGTACCGGAGAGATTTGAACGGGTATCTGAACTTCCTCCGCGAGATCAAGGTCGATTCGGTCGGGGCAATCACGGCGGAGCACGTTTCCAGTTTCATCGCCCGCCTCTCAAGAAAGGGACTTGCTGCAAACAGCATAGCCAGGAAGTTGTCGTCCTTGAGAGGATTCCACAAGTTCCTGGTGGTGGAAGGTTACTGCGACGTGGAGCCCACCAGCGCTCTGGAGTCGCCCAGACAGTGGCGGAAACTGCCCACCTTCCTGACACAGAAGGAGATGAAGAGTCTACTCAAACAACCGAACCTATCCGCTCCTTTGGGTTTGCGAGATAACGCGATCCTGGAATTCCTTTACGCCACCGGGGTGAGAATCTCAGAACTCATCTACGTAAAAAGAAAAGACCTGCTCTCAGAGGTGGAATTGGTCAGAGTAATGGGAAAAGGGCAAAAGGAAAGGATCGTCCCCATCGGTGAAGAGGCCATTAGATCTGCGCAGAGATATCTTCGGGAAGTCCGCCCAAAATTGGCCGGCGAACACTCCGAAGATGTTCTTTTTCTGAACAGAAGAGGCAGATCCTTTTCTCGGATGGGCCTGTGGAAGATACTCAGGAAATACGTTAACCAGGCGGGGATCACCAAGCCAGTGAGCCCGCACACCATAAGACACTCATTCGCCACCCATCTCCTGGAGGGGGGCGCGGACCTGCGTGCGGTTCAGGAGATGCTCGGCCATACCGATATATCTACTACACAGATATATACTCACTTGGATAGGGAATATCTGAAACAAGAGCACCGGGAGTTTCATCCCAGATCGAAAATGAAGATCTGACCCGGGATGACAAGAGAGCTACAGAAACTGCTTAGTGTTTTCCCCTATCTACAGGGGAGTAGTGTGTGACAATCTAAATCTGAGTTTATATGTTGCACTGCGCCTTATATCAGGAAGGAATAGACGTCCGAGACAGGCTTAAACGATCCCTGAATCGGAAACGAGTGAAATTTCTTTCCTTCCGTGAATTCACTGAACTGGAAGCTCTAATTAAAAACCACATTCTGGACCTTCTGGTCATAGCCGGGAAAGGCACGTTTGAAGCCGAACTTAAATTAGCTAAACGCATCAAGAAGCATCCTACACTGTTCCTGGCTCCCCTGGTGCTGTATCATCCCTGTCCTCAGAAGAAGGTCGTTCTGTCAGGATTCGATTTCGGGGCGGACGATTTCTTCTTCTCCAAGTGGGATACAAAGCTGTACTCCTCCAAGCTCAGGATGATCCTAGCTCGAAGCGGAAGAGACCTGGGAGTCAACCCGACAACCAGACTTCCCGGAACCAACATCATCCAGAGGGAGATGAGCCGGAGGATAGAAAAACGAAAAAGGTTTGCCGTCTGTTATGCTGATCTGGACAACTTTAAGGCCTACAACGACTACTATGGGTACCACTACGGAGATGGCCTGATAAAGATGACCTCCGAGATTATCCGGGACGTGGTCTACAGCCATACTAAGGATGGCTTCGTGGGGCACATAGGGGGAGACGATTTCGTTTTCATCATCCCGCCGGACAAGGTACACCTCATCTGTGATAGGATCATCAAGATATTCGACCGCATGATAATCCGTCGGTACAAAAAAGAGGACGTTCTACGGGGTTACATCATTACGACCAATCGCAGGGGCAAGAACGAGAAGTTCCCCATAATGACGCTGTCTATCGCGGTGATAGTGAATCAGAAGAGCATGTTCAAGCACATGGGTGAGATATCCCACATGATCATGGACCTGAAATGCTACACCAAAACCTTGCCCGGCTCGAATTACTTCGTCGAGAGGAGGAAGAAATATTGACAGTAAGCGGAGAGAGTTGTGGCCTTAAGGATATTCCGGGTTTTTCTCTAAGCGCTTGAGGTCTTCCCCTCCCAGACACTGCTCGCCCTCAAAGTCAGCTTCCCTCACCTTTCCCCAGGCTGGCGCCCACCAGTAGTACTTGACCTCCCCATCGAGGGACGTTCTCTTTACCTTGGCGCACCCTTTGAAGGTGTGATTTGCGGTAGGAGAGTAGAAATCCTCGATTCTCACTATTAAGTACTCGAACCCGTAAAGGTCACGGCCCTTCCAGAACGTTCCCGCTATGACTGGCCCGACCAGCACCTTGTACGGCAGCAAAGTAGTGGACTGCACGTCTTTCCAATAGAAGACGGTATCCGCCACCCTGTACACGAAGCCCGTCCCCGAACCACCGGAAACTGTTACAAGGTCCCAGCCATTGTGTCTCACACCCTCCACCTCTCTGGTCGTCTTGGTCTGGGCGGTGACCACGAATTCTTTTCCGGTGGCACTGCAACCCTGGCCCAAAACCGCATACGTCCATGTATACTCGAAGTTGATGGGGAAGAAGCGGCCAGGATCCTCAAAATCTATATCGTTGGGTTTCTTTTCGTCACACTGCAGTGCAAGCGAGAAAATAAGCAGCGCTGCGGCAATGACCAGCAATTGTTTCATCCGAAATCTCCCTGTAAATGTCCTATTTGCTACGCAGGCACCGGGAGTCATGTTGGAAAAGGACCATAGGCGCAGATTTGCCTCTCCCCTGCTCTTTGATACGCCAGCGCAGCATTCTGCTTGCTTATCCCTTTTTCCCGGGTGAGTACCGCACTATACCAGTTTGGTCCTGGTGAACCCAAGATATGTCTATGTCTTGAGCTCTCCATCCTCCATTATCTTTTCCTCGTCGATCCAGAGGGTGGGCTTTAAGAGGATCCCATCCAGATGACTTTGAACCGATACGTTGCCGCCCATGGACTTGTTATCTCCCAGGGCCATGTGCACGGTCCCCATGACCTTCTCGTCCTCAAGAACGTTTCCCACTATCCGGGCCTTGTGGTTGGTGCCGATTCCCAACTCCGCTATGTTCCTCCCCGGCTGGCCGAATGGTTCCAGCATCTTCTCCAACTCCTCGGCCGACCTATCGCCGGTGATCTCGGTGGCGAATCCATCCTTCACCACAATCCTGATCGGCTTTTTCACCTTCCCCACCATGGATCCGTCCACCACCATGATTCCGTTGGCCGTTCCTTCCACCGGAGCGATGTAGGCCTCACCTGCAGGCAGGTTGGAGAAATCACCCGGATTGTGCACCAGTCCGGTGTCGGCGTGACATTCCCTGCCTTCTATGCCCATGGTCACGTCCGTTCCGGCCGGCGTGGTCACCCTGGCGGTCTTCCCCCGGTTGACCATCTCCGCCAGCTTAATGCTCCGCTGAGCGATTTCCTGGTAGTCGGCGTTTAGTGTCCTCTCCATGGTTTCTTCCAGAATTCCGGGAAGAGTCACGCATCGGGCACCCGCCACACACGCCTCTCTTCTGGCATTGGTATGGGACATGGACTTGCTGGTAGGAATGATCAGAACGTCGAAATCCTTCATGAACTTCGCCACCGACCCCGGAGGCTCCTCGCCGTTGCTGGAGCGGGGTAGGATTTCCAAAAGCATGGCTTCAGCGGCTGCCTCTTCCGCTGCCTCCCGGAAGGCGTAACCGATCTTCCTTAGAAGCTGGTCGGTTATCACCAGAACTGATTCTCCTTTTTTGACCATCAGACAGTTGCTAATCGCAACCTGTGCCGCTTTGAACAGCTTGTCCATCTCTCCTCCTGACTCTGTGAGCCACCCTCGTTTCAAATAGTTCCGCAGCATATGGCATAAAGCACAACTGCAGAGATCACAAAACTCCAAGAAAACATACACCGTTCCAGTCGAACGGCTTCAATTCTTATCTAAACCAAACTTCAGTTCTCCTACCTGTTTGCCCCTTTAATTCGGGTTGACCGGTAAAGCATGTAGGACATCCCGACAAAGGCAATTAAAGACACCCAGGGACCATAGGCAGCCGTAAGTGACAGCTCTTCATGGGCCTCGTAAAAGGCCCGGTAGCCCGATGAGAATGCAATTATGAAGGCAATGACCACGCCCAAGAGCGCGTCTCCCGCCACCAGACCCGAGCCGAACAGTATTCCCCGCTCTTCTCTTTTCTTGGCGATCTCCTCCCTCGAGATTTTTCTTACTATGAGCGCTATCAATCCTCCGGCCATGATGGGAGTGGAAAGATTCAGAGGGAGGTAAAGACCGATGGCAAAGGGAAGTGAGGAGATGCCCACCAGCTCGATTGCCGCCGCCAGCATACATCCCACTATTATGGGCACCCAGGGGAGATTCCCGGTCATCACCCCCTGTACGATCACCGCCATCACGTTGGCCTGAGGAGCCAGAAGCGGTGAGGGGTGGGTGGCATCTTTTACGAATCCGAAGGCGGTGCTCAGCAGAAACACGGTGAAGCCCATCACCAAGGCCGGGAACAAGAGCCCGACAAATTCCATGACCTGCTGGCGTCTGGGGGTGGCCCCCAGAAGATAGCCCGTCTTCAAATCCTGGGCGATGTCTCCGGAGAGACACACTGCAATACAGACCACGGTCCCGATGGACATGACGGTGACCATCCCTCTGAAGCCCGAAACCCCGAAAGCCAGCAGTATCACGCTGGTGACCAAAAGGGTGGCGATGGTCATTCCCGATACCGGGGAGGAGGAACTTCCCACGATTCCCACTATCCGGGCTGCCACCACCACAAAGAAAAAGCCGAAGATCACCACCAGGGCCGCACCTATAAGGTGAAGCTCGGTCCCCGGATAGATCCAGATCAGAAGGATAACCAAAAGAGAGCCTATGATCACCGTTTTCATGGGAAGCTCTCTTTCGGTTCTGAGTTTGGATCTGGCAACCTCCTCGGTGGTTCTCTGTCCCAATATCTGTTTGGCTCCCACGGCGAAGGAATGGAAGATGACCGGCAGCGATTTGACCAGGCTCACAAATCCGCCCAGGGCTACCGCGCCCACTCCCAGATACTTTATATAGAAGTTGCGGAGGTCGCCCGGGCTCATCTCCGGAATGGGTATGTTTCCGGGCGGGATCAATGTGTCCGGTATGTATGTGCCGATGTAGGCGATCAGGGGAGCGATCCCCAGATAACCCAAAACCGCCCCTCCCAGCATCAGGGCGGATATTTTGGGACCGATGATGTATCCCACGCCCAACAGAGCGGGCGTGGCGTCTATCCCCACGTTGGCTCCCTTGAAAAACCTGATGTCGGTGTTGGGTACCTCGGGCCATAATCTGAACCCGCCCATCAGGATTTTGTATAAAGCCGACAAACCCAAACCGGCAAAGACCGTCTTTGCCTTGCCCCCACCTTCGTCACCTGCCTTGATTATCTCTGCACAAGCGGTCCCTTCGGGAAATCTCAGCTTGCCGTGTTCATGTTGGACCAGATATCTCCTCAGGGGAATCATAAAGAGTATCCCCAGGGCGCCTCCTAAAAGCGAAAGAAAGACGATGTCTGCATTCGAGATCTCGTGGGAAAAACCCGGAATGGTCTGGTTCCAGATGAAAAACGCAGGGATGGTAAAGATCACGCCTGCAGCCAGCGATTCGCCGGTCGATCCGAGAGTCTGAACTATGTTGTTCTCCAGCACCGTTCCCCTTTTCATAACTCCGCGGAGAATCGCCATGGATATGACTGCGGCAGGAATCGAGGCGGATACGGTCATCCCCACTTTCAAACCCAGATAAGCATTGGCTACCCCAAAGACGACCGAGAGAATCACCCCCAACACCACCGCCTGCAGGGTTACCTCCGCCATGCTCTGGGTCGGCTTTACATAGGGCTGAAACTCATTCTTCCATTGAGAATTCTTAGTTCCCTGGTTCTCCAAGCTTCACCTCCTCAACTTGAACGGGTTAGCCTCGGCAGACGAACATTGAAAGACCGAAGGGGAAAAAACGGGCACTTCTCGCAATCCACAGCCGGTAAGGATCATTATGCATTCCTGCAAACTTCTGGTAAACCTAACATGTATAAATGGGTGTGTCAAGAAAAATGTGACTCAGAGACTGCCGGCGCTTTCGATTACGCATCATATTTTTCTTGTCTTTTTCCTTAGAGATTGATAGATTTGCTCAAAGCGTGTACTCTACGAAGAAATGAAGTCGGGATTCACCTTATGTTGAAAGCCTTTGTTCTTGGATTTTCCTTCCTCTTGCTGATATGTCTGGTGCCCTACCCGGGGAACGTCGTATTTCCACAGGATACTCAGATATCCCCAACTCAGCTGAACCCGCAGGCCTTCGAGCATTTCGTTAACGGGGACCTTTACGAACTCTCCAAAGATTTTCGCTCCGCGGTTGAGGAATACGAGAAGGCAAAGGCGCTGGAGCCGGGCGTTCCGGAGATAAGATATGCGCTGGCCCGGGCCTATCTGATGATGAAGGATGCCGAAGCCGCCAAGAGAGAGGCACTCCAGATCGAACCCAAGGATGGCAAGGTCTACCAGCTGCTGGGTGATTGTTACCGGGGCACAGGTGCTGTGGACAGCGCCACAGAAGCGTATACTAAGGCGGTGGAACTCGACTCCACCGACTTAAACTCCCTTTGGTATCTGGCCATGCTGTGGCAGCAAAAGCGGGACATGGACAGGTCCATCTATTACTGGACAAAGCTCGCTTCCTTACAACCGTTTTCCGGCAGGATTCACCTGCAATTGGCCGCTCTCCTGCTGCAGAATCGCAAATATGATGACGCCATCTCGGAATACAAGAAGGTGCTCGATTTGGACCCGCACAATGGCAAAGCATTGGACGGGTTGGGCACAAGCTACGAAGCCCAACGGCACCTGAAGGAGGCTATACCGCCTCTACTGAAGCTTCTGGAGCTCGAACCTGCGAACGAAGAGTTGAGGGAGAGGATAATCTCTCTTTACTATAGAACTGGAAACCCCGAAGGAGCAATCAGACTGGCGGAGAGCTCCGCTTTCTACTCATCGGATGATCCTGAAGCGCAAAAGAGGTTGGCTGCGCTCTATCTCTCCATGGAGGACTACGACAGAGCGGAGAGCTTATTCGTCAAATACATTCAGTCCCATCCTGACGACGCTCGCGTTCACTTCCTTCTGGGGAGAATCGCTCTTCAAAAAGAAGAGCTGGAAAAGGCGAAGATAGAATTCCGAGCCGCCGTCTCCTGGGAAGACTCTGTGCCAGACGGCTGGATCAATTTGGCCTTTGTTTATGTCAGGCAGGACAGCATGGCAAAGGCCATCGAAGTTTACAAAAGGGGGCTGGAGAAAGTGAACGATAAGGTCGGAATTTGGTTTCTTTTGGGGAGCACTTATGCTCAGGAAAGGCAATTTGATTCTGCCCTGGTGATGTTGAGGAAAGCCTCGGACAAGAGCCCTCACGACACCCGCATACTTTTCGCCCTGGGTTCAGCATATGAACGGGGCGGAGATTTTGACCGCGGTGTGGCTACCTTCGAGCGCCTTCTTAGAATCGACTCCACCCACGCCCGTGCCCTGAATTACTTTGGATACATGCTGGCGGATAAAAGCATACGGCTGGAGGAATCCCTCACCATGATAACCAAAGCTCTGGAGTATGAGCCAGAGAATGGTGCTTTCGTCGATAGCTACGGCTGGGTATTATATCGTCTGGGTCGGCTTGAGGAAGCAGAGGAACAAATCAAAAGAGCACTGGAACTGGTGAAAGACGATCCGGTCGTTCATGAGCACCTGGGGGACATATACAACGCATTAGGCGAGACTCAAAAAGCCAGGGAGGCGTGGGAGCAAGCGCTCAGGCTGGAGCAAGATAATGAGACGCTGAAAGAGAAACTTCAGCGCACGAAGTGACCTAGCTCTTTTCCCGCCCTGTCGCGGTTCTTTGGCAGTGACAGACCGGTCACGGGAGAAGACCGGACGTGACAGGCAACCGACAAACGCTGGCTGGGATCAGATCAACTTTGCTCAGGTCACGCTTCTCGCTTTCGCCGCAACATTTCCTGTGGGATAGTGGTGATCTTTAATTCCGATTATTCCTTGCGAATGACCAGAGATCCAGGGAAAATGCTGATTTTCATTCTCCTTGTGTTCCTGTCATTCGTCTTTCGATGCGCCAAGGAGGGGATGCCGCCAGGCGGGCCGGAGGACACCATACCGCCCGAGGTGGTTTCGGTTTCACCCAAGTCTGGCTCCATGCAGGTCAGCTCAAGCTCCAGAATTGAGATCGCCTTCAGCGAGAGAATGCTGGCGAAGATCACTGAGGAGTCTGTATTCATCTCTCCCCTTCCCAAGGAGCCATTCGATTTCGGTTGGCGAGGAAAGAGGCTGATTCTTACCCCCCAGGAACCTCTGCTGCTCGACAGAACCTACGTGATATCCGTTGGCACCGACGCTCAGGATATGAGAAGAAACCGGCTTAGCAGATCCTATACCTTTGCCTTCTCTACCGGTAAGGAGCTGGATTACGGGAACATATCGGGCCAGGTGTGGGCACGGCAGGAAGTCGGACTCAACAAGGAATTAGGTGCAAGTGTTTGGGCCTACCTCCTTGGGGGCGACAAAACCGACGTCGACCCTGAAGAAGAGAAGCCTGACTACGTTACGCAGACCGACGATGAAGCCAGATTCGCGCTTAAGAATCTCAGCCTGGGAAGCTACAGACTTTTTGCAGTCCAGGACGTGAATCGAGATCTGCTCTGGGACTGGGAAAAGGAGGCTATCGGCGTTACCACCAGCGACGTTGAGTTGACCGAAAGGGAGATTTCCAAAACCGATGTGGATTTCATCCTCGACAAAAAAGACAAAAGACCGCCCAGCCTGCTCAACTGTCACAGCTTAAGCAACAATCTAGTGAGGCTTGAGTTCGACGAGGAGTTGGACCAGCGAGCTTCGCTGGACTCCACCCACTATGAGATTCTTTCCATCTCAGCCCGAGAACCGCTGACCATCCTTTCGGTTTTCTTTGAGGGCGCGGAGACCCGAAAAGTCTTTCTCCTCACGGATCGGATGAGTCCCCGTGAGAAATATGATCTGAGCGTCATCGGGGTAACGGACAGAGCCGGCAACCCCGTGGACACCTCTTCGAACGCCTGTCTGTTTGAGGGATCGGAGGTCACCGATACAACTGGTCCGAGCCTCGCCGCCCTCTCACCCAAAGACCGAGAGGCGGGCGTACCGCTCGATACGAAAATAAAGCTGGTCTTCGACCAGCCGCCTGGGCAACAAACGGCCGAAATCGCTTTCTCCCTGGTGGATTCAAACCTGATCGGCATAGTTGGAAAAGGTGACTGGCTGAATCCAACCACTTTTGTGTTCACCCCCCTCTCACCCCTTGCCGGAGAGATGAGATATTCAATCAGGCTGAAAGGCGAGAAGATCCGCGACCGAATGGGGAACGCCTCCGTCATAGATTCTTCCTTTGCCGCAAGTTTCGTCACGCTGGACCAGGGGATATTAGGCTCAGTTTCAGGCGAAATTGGAACTACTGAAAAGGAGGAGTCGACGACCGTCGTCTTGACCCTCTGGCACGGAGAAGAAGGTAAGCCGTGGTATGAGATGGTCCTGCCACAGCCCGGACCTTTCATATTTGAAAGGGTGCTTCCCGGAAATTACTTCCTGACTGGTTATCTTGACCTAAACGGGGATAGGAACCTCAGTCTGGGACGGCCGGAGCCTTTCTCGGTCATGGAGCCATTTGCGGTACACCCTGACACAATCTATGTGCGCTCTCGGTGGGAGACCGAAGGGGTAGAACTCATGTTCCGCTAACTAATCCGGCGCGTGGTGCCTCTAACCGAATCCAGGCGAAAGGCATACAGGCGCTGGGGGGACCTTTCTTCGTCGGAACCGCATGCTGACAAATATGGTCTTTTTTTATACTTGACAAAAAGCGTATTTAGCTTACATTTAGAGTAGTTGTGCGAGCGATAGACTCGGTGCATGAACGCCATAACCGACTGCGTAGTTTACTGCGAACTTCGAGAGATTAGATGCGCAGCGGGAGTATGGGAGCTGTTCGAAGAGACATTCGATTTTATTGTTATGAGCACGGTCAGCTCTGAAGACTTCCCATATGGAGGTTTTTCATGGCAGCAGACCGATGCCACACTGGCTCGCGAGAATCCTTCTTTCACCAGTCTTGATCGCATCCTTTTAGGCGTGGCGCCATATGAAGCAGGCAAATCGAAACCAGATACAAGTGAATCTCTTGACCATCTATCCGGGGAGGTGATAACCAGATTTATCCCTTTCGGGGGCAACCGGCTGAAACGTAAACTCAAAACCCTTACCAAAGGAGTTAAGATATGAAGAAGCATTTTCTCGTCTCAATTGCCTTTGCATTTTCGATCTTGATCTTTGGCACGTTTTCCTGGGCCCAATGCCCGGAAGACACGGTTGACCGGGGGGAATGTGATT
>JBAUFO010000170.1:0-8093 GCA_049679185.1 Candidatus Zixiibacteriota bacterium
CTCAAGCCCTTCAAGTTTGAGGTGACGCCGGAAGGGAAGGCGATAGCCGAGGAGAGTTCTCTGGCGGTCATGTATTTCGACAATCTGGTCGACCCGGAGGATACCGAAAGAACAGGACAGATGATCACCAGCCTGTTGATTACCGATCTCTCCGAATCGCAGTACGTGATGCGGGTGGTGAGCCGGCAGAGGCTGTACGACATTCTGAAGCTCCTGGGCAAGGAGGACTTAAAGAAGGTGGACCGAACCGTCGCCTCGGAGGTTGCCCGCAAGGCAGGAGTAAGCTGGATTTTGACCGGTAATATTCTTCAGACGGAACCGAACATAGTCTTAACCTCGGATATCTCCGATGCCGCCACCGGAGAGGTACTGGCGACCCAGCGCGTCGCCGGAGAGGAGGGAGAGGATCTCTTCGCGGTGGTAGACAAGCTGAGTGCCCAGATAAAGGAAGACCTGGCCTTGCCCGGCGGGACAAAGACGGCCGTGGACAGGGCGGTGGCCGACGTCACCACCCACTCTCCGGAAGCCTACCGGTACTTCCTGGAAGGACTCGACAACTTTAACAAGGTCTACTTCGCTGAGGCCACAAGGGACTTTGAGAAGGCTTTGGAGTATGACTCCACCTTCGCCATGGCCTATTCCTGGCTGGCCCGGCTCAAGATGGGGGATGAACAGAAAAAACTGATAGCCAAAGCGGTGCAATACTCGGACAAGGTAACCAAAATCGAGAGATATTGCATAAAGATCCAGCAGGCCGGGGCAAATCGTGATTTCGAGCACTACGAGGAGGGGCTAAAGGAGATGACCGAAAACTTCCCCGAGCATAAAGAGACCTTCTTCTTCCTGGGGAGCTACTATTTTGAGCAAAGACAGTATCAACAGGCCATCCAGAGATATAACCAGGCGATCAAAATAGACCCTCTGTACAAAATCGTGTACAATATGCTTGCCTATACCTATGATATGGTAGGGGATTTCGAGAAATCCATCGGGGCCATAAACAAGTACATATCAATTGCGCCCGATGAAGCCAATCCTTACGACACACGAGGTGATCTTTACGCACGGAACGGCAAGATTGATCAGGCAGTCGAATCCTACAGAAAGGCATTGGACAGAAAACCTGATTTCTACGCATCGCAGGCCAAGACCGGTCACATGTATCTTTTCAAGAGAGAGTATGCCAAGGCTGAGAGTTGTTACAAGGAGCTCTCCTCCAGCGACGACGAGGATCGTCGATCCGAGGGACGCGCCTATCTGGCTGTCGTTCCCGCCTATCAGGGAAAGTTCGAAGAGGCCCTCAGGATCTTGGACGATGGGCTGGCTGCCGACAGAATGGAACAAGCGGAAGGAGACTGGAACGCGCGGAAGCATTACCTTAAGGCATTAATCCTGATCGAGCAGAAGCGTCCTGATTCGGCTTCGGCGGAAGCCGAGAAGGCGGTGGATGTCTGGCGAAAGGCCTATCCTGACAACAGAATCTGGGGGCGACAGTACCATGTCCAGGTGCTGGCGGAAGGTGAGAATATCGGGAAAGCTGAGCGGGTGGCCCAGGCTCTAAGAGATGATATCAAGGACGACGAGCAAGATCGAATGCGTGTTTATGCTTACGCCCTTGGCTGCATTGACCGGGCCAAAGGTAACCTGAAAGAGTCAATAGCCAATCTGGAGAAGGCAGGTGAAGGAGGCCAGGATTTCATTGCGAACTTCATGCTGGCCAGGGCTTACCTTGAGTCAGGCAGGCTGGACAGATCGGTAGCTGTCCTTGAGAGGATGTTGTCGAGATACGATGAGCTCAGGGCATGGCTTCCCGTCTGGGCGGCAAAAGCCCATTACCTGCTCGGATTGGCCTACGAGAAATCCGACTGGAACAGCAAAGCTGCAGAAAAGTACGAGGAGTTCCTCGAAATCTTCGAAGACGCCGACCCCGGAATACCCGAGGTGGAAGACGCCGAGCAGAGACTAGCCCGGCTCAAGAGCAAGGCATAGCTTTCTTCGCAAGTTCTGCTTTAATCACGATTCAATCCAATAGTCACACTCGTCAGCCTCACACTTCGACAGTTTGTTTTTCTGTCTCTCCCGTACGGGCGGTCGTCCGACCTCCCCGGGCGGGAATCCTTGAGTCTAAAATGGCCTGAATTGGCCTCTTCCCAAAGCTGGACTTCCTTCTACGGGGGCTTTGCTTGTCCTAAGCGGATGTCCCCATCTCGGCTTCAACAGCCAATTGCCCAGGTTCAGTCTGGGAAACGTTGAAAATAGTTTAAAAAGTGCTTGACAAAGATTCATAGATGCTTAGAATAAGCTAGGTAAATCATACGGATTAGATTCGTAAACCGCGCAGGGCCCAACACATATAGGGGAGCCTCCTGTAGGAGAGTGAATGATAACGGTCTTTCCGACTGGAGCCACAAGGTTGACGTATCTGAGAAATGCTCAATGAGAAGCAACAATCAGGCGCTTTTACTGTAAGGCCACAGCGTGCGCAGCCACGCCGACGGCTTATGAGCCGTGTGCGTAGACGGCATAAACCCAAGGCTCTTGAGACGGCAACGGGAGATATGTCACCCGATCTTAAGGATACAGGCTCCTGGATGAGGAAGTAAGGCTTATGCCTGCTCAATTCAAGCAAGAATGGCTTGACGAAGCGCTCGAGACTCTATCTCACTACAACGTCGTTCCAGTCATAGACGAATTTCTGAAAGGATTTAATCTGCCCTTAGGAGGACTACAGAGTCAGAAGCTCCAGAGGATTGGGCGCGAGATTGCTGACCCGACTAAGCCACCTTTCTTTGAAGACCTTGCTGATTACATAGACGAATTGAAAATGTATGGCAAGCAGCATGTTTTTCTTTACGAGCTGAAAGGAGACCATAAAGATTACCTAAATGAACTTCGTGACCCCCACTACATCAGAGAACAGCTTCGCCAGTTTGATTTGGAGGATTCATTCAATAACGGTAAACCTTTATGGGAAGCTCCTGAACCTAAGCTAGCGGAAGTTCGACATTCTTTCAAAGACGGCGAAGGCTTAGTCTTATTCAAATGGATTGAAACCCGCAACTTCTTGATATGGACAGTTGACCAGAATGGACGGCAGATTTTGCAGCCTACCCATGAAAGATCAGCCAACTTTTTTGTCGTCAATCTGAAAAACGGCAGAGCTGAAATTCGCATTCAGACCAGACAACCTTTTGCGGCTAGGAATCTTAGAGAAGAACTGGACATATACAGAAAGGAGCTAAGCAGGCTGATTAGGTTCAGTCGTTTCACACCTATTCCTCTTGAGCCTGTAGTGAGAAGCCTCTTAGGTAGACTTATTCTTCCGATACGCAGCTGGGAACTGATTCATCCCAAAGGAGGAAGACTGATTGGTGCTGGTGATCCTTCGTTTTTCCGCAAATTAGGATTGCCTTTTGGGGTTCTCTTCGGCCGTGAAATAACACTGCTTTGGGAGTGCGAACAGAGAGTAACTGGAAAGCCAGAGTTATTCTTCACGGTTAACGGAGAAAGTGATCACGTAAAATTCAATGCTATTACCGATAAGTCCAAAGTTGATTTCGTGTTGGATGAGTTGAGAAAACTGAGCAAAGAAATCATTGAAATGGAAGAATTGAAACAGCTTGCGATGCGCTACCCCGAGTACTCTCGTGTGATATCAGCCATCGATCACCACTTCAGCAGATTAAAGGAGTTGAAAATCACGGCACATAGACTCTCCTCTGAAGTTTGGTACTCCGAGGATTTCATTGAGGATGTATTTGAGGCAGCTGCAAAAAGCTTTCCCAAAACTTTTTATAGAGAAGGAGAGGAGAGGAAAATACTTGCAATCCACATCCATTTCAGGATAGACAAGGGTGCGTGGTATTGCACAAATCGGAAGGCGGAAAGAATTGGTCGTAGCAAGATTCTGAAACCGGTTGCTGCAGTAGCCTTTACTTCTACCTTTGGATTCGTGATCGTCGAGACCATAATGTCGGAGATTAAACATACAGTGTTTGAGGAACTATGGAACCGCCTTTGGTCAAGTATCCCCTTCAAAGTTGTTGAAATGTCAGTACTACTCATAGTGGGATTGGTATATTTTGGCAGTCGTTCTTTTGCTTTCCTCAGAAAAATTCCTCAGCAGCTTCTATCCACCACCTTGACACTGTTTTTTGGCACAGAGGCTCAAAAGACCAGAGAATTCATCGCGAAATACAAGAAATGGGATGAAGAAAGAGTTCGTGTTGGGTTCACAGATATTGGGTTCGACCAGCAGAACGAAGATTAGAACTTTTTCGTCCAGCAACTTGCTGCAGCCAAAGCCTACTTTTTGGTTCCCGTTGGGGTTCTTCAGCAATAGGAGATAGACGGCGGCTGTTCTGCGAAAGGCAGGAAAGAGCACGCGTCTCAATCAGGCTAAGGAATTCCTGGCTCGGGCGGGGGTCGGACCCCCGCCCGGATATATCAAACTTTCCCTGTCCCGTCTGGGGAGAGGGATGCGGGTCGAAGATCCCGCCATAGGCGGGAGTGAGGGGGTTTTCTATTGCGTCGGGAAATTACTTTCTGATGCTTCGGCAATGGTCTCGATATCCCCTGCAAAATGGGAGGGAGAATTACCGAAGCCAAGGGACATCCGCATTTCCTAATGTCGATGCATCGTAGATCAGCAGGGCTAACCTGCGGGCGGGATTTCAGTCAAGATCGAACACATCCTTGATCTCCTTCTCGGGCTTGCGATGCTCGATTAGTTTGAATGCATCTTTGTACTTGAATTCCTTATAGGTGGGGCTTTCCTGGTTGTGGCAGGTTACGCAGAGTTCCTCGTCAGGCACGATCATGCCCTTCTGCTCATAAAGCTCCGGTTTTGTCATCACCCTGATGTCATCGTAGTGCTCACCCGGGCCGTGGCAGGCCTCGCAGGTCACTCCCTCCCCCATGGAATACTTGTCGGTGGCGGGCAGACCGAAACCGGTAACGTGACATTTGAGGCATGTCGAGTCTTGTTGAGCATCCTCGATGCCCATCTCTTCGGCTATTGCCTTTGACTGCTCGTTGGCTAAGGTCACGTAAGCGGTCGCGTGCTTGGTGGTATCCCACGCGTCGTATATCCGGCCTTTTAGGTTGCTGTTGTGGCACAACATGCACGTGTTCGTCCCGATATACTTGTGAACCACCACCTTGGGCGTCTCTTCCACTGTGGTGTCAGCTTGGAGTGTGTCAGCCATCAGGGTATCAACTTCCAGGCTGTCGGCTCTGAGTGTGTCAGCTCCCGGAATTTCCACTTTCAAAGTGTCTACTTCCAGACTGTCAGCTTTGAGGGTGTCAGGTTGCGGGGTCTCAGTTTCCAAGGTGTCTACTTCCAAGCTGTCAGCTTTGAGGGTGTCAGGTTCGGGGCTCTCAGCTTTCAAGGTGTCAACTTCCGGAGTCTCAACTTTGGAGGTGTCAACTTGAACGGTGTCAGCTCCCGGAGTCTCAGTCTTCAGAGTGTCAGTCTGAAGCGTGTCGATTTCCAATGTATCGGCTTCAAGGCTATCAACTTCCACGGTGTCGACTTCCGAGGTATCAGCTTTCGTGCTGTCAGCCTCGCCTGCACCTTCCTCTTGCTGGGAGAATGCCAGGCTAAAGACAAGCATCACAACCAGTATCAGAATTGCCCCTTTCATCGTCTCCTCCGACCTCCTTTTACTTAACGACCTCAAGCTTCTTCTCCATGATTCGCTCGATAGCATGCTCGTACACGTCCCCCAGTTCCTTCACCGGCAGGTCTATCATTCCCTCGATCTTGAGATTCTGTCCTTCCACCTTTCCGATCACCGAGAAGAGTAGGTCGTGATCTCCAGCGATTTTTTCTATCTCTGACAAATCCTCTGGTTTTACACTGAGGATTATCCTGGACTGTGACTCTCCGAATAGCACGGCATCGGCTCTCATCTTCTGCTCCAGACTCACCGCTGCCCCCAAGAGTTTGGGTGAAGAGGTGCAGCACTCGGCCAAGGCTACTGCTATACCTCCATCCGAACAATCGTGCGCTGATTTGACGATTCCCGCGCGGATCATAGCCAGGCAGGCGTCCTGGACTTTCTTCTCCTCCTCTAATTTCAACTCCGGCGTGTTTCCCCTTGTCAGGTTATGGATTACCTTCAAATATTCGCTTGCTCCCAACTCTTCCTTGTTTCTTCCCAGGAGGACGATTATGTCACCCTCCTCCTTGAAGCTCATGGTGGTGACGTGTTTCAAATCTTCAATTAAGCCTATCATCCCGACCACCGGAGTGGGATACACGATTCTTTCCGGGTCTTCGTTGTAGAAGCTCATGTTTCCGCCGGTCACGGGAGTATTAAATGCGCGGCAGGCCTCACCGATTCCGGCCACACACTCGGCGAAGGTCCAGTAGACCTCGGGATCATACGGATCGCCGAAATTCAGGCAGTTGGTTATGGCCAGAGGTTTGGCCCCGGCGCAGACCACGTTACGTGCCGCCTCGGCTACGGCTATTCTCCCCCCTGTGCGGGGATCAAGATAGCAATAGCGGCCGTTGCAGTCGGTGCTGGTGGCCAGGGCTTTATTGGTTTTGCGCAGCCGCAAGACTGCCGCATCCGATCCGGGACCCACCACGGTGCCGGTTCTCACCTGGGTATCGTACTGTTCGTAGACCCATCTCTTGCTGGCGATATTGGGAGCGCCAAGAAGTTGTAGAAGAGTTTGGTTAAGATCTTTCGGCACCTCCAATTCAGTCAGGTTCAGCTTGTTGGCTTCATCCAGATACGCCGGTCGTTTTCTCTCTCTGGTGTAAACCGGAGCTCCGCCGCCTAACACCAGAGTAGAAGCAGGAATTTCCACCACCACCTCGCCATGGTTTTTCACCCTGAGCATCTTGTCATCTGTGACCTGGCCGATGATCACCGAGTGCAATCCCCATTTTTTGAAGATCTCCTGGACCTTCTTCTCACTTCCCTTTTTGGCAATCACCAGCATTCTCTCCTGGGATTCGGAGAGCATTATCTCGTAAGGGATCATCTTCTCTTCCCTGACCGGCACCAGCGAGACGTCAATCTCGATGCCGCTTTCGCCCCGGGCAGCCGTCTCGGAGGTAGCGCAGGTTAAACCCGCTCCTCCCAGGTCCTGGATACCCACGATCAGATCCTCTCTGATTATCTCCAGCGACGCTTCGAGTAGAAGCTTCTCCATGAAAGGGTCCCCGATCTGGACGGAGGGCCGTCTCTCCTCGGATTTTTCCGATATCTCCTCCGAGGCGAAGGTGACTCCGTGTATTCCGTCCCTTCCGGTGGAAGCCCCGACCAGCAGCACCGGGTTGTCTTTTCCGGCCGCTTTGGCCCTGGCTATCTGGTCGATCTTGACTGTGCCGATACACATGGCGTTGACCAGAGGGTTTCCGGTATAGGATTCCTCGAAGTATACCTCTCCGGCGACTGTGGGAACGCCGAAGCAGTTACCGTAGTCTCCGATTCCCCTGACCACGCCGTCAAAGAGATAACGGACTCTGGGAGACGAGAGTTCTCCGAATCGGAGAGAATCTAGGCAGGCTATGGGCCGCGCGCCCATGGTGAAGATGTCTCTTAATATCCCCCCTACGCCGGTGGCCGCCCCCTGATAGGGTTCCACCGCGCTGGGGTGATTGTGGCTCTCCATCTTGAAGATTACGGCAAGGCCGTCTCCGATGTCCACCGCGCCGGCATTCTCTTCCCCGGCCTTGGCCAGAAGACACTCCCCATCGCGGGGGAAAGTTTTTATCAGCGCTATGGAGTTTTTGTAACTGCAGTGCTCGGACCACATCACCGAAAAGATCCCTAACTCCGTGTAGGTGGGCTTACGTCCCAGGATCTTCTGGATCATCTCATATTCTTCCGCAGATAGCCCGTGCTCTTTTACCAGTTCGAGGGTGACATCGGGTTCCGAAGAAGAGGTTGTTTTTGAACTCATCTTTAATTGCCCTCAAGCAAAAGGAATGAAGGATGGCTTCCTGAACATCAACGAATATACGGGGCGGTTGAGCCAAAGTCAACCGAAAGATTGGCGGATTGGCTCAAATCAGGCGGGCCAGACAAGATTGTGCAGAGGTTTAGCCAGAACCTAACTTAAGTTAGGTTCTG
>JBAUFO010000171.1:0-6147 GCA_049679185.1 Candidatus Zixiibacteriota bacterium
GACCTCTCCAGAGCAAAAGAGATCAAAGTCACCCGGGAGACTTACCTGGAGGCGCAATCCCGCGGCATGACCTTATCTGAGCTTCTGGAGCGGGAGGAGTACGATCCCGGTGACATCAATTCACCTCTGGACGCTTTCGAACGACAACTGGCGGCTCACGACATAAGGGTAGGAGGAAAAAATCCCATCACCATCGAGCTTTTCTACCAGGGAACACCCGCGCTTCTCCCTGAATTCATGATGAGGGAGATAAGAAGAGGGCAGAGGATGCGGCCGGAACTGGCTAAGCTCGTAGCCAGCTCCAGCAAGATCTCCTCCTCCCGCTACACGCCGTTCTACATCAACGTCACGCCCCAGGAATCGAAGCTCTCATTGCGGCCGATCGGTGACGCAGCAGAGATTCCCACCCTGACGGTGGCAGAACAGCTCCACTCGATAACCGTGCCGGACTACGGGATCACCCTGAAAACCTCTTACAAAGCCCTGAAGTACCGCACCACCGCGCAGTTCAAGGTTCTTCTCTGGTACGTCGGATTCCGGCTCCAGGCGGACAAGATGGCGCTGGTGGTTGATACCATCATAAACGGGGATGGAAACGACAACCCGGCCACGGTGATCAACACCGCCACCTCGGGAAGCTTCACCTACGACGACTTGATCACCCTCTGGAATGAATTCTTCCCCTTCGAGATGAACACCATCCTGTGTCACAAGGAGATGATCAAAACCATCCTCACCATGGAGGAATTCAAGGATCCCATGGCGGGCTTTAAGTTCCAGAAGACCGGTGACCTGGTATCTCCGTTGGGGTCCGGTTTGGTGAGGTGTGACGACGTCCCCTCCGATTCAGCCATCGGGCTGGACAACCGCTTCGCCATCGAGGAGGTGGTTAGCCAGCCTCTGATGGTGGAATACGACAAGGTGATCGAGCAGAAGCTGGAGGAGGCGGTGATATCCGAGTCGGTGGCCTATGCCAAGGTGATCAAGGAAGCGGCTTTGGTTCTCGACACGGTTTGGTCATAAGGAGCCGAGAACCTCTCCCCCTGTTGCCCCCTCTCCACTCTGTGGAGAGGGGGATCGGAGACGAACCGAGGACAGTTTATCATGCAGAAGCTCATTGACACGGTCAGTTCATTTTACGCCACCGGCATTCCGCCCCAGGCCAAGCTATTCAAGGTGCCTTTCGGGCAGTATCAGGACCGGCTGGTGATAATCTATCCCAAAACTCCGAATCAGCTGGTGTATCTGTGGGCTGATCCGCCTTACCTGATCTGGTCCGAGCCGACGGAGATAGTCTCCGACAGCGCTGATTATCCGCCCACCGGCTTCATGGACGCAGACGGCAATATCTACGTGGTTTATACAAAGCAGTCCAGTCTTGATCTGCTTGAGTTGAAGATGAGCTTCACCCAGGGCAGTTGGAGCCTGGGAACGGTCAACACGGTCTGCAACGTCGGACAAAACTACTTTCCCAGCATCCTCAAGGATTCCATCGATCGCCTGTGGATAGCGTGGACCTATTACGACCCTGCGACGGAAAGATACTATGTGCACGCAAAAACCTCGCAGGACGATGGATCGAACTGGGGAATCGACCCGTCTGACCCGGGACCGGCCTTAACCGGGGGAAGCGAGTCCTGCTTTTCGCAACTGCTCTTCCACCCACCCTACGTTCGCTGCTTCTACTCAGACGATTCCACTCTTTTAGCCTACCGTTCGCATGAGTTGGAGGCCGCCACCTGGGACCCCCAGCAGACCATCTATTCCGGCTCTCAGATCGATGATGATTTCCGTGCAGACTTGTCTTCGGATAATAAGGTGGGAATCGTCTTTCCCGGGATGTCCGCCTTGCTGTACAAAGAGTTTGACGGAAACAACTGGAGCGGCCTCTTCAGCGTGGACAACTGTCTGCCGGAATCTTTAGGCATGAAGTTTCTGGACAACGTACCTTATGTCTTTTTTGCCAAGAACATCGGCAATCATCAAAATCAGCTCTTTTTCTCCTATAAGGACGACTCCTCATTCACATCGCCCGTTCCCTACGAGCCGGGTCAGAAGACTTTTGATCAGGTTTTCTGTTACGATGCCTCGGCATCCAACAAATATTCGGACCGCACCGCCGAAGCCTCCGATTCAAATCCGGCGGACGTCTTTCATCCAACCTCCGGCGGTTTGATCAAGGATGCCGGGGACGCACTGTATTTAGGAATGGATGCTAAGTTCAACCTGGCAAGAATCGCTCTCTCCACCGCAGGGATCGGGGGCCAGGCAAAGTGGCAATACTGGGATGGGGAGAGCTGGACTGATTTCGCCCCGGTTTCCGGCAACTATAATCTCGATTCAGAGGAGAAGGCCATCATCCTGTGGCAGGATTTGAATTCAGTTCCTGCAGGTTGGCAGAGGTGTCCGGTTAATGCTGTGTCTCAATTCTGGATAAGAATCGCGGCGACGACCCCCTATGCCACAGCTCCGGTGGGTACTCAGGTTACCTCGGTGCCGGAAGCACGGCATCTCCAGGTGACAAGGTAAGAAAGGCGTTTAAAGTTCAAGAGTTCAAAAGCTCAAAGGTTCAAGAGTTCAACCTGCAAGGTTCAAAGTGAAAGTCAAAAACACTCCCTGTTGGAACGGATGCCTTGTCTTCCGAGGGCGGATAGAAAAGCGGCGGAGGATTTAAAGGATGGGATTCACGAACATAGATTTGGTGAAAAAGCACATCCTGGAGCATGAACTCGGCACGGTCGGTAAAGAGAACGTCGCCTGCAGGCTGGCGGGAGAGGGGCCTTTTCAGCTTCCTCACATGCTGCTGGTGGCCGACTCGGAGAAGGTGAAAGCAAAGGAGCAGAACGTACCGTTATCCGAGATGGTAAGCTTTGCCTCCTCCGATACCGTACAACTGGCACACCAGGAGCTGATACCGGATACAGTAGTGGTGGCAAAGGATTCCTCCCTGGGGCAAATCTACTCGGAGAACGTGGACTATTCCATCCAGTATGACGATGGAAGACTCACCCGCATCCCCGGTGGCTCCATCCCAGAGGCTTCGTCTGCAGTCATCTGGTATCTGTGCTTCCGGGTATATGCCCGGGATACCGATTATGAGATTGACTACGGCAAAGGGCAGATAAAAAGAATAAGTTCCGGAGACATCGAGGATGGTCAGTGGGTTCTGGTGGATTACACGGTGGAATTTGCTCTTCTGAGCGACGAGGTCGTCGAAAACGCCATCAGGGAGGCCAACCAGCAGATTCTTGATTACATCGATTCATCCTATGCCAACTCCGCTGATCAGTCTCTGGTGACTGCGGAGACCTATCTGGCCGTTTCCGTGCTCTGCAACGTCAAGGCCATGGAGGCTATGACGCAGAACTTAGCCTCCGGGACGGGATGGCAGGCACATTCCCTTTCCCTGGCCTGGTCAAAGATGTCGGGCGTGTATCGCAGCCAGGCATACGAGCTTTTGAGGAAGTTCAGAAAGGATCCCGGTGGCCTTTGTTCACCCTATGCGGCAAAATCGACTAAATGACCTCTCCCCCTATCTCCCCCGCCTGTGGTGGTTCGACTTCGCTCACCACCCTGAGCTCGTCGAAGGGCGGGATCTTCGACATGGGATGGAGAGGGGGAAACAGGGGGAGAGGTCTAAAGAAATGAGTAAACCATGAACATTACGCTTGATTATCTGCGGGGCAGAAGGACCTGGGTGGTGCCCAATTTCGTGGTTTGGGGTGATTGGTCTTTGGCATCCTTTCTCCTTCTCTACACCGAGATGGGGGAGACCTCAAAGCGAGTGATGCTGGCAAGAAATAATCTGGGCGGTCTGGATCAATCGGTCACTTTCGAGGATCTTTATGACTTCAGAGGAAATCGACTGCCCGAGGCGATAAACAATCCCAAGGTGATGGTCATGCCCAAGAACGAGGTCAACTGCTTTGTGGTCGGGACGGAGACGGAGACAGGCTTTAGGATCGCCAGGTTCTCCGGATCAGAGAAGACCGGGCTGGTCGACCTGATGATCGTAGAAATGGGGTGAAGGCGTGTTTAAGGTTCAAAGTTCAAGGTTCAAAGTTTAAGGTCTAAAGTTTAAAGTTCAAAGTCTCAGTGCATTGAGACGGGAACGAGCCTAAGGGTCGCCACCCCCTTTTTCTGATCGATGGCGCGTGGTTGATCGTCGGTCACGAGCTTCAGCCCAAGAGCACGCTCATACGGCGCAGAAGTGTGAGAATCGGGAATCTGACTCCTTCGCGTGTAGGCACGATGCTGATCCCATACATGAGAGGATTGGATAAGAGTGAGAAGAAAGACCAAGAAGAAGACCAAAGCGGTCCGTGTTTCCAAAAAAGCAGTCAGTCAACAGATATCGGATCTGCGACTCTTAGAGCTGCTCATCAGCAAATTCATCGAGAAGCTGGAAAAAAACGGCTTTGAGCCCAAGGTTCAGAATGCGTTGAAGGCAATCCAGTTGAAGCAAAAGCTGGCCCAGACCTCTGAAGCCGAGAAGATCTTCTGGGAGCTGATTGACCAGTTGAAAAAAGAAGAGCTGGACAAAGGACATTCCTCGAAGTCCTGAAAGATGGTAGCCGCACGCTTCCCTCGGGACAAAGTTAGCGTGCGAAGGAGCGGGGCAAACGCGTGCGAATCCCCGGAGTGAGATTCGGTACTGAAAAAGGAGTGCAAGTATGAAAAGAGTTCTTTTCCCGTGTGTCATATACCTGGTTCTGCTATCCGTGGGATCGTCTCTACTTCCTGCGGCTTGGTTCGGCTTAGACACGTGTCCATCTCACTGGGCGGTTGCGACCGGCTACGCCGATGCTTGCCGTTTTCAGGCCTCGGAGGATGGGACCTCCACCCGCCTGGAAATACTCACCTGGACCTCCGCAAAAGGTTCCACCTTCCGTCTGGCAGTCTATGATGATAACGATGGCCACCCTGACAACAGACTGTGGGAGGGCACGGATATCATCTATCACGGAGGTGAATGGTGTGGAGAAGACGAAACCAGTATCCAGTTGACCGGGGATGCCTACTATTGGTTTGCCTTCAAGACCAGTGCCTCTGAAGAGATGTGCTACGTTGGATCCGGGCCTGTCAACTCCCACGAGTGGAAATCCAGCCAGGCCTATTCCGATACCTTTCCCCATCCCTGGGGAGGCTATTCGGGCCGCAACTCCAATCGCTACACCTTGCGCATGCATTACATTACTCCCACGGGCACCAAAGGAATAATCGAGATTGATCCGGGGATAATCGAAGGAGGATTTATCAGATGAAGAACGCAATGGTCCACAGTCCGCCGTCTGCTGTCCGCCGCAAAAAGACTCTGACGCTTGTCTCGACCTCGCTGGTTCTGATTCTCTGTACGCTAAACGGATTCGGATCGGCTGGGGCGGAATACTACTCTCCGTCCGACAGCGTGGCGCTCACTATTGGGACGATGAGCATAGATTCCGATTCCGTTCAGGACTGCGATTCTGTCAGGATCAAATGGTGGAGGCTTTCCGGAGGATGGACCTTCGTGGGCAGCAGGAAGCTGACCTCATCGGTGGAGCCGGGCTTTTATGCGGTCAACGTCAAGGCTTCGGATGCCACCGGCCAGACCGGAAACTACGTAGCCAAAGCGACAGCCTACAAGTTTGACGGCTCCTATACCGACGTCAAAACATGGTCCTGGACCGTGGTGGAGACCTTTGACTCCCTGACCAACGCCGTCACCAATACGAATAAAGCCAATTTCAAGGCGGATGTATCTAACCTCTTGGACAGAGCAGATAGCGCTCTTTACATGCGCACCGACTGGAGCAACGTCAAAAATCAGGACGCGTCAGTCAATCTCAGCCAGACGCATGTGGCGTACGTGGACACGGTAGACAGCGTTAAGCACCCCGGCTTTGAGCCGGTCGACACCTCTCAAATCAAAACCATGAATGAGAACAACCAGTGGGGTTCCTCCTTTGTCTGGAATCATCCGGTCAGGACCTTAACCTCAGGCGCGGGTACGGGGGTCAACAGCGTGGTGATCAAGTGCCAGGACTCTTCCGACAGCTCTGCCGTAGCCTTCGCCCAAATTCAGGTTCTGGACTCGACCGAAAGCTCCACCATCGGCCTTTTAACCTCGGATTCTCAAGGCCGCGGGTTTTTCGCATTGGACAATGG
>JBAUFO010000172.1:0-22316 GCA_049679185.1 Candidatus Zixiibacteriota bacterium
GGCCTGTCAGATGGGTCTCGCCCGGACGGGCGGCTACCGTTTTTCAGTTTTTGGATCAACCCAACTCGTGGATAAACTGAGAAAGTTTATGGCTCGATGAATCGGGCGACTGCAAAAGTGGAAGGAACGAAACTTGGCTGATATACACGTTGGTGGGCAGGCGGTGATAGAGGGGGTGATGATGCGCTCGCCCCACCGGGTCTCCACAGCGGTGAGAAAAGCAGACGGGGAGATCGTGGTCAGAAATAGAGACTACGTCTCCTTCGCCCAGAGGTATAAGGTTTTGGGATTACCCTTGATCCGGGGGCTGGTCACCTTCGTGGAGATGCTGGTGATAAGCATCGGAACCTTGAACTACTCCGCGGAAGTAGCCATGAAAGAGGAGGATAAGTCAAATCCCAAGAAGGAGAAGAAAAGCTCGGATTTCTGGAGGAGCGTATATATGGCTCTCACCGTTATCTTAGCCATGGCCTTGGGAATCGGTATCTTTTTCTTCCTGCCCCTCTGGTTTTCCGAATTTCTGGGGGTGAAAAGAGAGGCTTTGACCTTTAACCTGATTGCGGGATTAGTCCGGGTCTTCCTCTTTGTTGTCTATGTGTGGGTTCTGTCGAGAATCGGCGAGTTCAAGAGAATCTTTCAGTATCATGGGGCGGAGCATAAATCCATCTACACCTTCGAAGCGGGCAAGGAACTGACCGTTGAGAACGTCGAGAGCTTTTCCACCAAGCATCCGCGCTGCGGCACCAGCTTCATTCTGATAGTGGTGGTATTTGCCATCCTATTTTACTCCCTCTCGGATACGGTTTATTATCTGATCGCCGGAGTCCCGCCAACCCTGCCCAAGAGATTCCTGCTTCACTTCTGCCTGCTGCCCATAGTGGCAGGCGTAGGTTACGAGCTTCTGAGGGCGTCCGGAAAGAGACAGAGAAGCAGGGTCATCAGATTCATGAGCGCACCCGGACTCTGGATACAGAACATCACCACCAACGAGCCAACCCCCGATCAGATGGAGGTGGCCCTGGTGGCTTTAAAGAATGCCCTGAGCAAAGAGCGATCACCTGGTGAGGTCTCTGCGGAAGCAGCCGAGAAGCCTTTCAGCTAGCCTGAGCTCCAGGCGTCTGATAAAGGGATGTTCTGACTACAAAATCATTGAGAAGAAAAAGGTGATCTTATGTTAGATCTTTTGGAGAAGGTAGAGGAAAAACATAAGGAGCTGACCGAGCTTCTTTCCGATCCAAAGGTTTTCTCCGACAAGAACAGGTACAAGAGAATCGCAAAAGAACATAATGACCTGGCGGAGATCGTTTCGCTCTCTTCCGAATACAGAGAATTGCTAAGAACCATTGAGGATGACGAGAAGATCATCCACGGGTCGAAGGACCAGGAATTAGTCGAGCTGGCAGAGTCGGAATTGGAGGAGCTGTACTCCAAAAAGGATGGGCTGGAGCAAAAGCTGAGAGTCTTGCTTTTGCCCAAGGACCCCATGGACAGCCGGAATACCATCATGGAGATCAGGGCCGGCACGGGAGGGGAGGAAGCCGCGCTCTTTGTCGCCAATCTTTACCGGATGTATTCTAAATACGCGGAGAAGAACCGCTGGAAAACGGACGTGATGAACTCCCATCCTACGGGAATAGGGGGATTCAAGGAGATCATCTTCTTAGTGGAAGGTAAAGATGTATACGGCAAGCTAAAATACGAAAGCGGCGTTCACCGGGTGCAGAGGGTGCCGGCTACCGAGGCCTCGGGAAGAATCCATACCTCCGCCGCCTCAGTGGCCGTCCTGCCGGAGGCTGAGGACGTGGAGATGGATATCAAGCCGGAAGATTTGAAAGTTGACGTGTTCCGATCATCAGGTCCGGGAGGGCAGTCGGTGAATACCACCGACTCGGCGGTGAGGGTCACCCATCTGCCCACGAATACGGTCGTCACCTGCCAGGATGAAAAATCCCAATTGAAGAACAAGAACAAGGCCATGAAGGTCTTGAAGGCACGGCTTCTGGATAAGGTGGCCGCAGAACAGACAGCCAAGATCGCTCGGGAACGGAAGACCATGGTGGGTCACGGGGACAGGTCGGAGAAGATCCGCACCTACAACTTCCCCCAGGGGCGTGTGACCGACCATAGAATCGGCTTGACTTTGTACAGGCTGGAGGACATCTTAACCGGTGAAATCGACGAGTTTGTACAGACTCTGAAGGCCAAGGACCAGGAACAGAGATTAGGAAACTCGCGAATCGGACTTTCGGATCAGAAGATGACAAATCAAAAGAGCGGAATCAAATGAAGTTTTGGAAAATCGGACTTGCCTTTCTCCTCACCATCATTTTCCTGATTTTCAGCAGAAAGACCGCCGCCGTGCGTTCGGTCCATGAGACGGTCCAGCAGCACGGCATTTCGATTCAGCACAACACGGTGCCCAAGCAGGTAGGGGACGAGATTCCGGTGATATCAGCCCGGGTGGAGGGAGACTCGGAGGTGAGGCTGGTCTACAAGATCGGGGAAGAGGGAGAATATACTTCCGTGGAGATGCTACCGGTGACCGGAGAGGAAAAGATTTTCAGCGCATCCATACCGTGGCACCCCAAGGCCGTTAAGGCCTGGTACTATCTGGAGGCTTCGAGAATCGATGAGGAAGGCGCGGTTACAGTCACACTTCCGCAGAAAAGCTCAGGCGAGGTGAAGCCGATCCGTCTCAAGTTCGAAGGTGTCGTTCCGGCTTATATCGTCATTCCGCACGTCCTTTGCATTTTCGCCGCGATCTTCTTCGCAATCCTGACGGTCTTCTCGGCCATAGACCTGAAGAGAGGAACAGGTACCCTCAAGAAATCGGTCAAATTGTGCGGGGTCACTGTTTTCCTTCTGTTTTTGGGATTCTTCCCCTTCGGATGGGCCATGAACTACTTTGCCTTCGGCGTGCTGTGGGAGGCGTTTCCCTTCGGGAGGGACGTGACCGACAACAAATCGCAGATCATGCTTCTGTTTTGGCTGGTGACCTTGTTCATGGTTAAGGGAACCCTGTGGGGAAAGGGTGAGAAGAAGAATCTTGTCTCCCATAGGGTTTATTCCACTCTGGTGATTGTCTCCTTCGTGGCAACCGTGGTCATACTTGCCATTCCCCACAGCGTATGATGTAAAGGAGAGGAAAAAGCGATATGGAGGAATACAAAAGCTTAGCCGATTTGGCCCTATCCCTGACCGAGGACAAGGGGGCCAGCTACGCGGACGTGCGAATCGAGGAGATCGAAGAGGAGAACTTAAGCGTCAGCAAGGGGACGGCGGAGTTGATCGAAAAATCGACGGACTTCGGCTTGGGAGTCAGGGTGATGGTGGACGGCGCCTGGGGGTTCGCTGCCAGCGCCGACGTAAACGAACAGAGCGTCAAGGAGGTAAGCCGGCAGGCTGTGGAGCTGGCCCGGGCCAGTTCGCGGGTGAGAGAAGAGCACATTGCTCTCGCTCCCACCGAGAGAATCGTAGATTCTTACCAGACCCCCATCGTCACAGATCCCTTTTCGATACCGCTGAAGGAGAAACTTGATTATCTACTGTTCTTAGACGGCCTCATGGCAAGCATATCCGGCGTCAACCAAACCGAGTGCATGATGACTTTCATAAAGAGAAACAAGCTTTTCGCCAGCTCGGAGGGATCGATAATTCAGCAGTTGATAATTCAGAGCGGGGCCGGAATCTCCGCCACCGCCATACAGAGCCACAGGCAGATGGGAACAAGGTCTTATCCCAATTCCAGCGGGCAACACCAGACAAAGGGATACGAACTCATCAGGGAATTAGATTTTGAGAAGAATGCGGTAAGAATCGCCGGGGAGGCGGTGGCAGTTCTCTCCGCCAAGGAATGCCCCTCCACGAACACCACCATAATCCTGGACGGGCCGCAGGTATCACTTCAGATCCATGAATCGATCGGGCATGCCCTGGAGCTGGATAGGGTGTTCGGGGCAGAAAGGAACTTCTCCGGAACCAGCTTCGCCACGCCGGATAAGCTAAATAGCCTCAAATACGGTTCGGAGATAGTGAACGTGGTGAACGATTCCACAGCGCCCTTTGGACTTGGGACCTTCGGTTACGATGACGAGGGAGTGAAGGCGGCCAGGAGCTTTCTGATCAAAGATGGCATTCTGGTAGGCTATCTCTCCTCCCGTGACACCGCGCCCAAGGTAGGCACGTCCAGCAACGGCTGTATGCGGGCGTCAGACTGGGCCAACGTTCCCATAGTCCGGATGACTAACACCAATCTCTTGCCCGGGGACAAAAGCTTAGAGCAGATGATCTCCGAGGTGGACGACGGAATCTACATGCAGACCGTTCGCACCTGGTCCATCGACGATTTCCGGGAGAGCTTTCAGATGGGCTGCGAGATCGGGTGGGAGATCAAAAACGGCAAGTTGGGCGATATGATTAAAAGTCCATCCTACTCTGGAAACAGCACGGAGTTCTGGAATTCCTGCGAAGCCATTGGCAACCAGGAACAGTGGGAAATCTGGGGCACTCCCAACTGCGGCAAGGGCCAACCGGCACAGAACATGCCCACCAGCCAGGGCGCCTCACCGATTAGAGTCAGAAATGTCAAGGTGGGCAGCTGATCAAATAAGCGTTCTTAGGAGAGAATCCAAAAATGATGGAGAAAGAGAAGGCATTTGAGATTCTGGAGAAGGGGCTTAAATTCTCAGAAGCCGACCAGATCGAATTGCTCTTGATGGGGGAGAAATTTTCATTCACCCAGCTTGCTGAGAACGTGATTCGCCAGAATATCTTCCGACTGGATCATACGGTCATGGCAAGAACGATTCTGGGTAAGAAGATTGGGGTGGCGGTCACCAACCGGATCGACGATGAATCCATCAGGCAGGTTGTGAGAATCGCCGCGGAGATCGCCGGTTATCAGATGGAAGACCCGGATTTCGTCTCCCTTCCCTTTTCATCACCAGCGCCGGAGGTGAAAGGGTTCTCTAAGAAAACCTCCGAGTATTCCCCTCTGGCAAGAGCAAAGGACATAGAGAAGGTGGTCAATAGGTGCAAGGACCAGGGACTGTCGGGCACCGGGGCTTATCAGACCGAGACCAACTTAACGGCCGTGGTGAATTCGCTGGGGACACGACAGTTCTTTGAGGAGACCAAGGCGCATTTCTCCCTCACCTGCAGCGCAGGGGATGCGTTCTCGGGCTGGGCTCAAGGGTACGACCGGGACGTGGGCAAGATCGACGTGGAGAGCATCACCCGCACGGCGAATCTAAAGGCCGTCCTGGCCAAAGACCCGATCGATCTGCCCCCGGGCAAGTACACCGTTATCTTGGAAGAAGCGGCGGTGGCATCTCTCCTGCTGTTTCTCGGATTTCTGGGCTTCGGGGCCAAGGGTTTTCTTCAGGGGCGAAGTTTCATGGCCAGGAACATGGGACAGAAGATCACCAGCGATAAGATCAGCGTTGCCGAAGATCCTTTCCACCCCTCCATGAACGCCCTGCCCTTTGACTACGAGGGCGTGCCCAAGAAGAGGGTATCCTTGATCGAAAACGGTATAGCTAAGGGCGTGGTTTACAACTCCTACTATGCCAACAAGGGAGGGACCGAATCCACGGGGCACGCGCTTCCGCCCAACAACACCTTTGGGCCGTACCCCAAGAATATGGTCATGTCCGCCGGAGAATCCAGCACCGAGGAGATGATCGCTTCGACCGAGAAGGGAATCCTGATCACCCACTTCTGGTACATCAACTACATGAATCCCATGAAGACGCAGGTGACCGGGACCACCAGGGACGGGACTTTCCTAGTTGAAAACGGAGAGATAAAATCGGCCGTCTCGAATATGCGCATCGGCCAGAGCATCCTGGAAGCCTTCTCCAACGTGGAGTTTATGAGCAGGGAAAGGAAGCTCTGCCCTCAATTCAGCGTGGTGATGTACGTGCCGGCCATGAAGATAAACGACTTTACGTTCATAGGAGGATAGGAGAGCAAAACGGTCAACGGATTAAACGGATGTAACGGATACAATCGGTTTGATCCGTTTAATCGGCTGAATCCTTCGGGCAGAGCCCTTCCTTCGACACTGAGTCTCAGGACGAAGTGCAGGACGAGTCCGCTGACCGATTGGATTTGGAAAGGCAAAAACACTGTCAACGGATTTAACGGATGCAACGGAAAAAATCTGTTTAATCCGCTTCATCCGTTGACAGCTTTGCGCAACGTTATGACAGAGCAGATTCCCCATCAAGATTTGACCTATGAGATCATCGGCGCCGCCATGGAAGTTCATTCACAGGTAGGACCTGGTTACAAGGAGGAGATATATCAGAAGGCTTTAGAGATTGAACTAAGAAATCGTAAGCTTGAGTTTGAACCCCAGAAGACCGTTGAGGTGAAATTCAAGGGAGAGATGATAGGACTGCAGATTCTTGATTTTTTGGTTGATGGCAAGGTGGTGGTGGAAATAAAATCTCTATCGCACTTGGATTCGACTCACGAAGCTCAGTTGATCTCGTATCTGAAAGCCACAGGCAGCGAAGTTGGCTTGTTGATAAACTTCGGAGCGAAGAAATTGGAGTATAAGAGAATCCTTCCGCCAACAAAGGTGAAGGAATGGGATGGTCAACGTAACTGTCAACGGATTTAACGGATGTAACGGATGGAATCTGTTTAATCCGCTGCATCCGCTGACCGACAAACAAACCGAGGATCACCATGTTTACTCGCAGGAAGTTCCTGAAGGTATTTGGCCTGGTCAGTCTGGCGTTTTCGTTCTTGCCTAGCATCCTAGCCAAGAGATCTTTCTCAGAAGCGTCAGATTGTGGGAAGGTGGGCTCTAAGGTGAGAAACCGGCTTTGTGGATTCCCCCGCAGAGGCTGTTCCACCCCGGGTCTGACCTTAGATCGTCTTGGAGAAGCAGAAAGGGGTTTGCAGGATCTCGTCTCTCGATCTTCCTATGAGCAATTCTTGTCTTGACATATTAAATCGGGCAGTATCCAAGCTACGAGTGGAAGGGATTGACCGCCCCCGCAACAATGCGGAGCTTTTGTTAGGGGCGATTCTTAATACGAAAAAGATAGAACTCTACTTAGACCGCGACCGCATCTTAACTCGCCAGCAAATAGACAAATTCAATGAGTTCATCCGGGAGAGAGTCTCCGGAAAGCCGCTTCAATATATAATCGGAAGCACGGAATTCTTCGGTTTGGAGTTTGAGGTGAACGAAAACGTTCTGATTCCTCGGCCGGAGACGGAGACCCTGGTGGAGACGGTCATTGAGCTACTGAAGGATTGCCCCCGGCCTAAGATCGTTGACCTGGGCACAGGGTCAGGGGCGATCGCCATCAGCCTGGCCAAGAATCTGGCCGGCTCATCTGTGTTTGCCACCGACATCTCGCCTGGTGCCTTGAAGGTGGCCGAAGAGAACGCCAGGAGAAATGGAGTGGAGGATCAGATTGACTTTCTTTGTGGTGATCTGTTCGAGCCCCTGAAGGATCGAAAGCTTGAGGGCCTGGTTGACTGCGTGGCCTCGAATCCACCTTATGTCAGCCAGGAGGAATTCGACCATCTCCCCAAAGAGGTGAGGGACTATGAGCCGATCCTCGCGCTGAAAACAGACGAAGAAGGAATGTCGTTTCACAGCAAGATAATCGATAATTCGGTTGATTTCCTAAAAACAAATGGCATATTGATACTGGAGGTGGGGCTGGGTCAGGCGGGTCGGGTTGCCGATCTGATGCGAGATCGGAAAGAGTTCAAAGATGCGGGGATAAAGAAGGACCTGGGGGGGATAGAAAGAGTCGTGCTGGCGCACAAAGCCTAACCCTGAGAGATTGGGGGTGGAGATGCGACCGAGAATCCTCTTTTCCGCCTGGATTGTTCTCACCATTCTTTTTCTGTTTTTCTATTCACAAGCATTCGCCACCAGAAGTCGGTTATCCGCCATGGGGGATTTGTCCATCGTGATCGAGGATGAATCCAATATGATCAACCTGTGGGATTTTGCTCGCAACCCGGCCGCATTCCTGTACGACGAAAGAGGCTCGGTTCTGCGAAGCGATTTTGTGTGGGAGGCCCACCAAATAGACTCGCTGCCCTTCTACGACCACCCTCTGTACTACTACCAGGGTGTTCCCTACCTCCCTCGCTTCAAATTCCAGGCGAACGGGGACCTTTACGACACCTGGGGCTCTATGAGTCTCCGCAGAGAGGGTGACTTTGCCGTAGGTTTGGGAGGGGACTACCTCCTCCGGCAAACTGACTTCGAACACGATAGGAATCAGATTGAACGCCCCAACTTCGAGTTGGTGGCGAGCAAGAGCATCAACTCGCGGACCTCCTGCGGGGCCGGCATGAGATATCTAAGCTGCGACTTCGAATACGCACGGGCAGAGGGCTCCTGGACTAGAGAGAGCATAGAGGACGTTCAGGCGGAGGTCGGGGTGAGAAGCAGGTTCTCGCCCGGGTTTATTCTCGGTGCAACCGCAGGATACAAGCGTGTTGAGACGACGGGGAACTATTATGGAGTTCATTTCAACACTTCGTCTACTTCCCGAATCGTTTGGGTCTCGGGGCAGAGTGTGGTTGAGGTCGAAGGTAAGATCAAGCTGGCAACAGAGTGGATGCTGAAATTGGTAAACAACGATGGGAGGTATGAGGAAAAAGAACACCGATATTGCCTCAGGTTGCGCGCCCTATACCGTCCGTGGACCAGACTCCGCCTGGGAGTCTACTTCTCGGATGGGGATTCCCATATTGAGGACCATGATCCGGTCTATTCGTACTATTCTTCGATACGTGATTCTACGTCCACCAGAGAATTGGGAGGCGGATTTGCTTTAAGACTCAGTAAGCATATATTGACCGGGATCGAGTATCACTACACTGACTACCCTCAACCTCGCTATAACATGTATTATGCCTGGAACCTGAGGACTCACTCCATCCATGCCGGTGTGGAGACACGGCTCTCCGAGGCCCTGTTCTTCAGGGCAGGGTACATCAATTCCACCGTTGTCTGGAAACCCAACCGACTGGAGCGAAGAAACAGTTGGGAGAACTCACTGACCTTAGGGTTGGGATTTGAGCCCCTGGAATCTGATCTGATCTTTGAGCTTTCATATCGATATATTCTGGAAAAATACAAAGATTGGTTCTATAATTGGGACGTAGCCTCACGAACCCGGATCTTCTCAGTCTCCGTTAAGAAGCGATTTTGGGATTGAGGGGTCCGAGAAACAAGAGCTTTTATGAGGTCATCCCGGACTTCTTTCTTCCGGCATTATACAACACCTCCGCTTTCAAGGTCATGCAGAACCGGAGCCAATAGGGAACAGATTAAACGGAGGATCCAACTCAACAAATCGAGGTCAAGATGCGAAGCAAAACCTTGATATCAGTGCCTGCCCTTTGCCTCTTTCTGAGTCTCTGTCTTGTTTCTTCCGCTGACGCTACCAGGAGCAGGCTATCCGGCATGGGGGATTTGTCTATTGTGATCGAGGACGAATCCAACATGATCAACCTGTGGGATTTCGGCCGCAACCCGGCCGGGCTTTTGGGCGACGAGAGTGGTTCAGTAATAAGGGGGGATTTTCTTTACAGTGCAGAAAAACCCAGGCGTTTTTCTTCAATTCCATACCCATATCCCTATGGGCGCTTTTTTGTGACGGAGGCAGGTATACTTAGTAACGGAGTCTCCGGAGCTATACGGGAAACGGATAACTTTGCGTTAGGTTTCGAAGCAGGTTATTGCGAGAGAGCTATTGAAGGCCAAATCTACGAATTCGAAATCGAAACATCTAATTTCTCTTTATTCCTAAGCAAGAACCTAGCTCAAAACGTTTCTTTGGGGTTGAGTTCAAACTATTCCGAATATGAGAATAGTTATAAAGGCAATGCAGAAGATTTTAGCGCCAAGATAGGTTTGGCCAACGAATTATCAGATTTGATCCAGATAGGTGGCGCTTTGGGTTATGAGAAATTTAATCCTAGCGAGGATTTCTATGATCTTACCGAACTGCGTTCCTTGGAATTTACTTTACACAGCTTTCTGCACATAGAAGAGCATCTAAAAATGGGCATTGAAACCGTGTTGGCTTATAGAAAGATGGGGTTTGGATGGGGTGAGTATTATGACTGGGCTTATAGAGAACGTAATGAATATTACTCAACATTCTTGAAGTTACGAGGAATATATAAATTCTCTCCAAGCTTTAGTGTCGGGGTATATTATAATGACAATGATCTGTTTGTGAGTTTTTTCGACCCTTTTTACGATTTCTTTCGTTTTCCAGACTATGACTTTATGATCAGACACTTAGGCCTGGGCGGAGTCTATAAATTAAGAAAAAAGGTGGTGATTGGAATAGAATATCACTTCAAAGATACTGCTCGAGACAGAAGCATCTTTCAAAACCATCGCCTGAAGAAAGAGTCCATTAATCTGGGATTAGAAATACTCCCAAGACAATGTATTGCATTCAGAGGAGGATATATTAGGAAAGAAATTCGAGAGATTCCAATTCATGATGAAAGCAGAAAAGGATGGCGTAATATCCTGACATTCGGAGTAGGTTACGAATCTTCTACCCTGGGACTATCACTTGACTTGGTATATCGGTATACCTGGGGAACTGTCGAGATATGGGAATATTATCCTCGTTATTCACCCGGAGAGTCGCAACGTAACATCTTGGCAATATCTCTGAAAAAGCTGTGGCAGTGAATAGAAGAAAGCTAAACCAAAACGGAAGCACGTAGGTCCAAGTACAATAGTCAAATTGCTCTCCCCATTAGGGGTTCACTCTGAAGGATACCCCACAACAACAACGTGACAAGGGGCGTAGGGAGACAGGGCGGGCACCAGCGCTCCATTTCGCTTGACAAAGCCCCCGTGATTTGATATTTTCGACTAAGACGAGAAGGAGAATCCATTCAGGTCACGGCAGGGTAGAATGTCCTATCGAAGAGAGACAAGCGGGGCGGAACACACGACTGGAATACCGACGAGAACTACCACTTGTGATGGGATTGAGTGAAGCAGAGCTGACTTAAAAAAAGGCTCTGCTTTTTTGCTTTTGGCCAACAGGGAAGGAAAGAACCCATGTCTGACAAGATGCTTGCAGTTATGAAAAAGGAGAGGGCCCCCGGCGCTGAACTGGAGATGGTTGACATCCCAAAGATCAAGCCGGACGAGGTGCTGGTGAAGGTGAAAGCCACCTCCATATGCGGAACCGACGCTCACATCTACAACTGGGATGAGTGGGCTGCGGGCCGGATCAAACCACCCATGATCTTCGGGCATGAGTGCGCCGGGGACGTGGTGCAGGTGGGCGACTTGGTGAGAAGAATCGAAGTGGGCGATTATATCTCAGCCGAGACACATATCCCTTGCGGGCACTGCTTTCAATGCTTGACCGGGAAACAACATATTTGCCAAAACTTAAAGATTTTAGGGGTGGATATCGATGGCTGCTTTGCCGAATATGTGGCTATTCCGGAAGTATGCGCCTGGAAGAACGACAGAAACATCTCCCCGGAGACTGCCTCGGTGCAGGAGCCTTTTGGCAACGCCACTTATACCGTTATGGAAAGCCAGGTCTCTGCCAAGATCATCGCCATCATGGGCGATGGCCCCATCGCCTGCTTTGCAACCGGGATTGCCAGAGCCGTAGGGGCTGCTCACATTTTTGCCGTGGGAGAGTTCCCCTACCGGGTCGACCTGTTGAAGAAGATGGGTGCGGACGTAGCCTTGAGCATACTCACCCACGATCCGGTGAAAGAGATCATGGACGCCACCTCAGGCGAAGGAGTGGACGTGGTCCTGGAGATGACCGGAGTGCAAGGGGCGATTGATAATGGCTTCAAGATCTTAAAAAAGGGGGGAACTTTCACCGCCTTCGGCATTCCCTCCTCCAAGATAGAATTTGATCTGGCCGATGGCGTGATCTTTAAGGGTGCCAATATCATCGGCATAAACGGCAGATTGATGTTCGACACCTGGTTTCAGTTGAGCAACCTGTTGAAGTACAAGAAGGTCGATATCTCACCGGTAATTACTCACAAGATGCCGCTGAAGGATTTCCACCAAGGCATGGAGGCGGTGGTATCTTCCAAGAAAGAGGTAGGCAAAGTCGTATTCTTGCCCGAAGCGTGCTGACGTCGGGAGGACCTTCCTTTTGGTAGAGCAGAAAAGCTATACGGACTCTAAGGTTCAGACGGTGGAAAAGGTCTTAGAGAGACATCCTTTTCTGAAATTCTGCTTTGAGAAGTACATTCACTGGGCTTTTTCGAAATCGGCCACAATCGATCTAACAGATTTTCCTCTGATTGACACCTTGCTCAAGAATAGTAGCATATCTCCGAAAGCCCAGGAACTGGAGGATAAACTACAACGCGCAATGCGAATTCTGAACGTTCGTAAGGAGGAGTTCAGACGAATGTTTGGGTTTCAGGATGAGTTATTGACAGACGACACAGAGAAGATCCACAACATTCTAGCCGAGCCGCTGTTTGTTTTGGACTTAGACGATTACAGCTTCAAGAGCATAGGAAGACCGTTCGTGGCCTCTTCTCCGAATGGCAAGCAACAAAGACTTGCGGATTTTACGGCAAACCGAGGTGGTGAGAAGTTTGCCGTAGAACTGAAAACAACAATGATGGAAAAGGATATCGAAAACGGGAAACTGCTTAGCGGCGATCGCGAAGAGGCCAGGATGATGCTCCTCAACAACTGTCTGATCAAGATTAAAGAGGAGAATCGGAGAGTTTTTGAACAACTCACCAATACTCAAAGACTGTTTCACTGCACTAAGAGGATGATTGCCTTTTACAGCAGAAGGCTTCGCGTTTTGGCGTATCTTGAAAGGCAAGATTTCATTGATGTAGCCCGCGACGTGCTGTCCAGGTATGGCCGTTCCGTCGATTACGTAGCAATCAAGAACTATGATGCGTCGGAGGTATTGTTCTATCCTGCATTGGACCGCACTTAGGGACCTTTGCAATTATCCCATCCCCTGTTCGTAACGGGGGTCTCGGCCGTGACGCCAACGATAAGGGCATCGGACGAGAGTATCCACCACCAAGAAGAGCTGTCAACGGATGTAACGGATTAAACGGATTTCATCCGCTGCATCTGTTCAATCCGTTGACCGGTCTGATCTTTTTTTACAGTTTTCGAGCAACGTCAGAGATTGCGATTTAAGAATAGTCCAGTCAAAGGGAGAACAACGAAGGAGCTTTTTGCGATGAGCAACATCGGTTCATACGAAGAAAGAGTTAAGGATTTCGATTGGTCGGTTGCCAAGAGGGAGCTTTCGTACAAGGAAGGTCAGCCCATCAATATCGGGTATTACTGCTCGGACAGAAACTGCGAGCTGGGTCTGGGCGATAAGTTAGCCTTGATCTGGGAAGGCTTCACCGGAGAGCAGAAGAGGTTCACCTTCAACGATTTGAGGATTCACTCGAATTCGTTTGCCTACCTGTTAAAGGAGAAGCTGGGGCTTAAGGAGGGCGAGCGCGTCGTCATCTTCATGGACAAGATACCCGAGCTCTACTTTGCCTTCCTGGGAATCCTGAAGATGGGCGGAATCGCCATGCCTCTCTTCTCCGCCTTTGGAGAGGAATCGCTCCTCACCAGATTCGAAAGCAGCGGCGCCTCGGCCGTCCTGACCACCAGAAAGCTTGTGCCCAGAATCAGAAAGATAAAAGATAAACTCCCGCACCTAAAGCACGTTGTGATCATGTCGGAGGATGAGAGCATTCCCGTCAAAGAACGGGAGATGGCGTTTTCCTACAGCAAAGCCCCCCGGGTTGACTCCTTCAAATGCTTTCCCTCCACTCCGGAGACGCCGTCGGTGCTTCACTACACGTCCGGCACCACGGGTCAGCCCAAAGGAGCCTTGCACGTCCACAACTCCATTTTCTCTCAATACCTGACCACCAAATGGGTTTTAGATTTAACGCCGGACGATATCTACTGGTGTACCGCCGATCCGGGATGGGTTACCGGCACCTCCTACGGAATCATCGGGCCCTGGAGTCTGGGCATAACCCAGGTGGTGCTGGATGGAGGCTTTGTTCCGGCCAAATGGTATGAATTCATCCAGAAACATAAGATAACAGTCTGGTATTCCGCCCCCACCGCCATTCGGATGCTTATGAAAGCGGGCAGGGAGATCGTTAAGAAGTTTGATCTTTCGTCCCTCCGACACCTGTGCTCTGTGGGTGAACCACTGAACCCGGAAGCTGTAATCTGGTCTGAGGAAGTCTACGGCTTACCCTTCCATGACACCTGGTGGCAGACAGAGACCGGGTGTATCCTGGTTTCGAATTACCCCGGGATGAAGATCAAGCCGGGGTCTATGGGCAAAGCCTTTCCCGGCGTAACGGCCGCTGTTTTGAGCCACGAATTCGAACCCATTGCCGAAAAAGACAAACCCGGACTCCTGGCGCTCAAGCCACCCTGGCCCTCCATATTCCGCACCTACTGGAACAATGAGAGTGGCTATGAGAGCAAATTCAAGAACGGATGGTACATAACCGGCGACAGGTCAAGCATCGATGAGGAGGGATATTTCTGGTTTATGGGACGGGATGATGACGTGATCAACGTTGCCGGACACCTGGTTGGCCCTTTTGAGATAGAGTCCGTACTTTTGGAACATGAGGCCGTGGCAGAGTCTGCCGCCATAGGAAAGCCGGATGCAATGAATATGGAGGTGGTTAAAGCTTTTGTGGCATTGAAGCCCGGATTTGAGCCAAGTGATGATCTGGGACTTGAGATCATGAACTTCATTCGCAAGAAGTTGTCATCCATCGCCATGCCCCAGGAGATCGAATTTGTGGACTCCTTGCCCAAGACGCGAAGCGGAAAGATCATGAGAAGAGTTCTGCGCGCCCAGGAGAGAGGAGAACCAGTGGGTGATCTTTCGACACTCGAAAACGATTGATCCACCAGCCTTGTGGGATTTTGTTTTGATTTCGATAATTCTGTAAGTTCTTGAAAACCAGAACAGGAGGACTTAAGTGAAAGAGGAGCTGATTGAGTACATCAAGAAGGAATTCGTGGAAGACCCGGACGAGGAGATCGAGGAGAACACGCCTCTGATATCCTCGGGATTGATCGATTCGCTCTCCGTCGTATCCCTGGTGGCATTTATAGGCAAGAAACTCGGAGTCAAGATCCCGGATGAGAAGGGGACGGTGGAGAACTTCGAGACGGTGAACAAGATAATTGAAGTAATCAACGAGTTTAAGACATAAGTTAACCGTCCCCTGTTCGTACGGACTTGTCCTGATCCCCCGCCAAAAAGGGGGGGAGAACGGACGTCTCGTCCGTGACGTCCGATACCAACCAGAGGGGTGAGCTAAAGAATTAGTAGGAGGTAATTATGGCTTATGGTAAAGCGAAAGAATTCTATCAGAATGAATTAAAAACCATCAGGGATGGCGGTCTCTACAAGGAAGAACGCTATATCCACACTCCTCAAGGGGCGGACGTAAAAGTGGAGTATCCTGAAGGGTCGGCCACCCAGGACGTCGTCAATTTCTGTGCCAACAACTATCTGGGACTCTCCAGTCATCCTGAGGTTATGGAGGCGGCTAGAAAGGGACTGGATGATCGAGGTTACGGGATGTCATCGGTGAGGTTCATTTGCGGGACCCAGGATATTCATCGCGAACTGGAGAGAAAGTTAACCAAATTCTTAAGCACCGAAGACACCATCCTCTTTCCCTCCTGTATGGATGCCAACGCCGCAGTCTTTGAAGTGCTGTTGGGGAAGGATGATGCCATCATTGCCGACAGGCTGGTTCACGCCTCCATCGTGGATGGCATGAAGCTGTGCAATGCCCAGCAATATAATTATAAGCATTCAGACATGGCACATCTGGAGGAGAAGCTGAAAGAGGCGGAGGGCGCCCGGTTTCGCATGATCGTCACCGATGGGGCCTTTTCCATGGATGGAGATATTGCCAAACTGGACGAAATCTGTGCGCTGGCGGAAAAATACGATGCTATGGTTTTGGTGGACGATTCTCACGCCACCGGGTTTGTTGGAAAAACCGGGAGAGGAACACACGAGCTGTGCGGGGTGGTGGGCAAGATAGACGTTATTACCACCACTTTAGGTAAGGCTTTGGGAGGGGCTTCGGGTGGTTGTGTTAGTGGTCGAAAGGAGATCGTGGAGATGCTCAGGCAGCGGGGCAGACCATATCTCTTCTCAAACACCGTAGCTCCAGTAATTGTCGCCGCCGCCAATACGGTTTTAGACCTCATCTCGAAAACCACAGACAGGCGGGATAAGCTCGAAAAAAACACCCTGTATTTCAGAAAGAAGATGACCGAGGCGGGCTTTGATATCAAAGAGGGTATTCATCCCATCGTCCCCATCATGCTGTATAACGCCAAATTAGCTCAAGATTTTGCCACGGACCTCTACTACGAGGGGATATTCGTCATCGGATTCTTCTATCCGGTGGTGGCCCGGGGTCAAGCCCGCATACGAGTGCAGATCTCGGCAGATCACGAGAAGGAGCATCTGGATAAGGCCATCTCTGCCTTCACCAAGATCGGCAAGAAATACGATATCCTGGGGAAGAAGAAAAAAGAGATTGTGGCAATGTACGGACTTTAGTCCAATCGAGCTTGTGGTTAAGCCCTACTAAACGGTCGAATTACCTTTCCCATCAAAGACTCCACCTGGATGGGGCCATCGAGGCATTCACCAAGATAGGTAAGAGGTACGAGGTCATCTGAAGCTCCAACGGGTTGCTGCTCCAACAGATACGACCACAGGAGAGCCCAGATTCTTCCTCCGTCCAAAATCACGTCTGCTCGACATCTTCCCTTTTTGGGTGAAATTTGATCTTTACAAATTCGAGTCTTGTGGTATATTGATATGGTAAAGGTCAGTCTGCCCGAGAGGAGGCTTCGCCTCTTTCGAACCTCCACGGGCGACTGGGGTTGGTTTTGCTTGAAAAATAGTCTTGCTCTTAACTTAAAACTTTCTGAAGGAGCTTCTATGCGACCCTACAGAATAATCCCTTTTCTGCTAGTATTCGCCATGGTGCTGATCTGGGCATTCCCCTTGGCCTATGGGGCGCCGGTCTTGATAAAGCTTAGACTGGCAGATGAGGGCGACTATCAAACGGCGACTCGATTGGATGTCGCGGTATATCATAAGATGACCAGTGAATTCGCGGGTGAGGAGCTGGTGATAGCCGAATTTGAGAAATCTGGCCTGAGTGTGCTGCAAGATGCTGGCTTGAGTTATGAGATTGTGGATGAGGAGCCGTGGACAGAGAGCTACTATCTGGTCTCCGAGAGTCCGGCAAGTGAAAAGATCGATCTGACCGAGTACGGCCAGGTTCTGGTCAGTGCCGAGAAGGCGCATTTTATGAAGATCTCCGATGAAAACGCCAGATCGGTGGCTGCCAAGGGTTATTACATTGCCAAGGTCTTTCGGCGTCCGCTCCCCTTGCAATACAGATCGACCGAGGAGATCTCGCCAAAAGGACGCTCCTACGATCCGGACATCGACTTTTACCTTTCACAGATCGACCAGGATTCACTTTATGAATGGACTTTGCGGCTGCAGAATTTCCAGACACGGTATACCTATACCGATTCCGTGCTCAGAGCCAGAGACTGGCTATTTGACAAATTCGCCAGCTTCGGCATCGACAGCCTGTGGCTTCATCACTACATCGACGACGTGCACCAGTGGAACGTGGTGGCAACCGTGCTGGGGACGGCCCAACCGGACAAGGTGATTGTGGTCGGCGGCCACTACGATTCGGTGGTATACGGAGCAGGCACCAACCCGTACGTCTGGGCTCCGGGCGCAGACGATAATGGTACCGGAACGGTAGCCACTCTGGAGATGGCCAGGATCGTAGCTGCGAATCCATTACCTGTCACGGTGATCTTCGTGCCCTTCGCTCAGGAGGAGCAGGGTCTCATCGGCAGTTGGTATTTCGCTGAATGGCTCTACTATCATTACGTGGACCCACATTTCATGATGAACGCCGACATGATCGCTCACAGCGTCGACTCCTACCAGGACGTGGTAATCTACGCCCATTCAAGCGCCGTCTATTTTGTCACCCTGATGATGGACATGGCCAACACCTATACTTATCTGATTCCCTCTTACGGCGGTCAATCCTCGGGCAGCGATCATTACTCCTTTTACCAGTGGGGACACCACGCGGTTTTTGCTGCCGAAGGTGATTTCTTCTATGGCGGGTGGCATAAGAACACCGACGTGATCGACAGCCTGGACTTTACCTACATGAAAGAGGTGGTGAAGATGTGCCTGGCTACATTGGTCAGCGAGGCGTATACCATCGGCTACGTCATGGGCGATCCCACCCGGGACGGAATAATCAACATTGCGGACGTGGTGTTCTTGATCAATTATCTCTACAGAGGAGGAGAAGCTCCTGATCCGCCAGAGACCGGCGACGTCACCTGCGATGGGATAACGAATATTGACGACGTGATCTTCCTGATCAACTACCTGTACAAAGGCGGGCCTGCTCCGCCCGACTCCTGCTGATCTGATATCTTTCCATCCCTCCCGCCATCCGGCGGGAGGGATTCTTTTAAATTCCTTTACAGACCCTTGCTGGCATTATATATTTGCGGAATGCAAGAAAGGAGTTTCGCAATGGACAAGGTGATTGTGATAAACAGCGATAAGATGGGACGGGGGGACGAGGAGTTGGGCACGATGCTGATGAGGAATCTCCTGGCCAAGTTGATAACAGCAGAGCTTAAGCCCAGGATGATAGTGTTGTATAACTCAGCGGTGAGGCTGGCAGCCAAAGGATCGGAGGTTATGGAAAGCCTGCACTCCCTTGAGAACCTGGGAGTAGAGATAATCTGCTGCGGCACCTGTATCAATTTCTACGGTCTGGCCGGTCAGATAGAGGCAGGAAAGGTGACCAATATGCCGGAGATCGTCAGGGTGCTGACCGAGGCGCAAACGACGGTAACCCTATGAACCACTTATCCAAAAGAGACTTCTTCGACAAAGAAGCACGCGGCTGGGATGATCGGTGCCATCAGGATGACGAATCAGAGATTCGCAAACTGGTGGAGAGATTCGATCTGAAACCGACGGAATGGGTCCTGGATGTGGGGACCGGTGGCGGCGTTCTGCTTCCTCATCTTGTGCGAAAGGTGGGAGAAGAGGGAACGGTCGTAGGTCTGGATTTCTCCTGGAAGATGATCCGCGAGGCGAGTGAGGCTCGGGGGAAAGAGGTCTTCTGCCTGGTCAACGCGTGCGTGCAGAAACTGCCCGTAAAGGGCCACACATTTGACTGTATCACCTGCATGGATGCGTTCGCCCACTTGAATGATAAGAGGGTGGCTTTGAATGAAATGGGCCGAGTTCTCAAAAAGGGCGGCAGGCTGTACGTTTTGCATACGTTAGGGAAAGAGAAGTTGGCGAAGTATCACAGAGAGGTGGGAGGCGTAGTTCGGGACGACTGCCTTCCCACCGACTCTGAGATGAGGAAGATGATGGAGAAGGCTGGCCTCAAAGATGTTAGAATCGTTGATCAACCCGGTCTCTACTTAGCCAGCGCAAGGAAGTGAATTGTGAAAGGTAGCAGGCCTCAGTTTCCAGTTGGCAGATTGCAGTACCCGCCACTGGGGACTGCCAACTGACAACTGAAATGATCAAGCTCACCAACAAGGAGATCACCTTAACTGCGCTTTTTATCACCCTGGGGATAACTCTGCCCATCGTCTTCCATCAGGTGGCTCTGGCAGGGAGGATATTTTCGCCCATGCACATCCCGGTCTTTTTGGCGGGGATATTTGTAGGTCCGGTAAGTGGATTGATCGTGGGGCTGGTATGCCCGCTCCTGAGCTTTTTGCTGACCGGCATGCCCCCACCCTATGCCGTGCCGCTGATGAGTCTGGAGCTGCCGGTCTACGGAGTCTCCATCGGGCTGCTTATAAGAATCATAAAACTTCCCATCCTCTCGCTTCTTCTTGCCATGATCCTGGGCCGGCTGGCCTTCGCCCTGGGGTTGTTCATCTTCGGGCTGTTTTTGTCGCTTCCCTACGGGCCGGAGGCATTCATCAAGGTCTCCGTGATCACCGGGCTTCCCGGTATCGCTCTGCAGCTTATTCTGATACCTCTCCTGGTGGAAGCGGTTCAGCTGGTCAAGAAATAGCATCTGTGCATCTCCCTCCGGTTTCGATTCGGACTCAGTCGTGGTGTTTTCCCCGGTTTGATTCTTCAATCAAAAGCAAGGCGCTCTTGCGGTAGCCGCACCATCCCGTTTCGGTTAACTTACGACGTTTTCTGCCGATTACTATCTATGAGTTCTTTCACCTTCTGGGCGTGAAAATGGATACCTTCGAAAAAGAGCTAAAAAGGATTCAGAGACGGGACTGGCAGATATGGATTTTGGTGCTCACCGTGCTTTTGGTCTTCGCCACCTTTATCGTGCTGGTGGTTTTCTATTCTGACCTTCAGCAGCTTTACGAAGAGCAGATCGATGCCCGCATGTTCAATTTCCTGCTTCTGGGATTTGTGGCCCTCTCACTTCTCTTCATCGGCTACGTGGTTCTCAAGGAGATGGCACTCAAGAGGCTTCAACGCCAGCTGATGGCTCAACGGGTGGCCTCCCGGATGTTGGAGCGGCAGATAGACGAATTTCAGACGGTGCACGATTTGACCAGTCTGGTCAACTCGGAGATGACGCTGTCGGATGTCTTCGACTCCATTACCAGCAAAGCGCTGTCGACATTAGGTGGAGAGCAATGCTCGCTTTTTCTCTTGGATCCGGAGATAGGTAAGCTCAGGTGCGTCTCGGTGTGGGGCCCCAAGAGCGACCAGGTAAGAGACGCCATAGTGGAAGTAGGGAAAAGCGTGGCCGGCTGGGTGATAGAGCACGGCGAACCCCTGTATCTGAACGGTGACCTCAGGGAGAGCCAATTCCACCAACTGGTGAAAAAGGACAAGAAGATCACTTCCGGCTTATGTCTTCCCCTGAAGGTAAAGAACGAGATCAAGGGGGTTTTGAACATCAGCGCATTTGGGGGGGAGAGGAGATTCACCGAGTCCGATCTGAAACTTGCCTCGAAGTTTGCCGAGCACGCGGCCATCGCCGTCGATCGGGCAGGGCTTTACGATAAACTCAAAAAACAGACCAAGACTCTTCGGAGCATGATCAAAGAGATGGGAGCTAACCAGGGGCAACTCGCGGAGCCGGGTACCCTGAGAGCGTTGAGCAACTTAGCCAGTGGAATGGCGCACGATTTCACTGATACGTTGACCACCATTCTGGACAAGATGGAGCTGATCTTAGAAGGCGTGGAGGGAATGCCGACGACCGACGATGCCAAGAAGCAGAAGGTGTTGGAATGGTTGAGAGCAACCCAGAAGCTGGCCGGTGACGGCGTGAAGACGGCCAAACACATTCAGGCGTTTGCCAGAACGTTTCAGACTGGGCCAGAAAAAGACAAGGACTTAGAAGGACTGGACATAAATGCCATCGTTCGGGAGACGATCGAGATTACCAAGACCAAATGGAAGGATGAGGCAGACTTAAAGGGGATTGGGATCGAAATCCAGACCGACCTGGGAGAGCTTTCGGATCCGAAAGGTAATTATCCGGAGATAAAGGAAGTGATGACCAGCATGATCTTCAACTCAATCGATGCACTGCCTCACGGCGGCAAGATCAGCATCGCCACAAGAATGCGGGATGACAAAGTCCAGATCAAGGTGGCGGATAACGGCCTGGGGATGAACCAGGACGTCACAAGAAGAATCTTTGAGCCCTTCTTCACCACCAAGGAAGAAAAAGGGCGTGGTATTGGTCTCAGCGTGGCTCACGGCATCGTCTCCCGCCACGGAGGCGGGATAACCGTAGAAAGTGAGCCAGGGGAGGGCAGCACCTTCACCATTACTCTTCCCGTTTTAGTCCGTACGGAAACTGAGGCAAAGAAAGCGGAGATCTCTAGTCCAACAGGTTCCTAGGTGAATCTCAGGGCTCTGCGAGAACCCCGACCAATCAGTATAGTATAGAGCCGTGGCGGACAGCCTTTCTGTGTTCAGGTAGTGCCCCGTAACTTCTTCTTTTGTTGCGCTGTAGCAAGGACGTGAAGGCACGACGTCCTGGTTAATCTACCTTTAGAGATAAAATGTGAGAGAGAGTATGAGACTCTATAGATATCTGATAAAATATCGGTTTCCCAGATTCGAATGACAATCCATCCCATCTTACACAAGAGATGATTCACTGCTCTATCACGTCTGCGATTGGCAAGTATCTTAGCGATCCAATAACTGGAATTAGCACGATTCATT
>JBAUFO010000173.1:0-9290 GCA_049679185.1 Candidatus Zixiibacteriota bacterium
ATTCTCTACTATTTGGCAACCCTAAGAAATGTCGATTTCGTTTCCTGTTTTTTTTTGAGTTACTGTCTTTTGACTCACCTCCTTCACTGTAATGAAAAATTGTTCGTTAAAAGCTTTTCGAGAGTTGTCCTTGCTTTATAAAACACTCCCTCTTCTTCACAACCAACGTCTTTAGCATCAAGAAAGATACATCACCCCTTTCCTCTGAAAATAGAGACATGCAATATGTGCACTTCGTCTTAGTCTGCTTTATCCGCCGAATGCACGGAAACTAACGAGAAAGAAAAGTTAAAACTCTCCCCTCCGAAAACTTTTAACTTTCTTTGAGGGCTCACCTCAAGGGCTCACCCTTAAGAAGGACAAAATCCAATTTCCTACTTTGCCCTACAGCAAGACATAATCCTATATGTAAAAGGCAGCGATACAACCAGCTACCCGGTTGCCAATTGGGCACAAATATATACCCCCCCCAAAATATTGTCAAGAAAAATCTTAAGAATTTGAAAAATTTAAAGTTAGGCATTTTGACGGCCAAATCTTGAGACGTTCTGATGCATAAATTATACCGTTATCTGTTCACTTTCAGTTCACTTTCAGTTCGGGGTTTTTCTCCTACGGGCGGCAGGGAACCATTGGGAGGACGGAGTTTTCTTCATTCCAATGAACTTGTGGTCTGGTGACCATCATAGGACTCTCTTTAAAGAAAGGGTGCCAAATGCGAATATTCCACCTCTTAAAACACACATCCAAGTTATCGGCAAAGCGGTCTAACTTCTTTAGCAACTTCAGATGACTCGATTTCGTCTTTAGGCGAAACCTGCAATCTCTTCGACTTACGTTGCCCGCGTGGGGAAAGGTTCAAGATTTTTTTCCCTCCGGACCCAAGCACACCAGATGGAATTGTTCTTGGCCGCGTCCAACCTGAACACAGCCCAAATGGTGAACCGTAATCTGCTTACCTCGAAGTGTGGTCAGGTGACCGCTATGCCGAAGACCAGGCAGGTTCGGGATGTTGTGCCACCAGCCGGACCTGCTCACGGCATCAAACAGAGCTCTTCACGACAGGCCCGGAAGCGGACAGAGCACCCTCAAGGCAGCCCGGAAAAAAGCGGGCCGGAGAGGTCGGAAAACAGTCGGTTCCTGATCATCCCGGTGATGGGGATCCTCCCGGAGCTGCAGACTATGGCGTTTGGCGGGGTGGAGACGGGTAACATGAATCCGAAGCTGGCGCCCAGGCACGCGCCTAGGGCCGGGGGCAGAGGGCTAACCCCCGAGGTCTGGGCGATGGCGATCATCACCGGTATCACAATGTTGGCAGAGGCGGTAGCGGAAGTGGTCTCGCTCATGATGACCCCCAGAAGTATTGCCGGAAAAGTGATTCCCCACTCGGAGTCGGCAGCTGTCAGGCCCATCAGGAAAGATCCGACGGCATCGGCTATGATGAAGCTTCCTATGAAAAGGGAACAGATGGGATGGGCAGAGGGAGCCAGAGCCTACTTGTTGTCCGGGCCCACTCCCAGAATCACGCAGAGTGCTGCTCCTAAAAGAGCGGCATCGGAATAGGCTGGGTCACCCAGAAGGTTATCACCAGCCCCACCACCGCCAGGAGCTTGTGGGCCGCCGGACTCAGATCCGGAAAGGGAACCGGAAGGAGCAGCGGGAAGAACGGCGGGCCCAAGAACAGTCCAGTGGTCTTGCCCCGCCTCTCAACTTTGATCTCGGCATGGGATCAGCTTCCCTTCCATCGTCGCCTGATCTTCGGAGACCAACAGAGCCTTCTGGTTTTCCTCCGTGTCGATATCCAGACGGCGAGATCCGGGAGATGCGATTCTGGCTCTTTCTCCACCGGCGTCGTCTCCAGCTCTCTTCTCATTTCTTCATAAACTCGGCGGTTTTTTCAGGCAGGCTGGAGTTGATGTAAATGCCGGAACCCAATTCAAAGCCAGCGGGGGTGGTTAAACGAGGCAGGATCTGAACGTACCAGTGATAATAGTCCTCCTCAGCGTCCTTGATGGGGGCGGTTCGAATCATCAGATTGTAATCAGGATTACCCAGTCGGTCGTACATCTTTTTCAAAACCGATCTCATGGCGGAGGCCAGGGATTTGACTTCCTTTTCCGACGCGCTTCCAAAACAGGCATTATGTTTCTTGGGCACAATCCAGGTTTCGAAGGGACCCCGGGACGCGAAAGGATGAAAGCCGACGAATCTTTCATTCTCCATGATGATTCTCTTCCCCGAGGCCAGCTCTTCGCTCATCATTTCGCAGAAGACGCAGGAGCCATGATCATCATAATACTTCATGGCCTCCTCCAACAGATGCCTCACGCTGGCCGGGACCAGGGGGACGGCGATCACCTGAGAATGCGGATGCTTAAGCGACGTTCCGGCCGTGATTCCGTGGTTTCTGAATATCAGCACCAGCTTGAACCTTCTGTCCTTTTCCAGGGCAAGGTATCTTCTCCGGTAAACCGAACAGATCTCTTCCACCTCCTTCAGGCTCAGGGTAGCCAGGCTCTGGTTGTGCTGCGGCGTCTCAATGATCACCTCGTGTTTTCCAACGCCTGAGGTGGTTCGGAAGAACTTGCCGCTGATTTTGGAGAGCCTCTTTTTCGGGTCAAGCGCGGGGAATTTGTTGCTCACCACTCTTATTCGCCAGCCAGGCTTATTCTTTACTGATCTCTTTCTCGTGAGCGCGTATTCTTCCGGCGGGGTTTGCCTCTCATTACCCGGACAGAAAGGACAGTTCGGGTCATAGGGAGGAATTTCCTCTTCAGTGCGCATGGCGCGAAACTGGTGAGGCCTTTTGGCTCTCTCCGTGGCCACGATGATCCATTCCTTGGTGGCTCTGTTCACCCGCAACTCGGACATTTCATATCCCCCTTCGGCAGGCTTACCTATCCTCCGTACAGCTTCTCCAGTTTCTCCAATCCCTCCCTGTCACCGATCACGATTAAGATGTCGCCCGCCTCGATTTTGGTGTCCGGCGAAGGATTTAAAAAAACGTCCTTGCCCGTCTTCTTAATTCCCGCCACCATGATCCCGAATTCCTTGCGTATGGCGCATTCCCGCAAGGTTGAGTCAATCATGGGCGAGCCCGGCTTTATCTGTATCTCCTCGATGGTCAGTCCGGTCTCCTTGTCGAAGGTGATGACCTTCATGAAATCGACCAGGTTGGGCCTCAGTGTGGTCAGGGCCATTCTTGTGGCTCCGATCTTGTAAGGTGAGATCACCTTGTTGGCGCCGGCGCGCAGGAGCTTCTTTTTGCCCTCGTCCGTTTCCGATCGCGCGGTGATGAGAAGCTGGGGATTGAGCTGGCGGGCTGAGAGAACGATGAACACGCCGTCCGCCTCGTTGGCCACCGCGGTTATCAGAGCCCGGGCCCTGTCTATCCTCGCATCGATCAGCGTCTGGTCAATGGTGGAGTCTCCCTGGACGAAAAGAAACCGGTCCTTCTCCGCCTGCTCGATTCTCTGGCGGTCGTTGTCGATGACCACAAAGGGGACCCTGCGGTTACACAGTTCCTGGGCTATTCTCCTTCCCACCCGGCCGAAACCGCACACCACGTAATGATTCACCAGTTCCTTTATGCCTTTTTGCATTCTTCGTCTCCCGAAAATCTTTTTCATTTCTCCTTCCACTATCCACTCTCCTATGACTCTCAGAGTGTAAGCCGCCCCTGCCACGCCCACCAGAATCAGCAGGATGGTGAACATCCTTCCGGCAGGTGAGAGCACATACACCTCCTTGAATCCCACAGTGGACAGCGTAATAAAGGTCATATACACGGCGTCCAGCAGGGGCCATCTCTCGATGACACTGTACCCTATGATTCCAAAGAGAACCACGGCCACCAGGATCATCACTATAATCTTGAGCTTTTTCTCCGGTTCCAATGCCAGGCCTTTCGAGAAATCAGTTAATCAGATTCAACATCTTGGCCTTCGGGGGTGTTCAAGACCTTCTTCATAGATCCACCGGCAACTCGTCTGTTCTCTTTTCCATCCTCTCCTCCTCCTTTGGTTTTACGAACTTCCTCGAGATCATCGTCGCTAAGACCGGCGGGGTCAAGAGGGTGGTGGCGATAACCATGAAGATCACGATGGAATAAAGATCGGTGGAGATCACTCCCATTCCCAGACCGATGGAGGCCACGATCATTCCCACCTCTCCTCGCGGCACCATACCCACCCCCACCACCGAGGCCTCCTTCCATCCCAGGCCCCATGCCCCCAATCCGCATCCGATCAGCTTGCCTAAGATGGCAAAGAGGGTAAGAATCAGCGCCGCTCCGACGAGATTGAACTTGGTGAAGACGGAGAGATCCACCTGCGTACCCATTACCACGAAGAAGAACGGGACCAGGAAATCGTACAGCGACTCGAATTTCGAGGAGAATCTGAACTCCACGTTCAACTCGGCCAAGACCATCCCGGCCATGAAAGCCCCCACGATTGCAGCTAAGTCTATGTAGCTTGCCACAGCAGAGAGGCCCAGACAGAAGAGAAGCGCCAGGGCAAAGGGGGCATTCTTCGTTTTGAAAAAACCCAAAAAGGGACCCAGCCGGGGGATCAACCCCTTCCCGATGATGGTGAGGAAGATGATGAACCCTGCCGCCTCTAAGGTAAGCAGGGTTATCTTCACATAGGAGATGGCTCCCTGACCCAGGCCGGTAACGACCGCCAGAACCAAAAGCGCCAGTATGTCGTCGATCACCGCTGCGCCAAGCATCACTTTTGCCACCCGGGAATCTAAGATTCCCAGGTCGGCAAATACCCGGGCGGTTATCCCCACCGAAGTGGCCACCATGGCCGCACCGATGAACATGGCCTCAACCGTGGTATGATCTGAGGTCAGGGTAAAGAGATATCCGAAGAAGAAGGGGAGTATAACTCCCAGTATCGCCACCACGGACGAGGTTCTTCCCACCTTCAGGATGTCGTCCACCTTGATGTGCAGCCCGATGGAGAAGAGAAGTATGATCACCCCCACCTCTGCGAAGACCTCATACACATGAAACGTCTCCACCTGCAGCGGGCTGATAAGACCGAAGATGAACGGCCCCAGGACTACTCCGGCCAGGATCTCCCCTATCACTGCCGGCTGCTTGACCCTCTCGAAGAGTTCACCCAAGATCTTGGCGGCCGCAAACATCAGCAGAAGATCTAAGAGTATCTTGGTGGTGTTCTCCAACGCTATCTCCTAACGTGTCTCTCGGGAAGCTCAAGCTTGCTCTGAATGCTTACCTAAGCACCATCCAGATCTTTCGCTCCCGCAATCGTCGTAAGAAAATACGCAAATTCTCACACCGCGCCAAGAAAAAAAACGCCCCACCGCTGAAGAATGCAGAAATGGGACGTTCAAGAAATCGTCTTTCTATGCTATGTACGCGATACTCAGATCGATTCGGTCAATGTACTCGGGATGAATGCCCTTGCCTAACCGCCGGCACAACATTGGAAGCAGGGTCCGGTGCCAAACCTGAACAAGTAGTTTATTAGCACCACGATGTCGCCCACGTCTCTGACGCCGCTGCAATTGGCATCACCCTTGCACGCGGGATCCGGCGGGGGGCCGTTCCTGAAAAGGTCCCCTATAAGATGGATCACGTCGGACACGTTGATTTCTCCGTCATCGGTGCAATCCCCACAGTAAGTCATCCCCACTTCGACGCTCAACTGGTGCGTCTCCACTGCCCCGCAGGGGTCGGTTGCAGAGAATGCGGTGATCCAGGTTCCGGTTTCCGTCTCGGTTGGCGCCCAACTGAATAGCCCGGGATTTCCCCCGTCAAAAGAGGGTGGATTGGTGGGGGGCTGCAGGGAATCCGGCTCGTACCAAAACCCCTCCAATTCAATCGCCACCGGGTCGTCATCCGGGTCACCGGCCGACACCCCCAATCCCATGGTGTAGCCGGCCAGAGCGCGCCAGGTATCCGGCAAGGTCAAATAAGGAGGATCGTTGGGAAGGTGGATGGTGAACTCGTCGTAGGCGGTTCCGTTATTGCTCTCGCCTATGATGGTCACCGTCCCTCCGGACTGGCAGGTGTCAACGACGTCATACTCGACGTGCCCCTCAACCGAATAGGCGGGCAAACCTCCGTGAAGGAAAACAGTCACGTTCTCCACACCTCCCCCGACGAAATTAGCCGAAACAGCCGTCATGATACCGCACTCATGTCCGACCGTGAAGTTGTCCGTGGCATAAGTCTCAACGTAACTGTGCCACTGGTTATCCACGCCATCCTCGAAATAGGGCGGCATGTTGCACAGAATGAGAATCTCCTCGCACAAGGGCAGAAAGTGCCTGGGCATATAGGTAACTGCATCCGATCTCGAAAACGCGAAGCGGCCGGTTGGCGGCCAGAAACAAGTATCCATGCATATCGTCGTGCTGTCCTCTATGGTGAAGGTCACGGTGGCCGTGAGAACCCGGCTTCCTCCCGGGAACCTGGGATTCGTCGAGCCACTGGGGATCAACGACATCCAGAAGGTAGTCCCGCCGCTGAGAACCAATTCCCTTGAGGCCCAGGTCAAATAGCCGTAGGATATATCCATCAAGAAGTTGCGATCCGTCGCAGTCAGAGTATCCATGGTGGGCAGGTGCTGGAAGATGCTGTTTTCCAGATCCGGGAAAGGGAAAAGGTTGGTGTTGTTCTTGGCGATGTCTATCGTGGCGTTAGCACCCGCGTTGGTTGACGTAAAGCACAGGGGGATAACTATACCCGCGATGGAGTCGATGTCTGGGTCCGGGATGTCGTTGGTCACCCGGATGGGAAAACGCACAAAACTGGGAAAGCCCACAACCCAGTCATCTCCCGGCCAGATCTCAATGTACAGGGTATCACACACCCCGTTATCGTTGGGATCTTCCGGGCATTGCGCCCAGGTCTGGCTGGCGAAAAAGACCACTCCAAGAACCAGCCAAGCCAAGACTATCAGATTCCGCTTCATTTCAAACCTCAAGGTTGAACAGGTTATATGGTAACTTAAACCAATCTCACTTTCTCCAAAAGCTCTCGAAAGCTTCAGGGACAGCACTCGAAGCAGGGCGCTTGGCCATACTTGAACAGGTAGTTTATTAGCACCACGATGTCACCCACGTCTCTGACGCCGCTGCAATTGCCGTCACCCTTGCATATGGGATCCGGCGGCGGGCCGCCCTTGAAGAGGTCAGCTACAAGATAAACCACGTCAGCTAAGTTGATTTCTCCGTCACTGTTACAGTCCCCGCAGTAGAGCGGTCCTACCTCGATGCTCAACCGGTGGGTCTCCACTGCCCCACAGGGGTCGGTTGCCGAAAACGAGGCGACCCAGGTTCCGGTCTCGGGCTCCGTCGGCGCCCAGCTGAAAAGCCCGGGATTGCCTCCGTCGAAGGTAGGTGGATTGACAGGCGGCTGCAGGGAATCCGCCTCGTACCAGAAGGCATCCAACTCGATTCCGCTGACCTCATCACCATCGGGGTCAGTTGCCGACACCCGCAACCCCATGGTATGACCGACAAGCGCACGCCAAGCGTGGAACAGGCTAAACTCCGGAGGACTGTTGGACAGCGCCACGTCGAATTCGCACTCCCCCTTCCACCCTACGTCGTCCCGGACCGCCACCGTAACGGTGCCGCCGCCCTGGCAGTGGTCGGTGACGTCATATTCCACTTCTCCTGTCACCGAAGCGCTCCCCAGTCCTGTCAGATTCGCCAGCGTTAAGTTCTCCACCCCTTCACCGGCGAAATCCGAGGACACGTCGACGATGATCCCGTCAGGGTCTTCACCCGAAAAGCTCAGACCGGAAGTGTGACCATCGCTGTTATGTTGCTGATCCGGGGGACACGAGAGTGCTGGAGGCAGTCCAGGCCGGGTCACCAACTGACAAACCGGCAAGAAGTATTGGGGTGAGTAGGTCACGGCATCTGATCTGGCGAAATACAGACGCCCTCCGGGGGGCCAAAAGGAGTAATCTATACATATCGTGGCTGTGTCTTCCACGGTGAAAGTCATGGTTGCCACCAGAACCCGGCTGCCGCCCGGGAACCTCGGATCCGCCGAGCCACTGGGGATCAACGACACCCAGAAGGTAGTCCCGCCGCTGAGAACCAATTCCCTTGTGGACCAGGTCTTAAAGCCGTAGCCCATATCCATCAAGAAGTTGCGGTCCGTCGCAGTCAGAGTATCCATGCTGGGCATATGACGGAAGATACTGTTCTCCAGGTCAGGCCCGGGATAAACGTTGGTGTTGTTCTTGGAGGCTGGTATTACCGCGTTGGCTGCAGCGTTGCTGGAAGTGAATTCGAGCGGAATGACCATCCCTGCTATCGAATCAATGTAGGGATCCGGGATGTCGTTGGTCACCCGCATGGGAAAACGCACCTGCGCGGGAAATGACACCTGATACCGGTCCGGAGGATAAACTTCTACGTAAAGGGTATCGCACACTCCGTTATCGTTGGGGTCTTCCGGGCATTGTGCCCAGCTTTGGCTGAAGAAGCAAACCACTCCAAGAACCAGCCAAGCCAAGACTATCAGATTCCGCTTCATCTCCAACCTCCACGTTTATGAGTCATTATTACCACTTACCTCAATTTTGCTTTCTCAAAGGTTCCCGGAAGCTTCAGGGGCAACAATCAAAGGAGGGCCCAAAGCTACCTTTGAAAAGATAGTTAATCAGCAAGACCACGTCACCGACATCAATGGAACCGTTGCCAGAGGCATCACCCTTGCACAAGGGTTCCGGAGGAGTTCCCTGCTTGTATAGATAACCTATCAGACAAACCACGTCCCCCAGGTTGATTTCTCCATCGCCGTTGCAGTCCCCACAGAAAGGCATGCCCACCTGAATAGACAAGAGATGCGTAGTCACATCGCCACACACGTCGGCCGCTGAGAATGAACAAATCCAATTCCCGGTATCGGCTTCAGTTGGCGCCCAGGTGAAAAATCCGGGATTTCCACTGTCCCAGGACGGGGAATTGGTCGGAGACTGGAGGGAATCCGGCCCGTACCAGAAGCCCTCCAGCTCGATATCACCCATAATGTATCCATCCGGATCGACAGCCGTGACCTCTATTATCATGGTGTACCCAGCCAGCGCACGCCAGGTGTCACATAGGCTGAACTCGGGGGGGCTGTCGGAAAGCAGGACGTCGAATCCGCACACGCCTCCCTGCCCAAAGTTGTCCCAAGCGGTGATGTGAATGCTACCCCCGGGTTGACAGTGATCGGTCACATCATATTCTACCTCTCCTTCCACAAACGGAGTCCCAAGTCCCAAGACATTAACCACATCTACGTTCTCCAC
>JBAUFO010000174.1:0-16554 GCA_049679185.1 Candidatus Zixiibacteriota bacterium
GATCACAGGGTTATGCTGGTCAAAGGTGATCCGGGGGAAACTGAGGTAGTACAGAGGATCTTTGACTGCTATCTGAACCGGGGCATGGGATGCAAGGCTGTAGCCCATATGTTAAACTCCGAAGGCACTCCATCGGCTCACAAGGGACGTGTGAAGTGCTTCAAGAATCCTGACGGCTCCTGGGAGCATAGAACCAACCAGGGAGAATGGGGAATTTCTCAGATATGGAGAATTCTCACCAATCCGGTCTATACCGGGACGCTGGTTTGGGGTAAGCTCAAGGGCGGTGTTTTCTCCCGGGCCGAGAACACCTGGGAAGATGTCAACGGATCGCTGACGATCCACGACAAGGACAAGTGGGTGGTCTGCGAGGATGCTCACGAGGCTCTTATCTCCAAAGAGGTATTCAGTAGGGCACAAGAGCTAAGAAAGAGCAAGAACTACTTCAGGCCGAGCGGAGATGGCAGAACCTACGGCTCCACCTATCTTCTGACCGGGCTTCTCATCTGTGATCATTGCGGACACAAGTTTCATGGGCACACTCACCGGAATGGCGACAGGGTGTATAGGTACTACGAGGACGGCGGTTTCTACTACAAGGGGTCGAGTGTTTGCCAGAGTATGCACATCAGAAAGGAGTTGGTGGACAAGTTCGTTTTGGAGAAGATAGCCAGGAAGCTCAGCAATCCCCGCCTCTTTCCGCTTTTCGAGGATCGGCTAAGGAAGAAGCTCAGAGAGATGCAATCCAAGCGAGAACATCAGCCAGGGGACATCAAAGGGAAGATTAGGGACGTTGATACACGCATGGACAACCTGTTAGATTTGGTTGAGAGGGGGCGCATTTCGGACAAAGTCAAAGACCGGCTCAAGAGGCTACAGGCTGAGAAGGAAAGGCTCGCAGCGCTCAGGAAGAAGGCTGTGGTTGAGTACGGGGCTGAGATGGACGTCGAGGAGATCGTCGAAGCCTTCAGGTTCTTTCTCCAGGACGGGACAAAGGTCTTGGATGCCGGAACGGACGAGGAGAAGAAGCTTCTTATACGGAGATTTGTCAAGGAGGCTGTCGTTGACAGGGCTGTAAATCGTGTCAGGTTCAGCTTTTACAGGCTTCCCCCTCTGCCGGTTTGTGCATCGTATTCCGACCGGGGTGCCTGCGGTAAAGTTCAAGGAGCTCTCCGGGCAGCCAACCGGAGAGCCCTCAAGCGCGGTAAGAGAAAGGGTAAACGTCGCCCGGGGAGTACAACTGGAAAGGTTCAAAGATGAGAAAGACATCTTCTGCAATGCTCACATGGAATCCAAGGAGATCAGGAAGTATTGTCCTATCGACGACGATTCCAAGGAACTTCTACGGCAAGCGATAACCCGCTTGGGCCTCTCTGCCCGCGCCTATGACCGCATTTTGAAAGTCTCCCGAACCATAGCCGACTTAGAATCCGCCCCCGGTATTCTCCCCCAGCACATAAGCGAAGCCATCCAATACCGGAGCCTGGACAGGAGTCTGTGGATGACGTGAGACAGTTTGATGCTCCTCGTGGATGTTATCATCCACGAGAAGAGCTGGGCGAGGCTGACTGCGTCCTCGTTGAGCGAGCAACCTCTCACAGCAGAATAAACGAATTAAGCACATAGCGGTTGCCAGAATCAGCTTGATCTGCTATAATCAATCTGAACTACATCTACGACATCCTCGCCGAGCCATGAAACGCCTTCAAGGAGGTGCATTGTGAGCAAAGCCAAAGTCATTCAAGCGGAATGGCAAAATGACATGGTGAGCTTTAGCCGGAGGGATTTCATCAAACAGGTGGCAGCCGGGGGAGGTGCTGCCATCATCCTCGGCAACCTCGGTGTCTTGCATCTCTCTTCGGTGATGGCAGAGCAGGCGGTCACCTACCGGATGATCGCAGTTGATTTCAAGAAGTGCACCGGCTGCAGAACTTGTGAGGCGGTTTGCTCGGCCTACAATCATAGGCAGATGGTGAATGGCGAAACGCAAAACGGTCTGGGCAATCCCTATCTCACCAATATCCGGGTTCACGGTTTTAACCCTGATCTGGATATCCCGGCGGTCTGCGCCATGTGTCCAGATAATCCCTGTATCGAGGCCTGTCCGGTCGAGCCGCATGCCGAGACAGGCAGAAGGGCGCTCTACCGGGACGAGGAAACCGGAACCATCAGAAACGATCTCAAGCGCTGTATCGCCTGCGGAAGCTGCGCAGCTGCGTGCAGAGCCGAGCGGGTGGGAATCATCTATCCGAATCCTGAAACCAATAAGCCGGAACGCATGTGCACCCTGTGTGAAGGAGACCCACAATGCGTCAAGCATTGCCCATACGACGCACTCTCCTATATGGAAATCGATCTGGGAAGCGAGTTCTACGGAAAGTCTCCTGAACTGATCGCAGAGGAGCTGACCCGCCGCTGGTACGCGATTGACGGGAAGGAGGGCAAAAATGAGTAAGCGAATGAATGGATATCACGGTGTCATACTTGATATAGATTTGACCACCGGAAAGATAGACAGGAAACCCGTTCCTGTCGAGGACACAGCGAAGTTCGTGGGCGGCAGGGGTCTTGGAATGAAGATTCTCTGGGATCGGCTAAAAACACCGGGAATCGATCCCCTCTCCCCTGAAAATCCCTTGATGTTCATGCCTGGTCCTCTCTCGGGATTCCCTGTGCCATCCTCGTCCAGAACCTGCGTGGTAACTAAATCTCCCCGGACGTCCGCTATCGCGTCGAAATATCCTTATGCTTCCACCGTCAGTTACTCCAATATGGGTGGCTTTTTCGGGCCGGAGATAAGGTTCGCCGGGTACGACGGCATCGTGATATCCGGAAAGGCATCCTCTCCGGTTTACGTTGTGATCAATGACGACAAGGTCGAGATACGAGACGCTAAGGAGTTCTGGGGAATGGGAACGGATGCGTTTGACAAGAGATTCATCGAGGAACTTGGGGATAGGCGTTTCAGAACCTGTTACATCGGCCCGGCTGGTGAGAACCTGGTTTCCTATGCCTGCATCATCAATACCGCAGCCAGGGCTGCAGGGAGGGGTGGCACCGGATGCGTCATGGGTTCGAAGAATCTGAAGGCCATAGCGGTAAGAGGCACCAAGATACCGGATGTGGCAGATCACAAGCAGTTTCTGACCTTTCTTGAAGAGGTTCGTGAAGGCTTTAAAGGTACGGATTTCGTCAAGGGGTGGAGATACGGCGGAACCGCCAGGGCGCTGGCTTGGTCGAGCGGCAAGGGCTCGCAGGCCGTGAGGAATTACCGAGAAGGCACCTTTGCAGAAATCGATAAGATCGGAGACGAAGCTGCCCGTCAGAAAGCATGGATCAGGGATTTCGCCTGTTACTGCTGCCCTCTCTCCTGCAAAAAAAGCGGCACGGTCAAGACAGGCTCGTACCCCGGATTGGTGCACGACGGTCCCGAGTACGAGACCGGCACCATGTTCGGTTCCAACCTGCTGGTATCGGATCTGGGAGGCCTGATGAAGGAGATCTTTGCGGGTGATGACCACGGCATCGACATCATCTCCACCGGCAACGTGATCGGATTCCTGATGGAAAACTACGAAAAGGGAAATATCGACAAAAGCTTCCTGGACGGAATCGACCTCACCTGGGGAAACGTGGACGCCATCCTAAAGATGATTGACAAGATAGCCTACCGGGACGGTATTGGTGATCTTGCGTCCCAAGGGGTCAAAGCAGTAGCCGAGGGAATCGGGAAAGACTGCCACAAATTCGCCATCCATGTCAAAGGACATGAACTGGCTGCCTGGAACGTTCACGTCGATCCCGGCATGGGAATCGGCTACGTCTCCTCCAACCGGGGCGCCTGTCATCTCAACGGACGGACCTTAGAGGAGCAGAATTCAAACGCCATGATCGATTCCACCGGCGTCTGCATGTTTGCCGACTATGGTTTCGGCGAAATGGGCCTGCAGAATCTTCTAACGGCCGTGACCGGAATCGAATGGACACAGGAGGAGTATGCCAAAGCGGGTGAGCGGATATTCAATCTGGAGAAGATGTTCAACTTCAGGGAAGGATTCAGACGCGAGGACGACACTTTACCCGACAGATTCTTTGAGGAGCCGCTGACCGTGGGCCCCGGCCAAGGCGCGGTGCTGAATCGGGGTGAATTCTCCAAGCTGCAGGATGAGTATTACGAAAAACGCGGCTGGGATCCAAAGACCACCAAACCGACGAAGGCGAAATTAGAAAGCTTGGGTTTATCGTTTACAATTGAAACATAGTAGGACCCAGATTCGTTTTCCTTGTGGATGTAATCCCAAACGAGTCTCTGACATTCATGGAGCAAAGATAGCTCTACCAACAGCGGGCCTGAGCCAGATGTAGGGGTCGGATTTATCCGACCAGACGAAGTCGGGCTTGATAAATCAAGCCCCTACAAACCCGGTCTCAGCAAGCGCAGGGGCCGGATTCATTTGGCCTGTAAACCTCAGGGGTCTGCGCACCAGCGAGGTCATTCCACATCGGACCTTCGATAGCATCTTCTGATGGCCGAGCAGAATGACTGAACTCCTTACAGGTTTTCTCGTACTAAGAAGAGGGGCTAATGGCGATTGTAACATCTTCTTTCAAGGCCGGGAGGAGGCACAGGATGAATACTGTAAGGAAGGTCGATCTTCGCCAGCGGTTGCTTAGCCGCCGCCAGAGGCTGCAAAGCGCCGTGGGCGAGTTCAAAGAGACCGAGCAACTCATGCGGCTTCTCAAAGATGTGGATTCTGCACTGGAGCGAATGAATAATGGTTCCTACGGCCTGTGCGATGTCTGCCAGGAGCCAATCGAGAGGGAGCGGCTCATCACCAATCCGCTGGCCCAGAACTGCCTCGGCTGCCTCACACCAGACCAGCAGCGGGCGCTGGAACAGGACTTGGATTTAGCTTCACGCATCCAGACCCGACTGCTCCCGAACAAGAACCTCAAGCTCAATGGCTGGGAAGCATACTATCACTATGAGCCGGCCGGCCCGGTGAGCGGCGATTACTGCGATCTGGTCAGCCCTGAGTCCGAGAGAGGAGATCTGTTCTTTCTTTTGGGGGATGTTTCAGGTCATGGGGTGGCCGCGTCGCTCCTCATGTCCCACCTGCATGCGATCTTTCATAGTCTCGTGGATGCGGGTCTCTCCACCAGCCAATTAGTTGAGCGAGCGAATCGAATCTTCTGTGAGAGCAGCATATCTGCAGACTATGCCACCTTAGTATGCGGAAGAGCCAGCAAGTCAGGAGAGGTGGAGATCTGCAATGCCGGTCACTGCCCTCCTCTCTTGGCTAAAGGAGACGAAATCACAGGCTTGGAGGCCACCGGGCTTCCTCTTGGCATATTCAACGGCTCTGAGTACTCGACCCGAAGCATGCTTCTGGCTCCCGGTGATAGCCTTCTGCTTTACACTGACGGGCTTACCGAGGCACAGGATAGAGCCAATGCTGAATACGGCCCTGAGCGGCTGACAGGGTTGGTGAAGGGGAGTCACAACCTGCCTCCGCAGGCACTAACCGAGCTCTGCCTGGAAGATTTGAGAACATTCATCTCCGGGGCGCCCAAGACCGACGATCTCTCGATCATGGTGATCCGGCGAGTTAAGTAGCTAGAAAACCCTTACTGAGGACAGGCACCACACCGAAGCTGCACACTCCACAGGAACGTCTATATGGCTTGGTTTGCCTGCCAATTCCCCTCCGCATATTATCGTACGTAAAAGAGAAATCTTAGGGGATCGGTACATCTTCTCGAACCTGCGGTGGAGGACCGAAGAACGTGGCTGCAATCAGGAGGAAAAAATCTTCAGTCAAGACCCTGGAAGGCATATTTCTTCAAGCTGCCAGGCTGCAGCGGCGTGGGCTGCTCAAGAGACTTTGGAGACTACAGGCTATGGGAAGGCAGGCGATTGGATCAGAGCTCAGGCGTAGGAAGTTTCAAAGGAAGAATGGTCTGCCGGCACCGACAGCCATAGCATTCAGTCCCACCATGCGATGTAATCTGTCTTGCACCGGATGCTACGCCCGCGATTACCCCACCGACAATGAGGTTCCTGCGGACGTCATTGACCGTATGCTCTCGTCGGCGGAGAAAATGGGCGTATTTCTGTCGATTATCACCGGCGGAGAGCCACTGATGCGGGACGGTATCCTGGATGTGTTTCAGAGGCACAGGCGGGTTCTATTTCTCCTGATCACCAACGGCACTCTTCTGGACAAACAGGCCGCCAGGAAGATATCCCGCTCGGGCAACGTGGTGCCGGTTGTGAGCCTGGAAGGATATCGTGAACACACCGATGCCAGACGCGGAGGCGGCGTGCACGATCAGGTTGAGCGCGCCATGGACTACCTGCAAAGAGAAGGCGTCGTTTTCGGATTCTCCGCCACGGTGGCAAGTGACAACTTCGAAATCCTAATCAGTGATCGGTTCATGGACGAGATGGCGAAGCGGGGGTGCGCGCTCGGGTTTTATACGGAGTACGTTCCCATCGGCAGCGCCGCACAGTGGGAACTGGTGCTGAGGCAAGAGGAGCAGAAACGGTTTCGGAAGAGAATACAGCAGCTTCGCAGGGAGAAGCCTATGATGCTGGTTCATCTCCCCGACGATGAATACTGGGGAGACAATAAGTGCAGGGCGGTCATCAACGGGAGTGTGCACATCAATGCCGAGGGATACGTAGAAGCTTGTCCCTTCGCACACTTTGCCAGCGATAATATCAAAGAGAAAAGTCTGGATCAGGCTCTCCGGTCGCGATTTCTGACTGAGTTGAGGTCCAGCGATGCCACGGTTCGCCGCGGGCGACTCGGCTGTGCCCTGGTTGAAAACAGAGAGCTTCTGCAGGGTATTGCAGCCGAGACCGGTGCAAAACCAACAGACGGCTCACACACACGTTTGGGAGGATGACAGGGTAGTCGTTAGGCAAGAAACAATGAACCACGAGAGGTCAAACGGGAAAGGTGAGAGATGACAAGCGAAATTCTGGTAGAGCCGCATGTGGATTCCATAAGGATGCCTGAGAATCTGAAGATCGAGCTCATGGTTTCCCGGCAGCGTGAGAAGTGCAAGAAGATCCATTGCACCTCGGAGTATTACGGGTTCGCATTCGGCCAGTCACCCTTTCACGTTCCCGAGCCTATCGCCCAAGCATTGGCAAAAAACGCCCACAAGGGACACCACTCTGATGCAGAGGGGATATGTGAACTGCGAAAAGCGATTGCTGACTTCAACAAGAGGCACTTCAACCTGGATGTCGATCCGAACAGAATCGTTGTCGGTCCGGGATCGAAGCAACTGATCCACATAATCTTTGACGTGCTTAAAGGTGATGTGATAATTCCATCACCCTCCTGGATCGGCTACTTTCCGCAGGTAAAGCTTCTGGATAAGCATTTCCATACATACCACCTTAAACCGGAATCAGGTTACAGAATCCAACCGGATGATTTAGACAAGCTTTTGTCAGAGATTCACAAAGAACAGCATCTGTTGGTTTTAAATAATCCGCATAATCCCACTGGAAACGTCTACACCGAGGGCGAGCTCAAAGAAATCGCTGACGTATGCAGGAAACACAATACCCTGGTGGTCGCTGACGAGATATACGCGTTGACCACATATGACCTTTCGCAGTTTACCAGCATGGGTCGAGTTTATCCCGAAGGTACGTTTGTGACTAATGGACTCTCAAAAGACAGATCCTCCGGCGGCTACAGATTGGGTGCCTGTTTACTGCCGGACAATTGCCCCAAAAAATTGGAGGAGGATTTCAAGAAGGTGGCCGCCACGGTCTACACCAACGTCTCCACGCCAACCCAGTTTGCAGCAATAACAGCTTACGAACCCAATAAGGAGATAGAGGAGTATTTCAAGATAACGCGGGAAATACATCGAATCATGGGCCGGTTCATGAGCGCCGGGTTCAACGAAATTGACGGAATAAAGGCAACCACCCCGAAGGGGGGATTCTACTTCTCTGCAGATTTCAACGAACTCTTGGAAGACCTGAGGCGAAATGGCGTATCTAACTCAAACCAACTGGCAGATTCGTTGATATCCCATCCTCATCATATTGCAGTCGTAACCGGCGATGCGGTCGGAATAGAACCGGACAATTTTGGCGCAAGGATAGCCTTTGTGGATTACGACGGCGAGAGCGCCTATGAGAATTTCAAAAATAATCCGCCGAAGACGAAATCGGACGAGACCGAATTCGTAAAACAAAGCGCGCCCAGAATGGTCAGGGGAATAGAGGCACTCAGGAAGTATGTCCAGCACATAAAAAAGATGTAGATTCTCATGTTTCCTGGACGTTGTCCCGGACTGAACTCAGTCTTCCGCAAGGGGAGGTAAGCCGGGGTGATAAACTCCTCATTCGCGGAAAGCGATAAACTTCTCTCCCACCTAGAATACATGGCTCTCAAGCGGGTATTAATGGATGATAGCCGGTATCTTTGTGCAAAAAGACCACCAGGTATTCCAAAATGAAATGGACAAACCTCAAGAGAAACAAGGCACAGCAGCCGTGAACTGGCAGCATCAAAAATGAGGAGGAGAAAAGATGACCAAAAAGAAGGTTCTTCTAATAATCTCCCTGCTCTTCATGTTGGGCGGGATTGTGAGACTGTTCGCAAATGAGAGTGTTTTCAGAATCTTCGCCATGGAACACCTGTGGTCGGGCGACCCGTTTTTCATATACATCTATAAGCTTTTGGGAGTATTCGTCCTCTGGATGGGCATACTGTTGTTTGTCTCCTCCAGAGACGTGATAAGATACAGGGGCATAATCAGAGGCTCTATACTCGGCCTGCTTCTCTTTTTCGTGGTCAGCCTGCTGACCGGTCTGTCTGTTGGTCTTAAGCTTCAGTATTTCCTGGTCGACTCGATCTTCTCTTTGATCTTGGTCCTGTTGTTTTATATTATTCAGAAAGATTGATCCGACTCACCCGGAAGTCGCGTATTGTTTGTTTTAGATATTGCCAGCGGCGATTCCTCTGATTGGGCAGGTTCGTCCGCTGGAAGGGTCCATTCAGGTAGCGGGAGGCAACAATTGGTGGGAAACAGGAAAAGGGAGTGCCCCAACTGCGCGGTGGACGTGCCCAAAGGCAGCCGACACTGCCCCATCTGCAGCTACGAGTTTCCGCCGCCCAAGTCGCGACTATTCAAGTGGATCGCCATCGTCCTGATCATACTCTTTCTGATTCCGCTGGTGAAGATGCTGATTAACCTGTTGAAATAGGATTGCTGGAAGATGCAGACCCGCTCCTCCCGTCACGCGCCCATTTTCTGACACCTCGTCAATAACTCGACGGTGGAGACCTCCCTTCGACCCCTCGGTTTCATTCGGTGTAGTGAGCTTGTCGAACTGTCGAACCACAAGCTCAGGGCAAGTAAGGTCTCCGCTACATTTTACCTTTCTTTCGTTCTTCCCAGTTTCTCTAATCCGGTTCTGGCATTGGGCTCGTCCGGGTCCAGCTTCAGTGCTCTCTCCCACTCTTCCCTTGCACCGGAAAGATCGTTTTGCATATAAAAGCTTATGCCCAGCAGTCCGTGCGCCGTGGCAGATTCTGAGTCGTTGGCAAGGAATGCCTGCAGGATGCTTTCCGCATCTTTCCACCGGTGGGTCTTCAGATAGGCTTCGGACAGGGTCAGCACGAAGGCGGAATCGTACTTATACACGTCCTTTACCTTCTCCAGATGAAATATGGCCTTCTGGAAATCCTCCTTCTTTGTATAGATGTGGCCCAGAGTAAACCGAACCTCGTCACTTTGGGGTTTCAGTTTGAGTGCCGTTTCCAAGTAGAATGTCGCTTCATCGTGTTTTCCCTGAAAATAGAGGTTATTGCCCAGCAGGGAATAGGAGGCTATGTTGTCCGGATTCCTTCTTATCCCCTCTTTGTAAATCTCTTCCGCCTTCCCGCGAAACCCGGCCTTTTCCATCACCCTTGCTACAGTCCACAACCCGCTCCCCTTGGTCATGTTAATGTGCCTGTCGTTTGTGCCCGTGAGAACATATCGATCCAGGCTCTTCTGCTGGTTAGCATTTACAAGTATCCAGGGAACCGTGTGGAAAAGGCTTACCGCGATTAAGATCAGTCCGTAGTTTTTGAATCTGGGCCAGCGGCTTCCCCATTCTACGAAAAGGAGAATCCCAAAGAGAGTGAGGAACACCGACGGAAAGGCTCTTAAATCCCAGTCAGCATTACCCCAGCGGGAGTTGTAGACGAAGATCAACAAAAGGCCCGAAAGGCTGGAGATAAGAAGAAAATTCAGGAAGGGACGTTGGAATGATCTCAGTCTCATGGTGTAGTAGAGAAAGAAGAAAAACAAGATCGTCCCTGCCGGGGAGATCAAGAGAAGCTGATTAGCCAGTTCCGCAAAATGTGCGCCGCAAAACATGGTGAAACTGCTCTTGGCGGTAGCGACTAAGGGGAGGAACTGACCCAGTCTGTTCGCTTCGCCCGGCAGCAAGAAGACCTTCCAGACGCCCAGAAAGACGATCGCCGAACACCCAACCATGCAAATGACGGTGGGGACGTCGAGGAATCTGCTTCTCTGAGTCTGCCATTTCCAGATGACAAGATAAAGGAATGCGGGCATCAGCACGATGGCTGAAACGTGAAGAGAGATGTTCAGGGCCAGGGCAAGGAAAGAGAAGATTATGCTCACCTTACACTGGAGGAAAAGAACTGAAAACAATATGAAGAGCGTTAGGGCAACAAAAAGAGTGGTGTAGGTTTCCACGTAGCCCAAGAAGAGCTCAATCGAGCCCAGAGTGACCAGGGCCGAGAAGATGAGAACCTTCTGATATGAGGTTTTTCCCAGCAGATCGGCCAGCACCAAGATTAAGAAGATGAACGCTCCGCCGCAGACCACACTCGGAATGGTATAGGAGAGGGAAGGATCTGCGCTGGGAGAGAGAGTGGTCAGGAGCCGGTAGAATTGGTGATGAATAATTCCATCCAGCGGCTCGGTCGGGGTGATCACCCCGAGAGCCAGAGTCTCAAGCTTGAAATACCCATCCCCCAGCAGGAAAAGTCTTGTTCTCAGGGACCAGAAGAGCGGTACAGAAATGATTCCCGCTCCCAAGAAGAGCGAGTATTTATTGATCCTTGTCGGAATCCTCTGCGCAGCGCCGAAAAGCGATTCCAGGGCCTTCAGCGCCAGGTTGTTAACTGCAGGAATGAAGAGACTTAACGTCACGACGGTCAGAATCCACCCCAGCCATTTGGGAAAGAAATGCAGAAGGTGAATCCCCCACAGGAAGGGGGTTCCCCAGTAGACTGCCACCAGGTGAGCTATTACAGCCAGGAGTAAGACCGGCAGGAACAGATATTTGAAGCCCTTATCCGAAATTAACTCCTCGGGCCGGCGGTCTTCTGATTCTTCCTGTGTCATTCTGGATCTCTTCGCTTTAGTCTCTTAACCGGAAACTTGTGCCCTGACAGATGCTCGAAATCCGGGAGCCATATTTGAATCGTCGCGCGACCTCGAAACGAAGGCCGGATGACCACTCAAAATATGAGCCACTTCAACGTCGGTCAAGCCAAATTCGGGCAGTAAGACAATCCCTCCCCCAGTCGGGGATTTTGAACTCATCCAAACTAAATCTCTTGACAAGAGAAACGGCCTGGCTTATGTTTGGAGCCAACAAGCTCCTCTTTCATGGGAGGAAAGATTGGACATCTCCGTCATCATACCCACTCGCGATGGCAACCATACTTTGGGGCGGTGTTTGGCCTCGATTAAGAACTCAACGCATTCACCCCACGAGGTAATCGTAGTCGATGACTGCTCGAAGGAAGACGTCTCGAGCATCGTTGAACCATTTGGATTCAGAACGATCCGGCTGGATGAACCGCGTGAGGCGGAACACGCAAGAAACATAGGGGCCGAGCTGGCAACCGGCGACATTCTTGTATTTACCGACTCCGACATGATCCTCCAACCTGACGTCCTGAAGAGAATTCACGACCATCTCTCCCAAAATCGATGCGCTGCGGTCTCTGGGGTTTGCACTCCCGAGACCGACGATAAGAAGCTGGCCCCCCGCTACAAGAATCTATGGCTGTACTACAGTTATGTCAATTCTCCGCAGGATTTTGAGTGGTTCATATTGTCAATCGGGGCGATTAGAAAAGAGGTATTCTCTGAGCTTAAGGGATTCAAGACCACCTACCCCACCGTTTCCGGCGGCGGAGACTTAGAGTTCGGAAGGCGGCTGAGGGAGGCCGGGGAAAAAATACGTCTGGACACGACAATTCAGGGAAAACACCTTAAACGTTATACAATACGGAGCCTTTTGCGCAATGACTACGTCCGGGGTAAGGGCTGGTTCGAGTTCGCCGTCGGAAGGAGAACGCTCTGGCACGTGATCAAGAAGTTGAGAATTGCTAATATCTATCCTGCTTTTATCGCGTCGGTCCTAATCTCGTTTGTCTGCCTTTTTTCACTGCTTCTGGCTCCTTTCTATAGCATCTTTTTGTATCTGGCCATACTCTCTGCTCTGGCTCACCTGTTGGTGAACTACCCGCTGTTTCGCTTTTTCCGACATGAGGCAGGAGTGGGTTTTCTGCTGAAGGCGATTCCCTTGAGTTTTATCGATCATCTGGTGGCCGGCTTCGGAGTGATGAGTGGCTGCATCAGTTGGCTAAGCTCGTTCATAACCAGAAGGGTTTTCAGGCGGGAATCCAAGCACCAAGTCGCAGCGAAAACCTCTGCAAGTTAGCCAACAAAATAATTTCCAGTTGAATCTCATGTGGCAGGGGCTGGCCGTCCGTTGGTTTTCTTATGACCTTAAGATGAATTAAGCTGTGTTTCCACACCATTGACACGACCTTCATTGGAGGAGAGATTGGACATCTCCGTTATCATACCAATCCGGGACGGGTTGGACACATTAGGGCAGTGTTTGGCCTCGTTCAAACAGGTAAACTTCCGGGATTTTGAGGTCATCGTTGTGGACGACGGTTCTAAGAAGGATTGCTCGGAGGTGGTGAACTCATATGGGTTCAAATCAATCAGGCTGAATGAACCGTCTGGAGTGGGGTGTGCCAGGAACAAAGGGGCCGAGTTGGCAACCGGTGACATTCTTGTGTTCACCGACTGCGACATGATTGTCCCGCCCGAAGCCCTTCACAGAATACACCACCGCTTTTCAGACAATAACTACGCTGCCCTCTCCGGTATTTGCGGCTTCAAATCCCCCACCACAAGGTTGGCCACGCTATATAAGAATCTCTGGATGTTTCATAGCTACACTCTCTCTCCGGAGAATTTTGACTGGTTCCTCACCGGGATCGGGGCAGTCAAAAGGGAGGTTTTCTTCCGGTTGGGGGGATTTGACACCGGCTTCCACATCAAAACCGGTGGAGGAGACTTAGAGTTCGGGAGACGACTCAAAGAGGCAGGAGAAAGAATCTTTTTGGACAAAGAACTGCGGGTGCAGCATCTCAAACGATACAGCCTCTGGGGTCTTCTGCGCAACGATTACAACAGAAGCAGAGGCTGGTTTCGGTTGGTTGCCCGAAAAAAGATGATCCCGCACGTGATGAAAAGCTTGCGGATTGCCAACATTTATCCCGTCTTCATCATCTCCGTCCTCCTCTCCCTTCTATTTGCTTTCTTTCTGCTGCTCTCCCCTTTCTTCGAGTTCTCGCGCTATGTGATCGCCTGCCTGGCGACAGCTTACGTCATCACCAATTACCGGCTCTTCCGGTTCCTCCGGCGGGAGGGGGGAACCGGCTTTCTGCTCAAAGCTATCCCTCTGAGCTTTGTCGACCATCTGGTCTCCGGCTTGGGGGTGTTAAGGGGATGTTTTGGCTGGCTGGTTTCGCTGGCCGGAAGGTGGTTCCGGAAACTGAAGTTCCGGGCTGGGGCGGGCCAGGATGCCTTCCAGGTTGGGGGAGGAGAGAATCTGTAGGCTAAACTGTAATCAGCAGACCTTGAAACCTCAGACAGTGGATTTGAGAAAAGCAACGGTGGAGAGTCGAGACTCTCCGCCATACTCTATTTTTCTGCCATTTCTCTAAGTCTCTCCAGCCCCGCCTTGGCAAGCGGCTCATCTGGATTCAACTCCTGTGCCCTCTCCCACTCCGCTCTGGCCCTGGTGGAATCCCTCAAGAGGAAGAAACTGGCACCCAGCAATCCTCGCATGGTAGCCGTCTCTTCGCCTCTGGCAAGAAATCCTTGCACCAGATTCTTGGCATCTTCCGGTCTTTCGGCTTTCAAATAGGCTCTGGCCAAGCCGATCACGAAAGCGGGTTCGTGCTCAAAATGCGACTTTACTGCCGCCAGATGGAATATGGCCGTTTCCAGGTCAGTACTCAAATACGCCTTACCCAGGCTGAACCGAAGCTCCGGGCTCTGAGGTCTCAATTGAAGTGCTTTCTCCAGATAGATGACGGCTTCCTCATCCCTGTTCTGATCATGGAGCATGTCGCCCAAATAGGAATAGCATCCCATCTCGTTGGGATTTCTTTCTATGCCCAGCTTGAGTATCTCCTCAGCCTTCTGGGTTAGCCCGGCCAGATCCAGTATCCTTCCTACTCTCCACATGCCGCCGCCCGTGGCGCTTAAAAGATGCACGTCATGGGTGGCGGTCATAACGTAGCGGTCCACGCTCCTGGCCCCGTCGGCATTTACCAGAATCCAGGGAACCGTATGAAAAAGACTAACGGCTATTAGAATCAGTCCATAGTTTTTCACTTTTGACCATTGACCGCGCCATCGTAGGAATGAGAGAATCCCGAAAAGAGCAATGAATATTCCGGGAAACGACATCAGATCCCAATCCATGCTCCCCCAGTGGCAGTCATAGGCAAAAACGAGAAGCAAACCCGAAAGGCCGGAGATCAGAAGGAAGTTCAGAGTCGGATGGCTGAAGGATTTCAACTTCAGGGCGCGCAGGAGAAAAAACAGGAACAAAAGCGTGCCTGCAGGAGAGATTAGAAGCAGTTCATTGGCGAATTCGCTTAAATGGGCTCGACTGAACATGGTAAAGCTCATCTTGGGCGTAGCCACCAGGGGGAGGAACTGACCAAAGGTCCTTCCCTTGCCCACCACCAGAGAGGCTTTCCAGAGGCCTAAGAAGACGATCCCCAAGCATGCAACCATACACACTGCAGTGGGAACGTCCAGGAATCTGCTGCCCTGGGTCTGCCACTTCCGGAAGATGAGATAAAGAAATGCTGGTATCAGCGCGAGGGCTGAGACGTGAAGAGCCATGCTCAGGACCAGGGCAAGAAAGGGGAAGACTATGCCAATCTTACCCTTCAGGAAAAGAACCGAGAACAACAGGAAGAGCGTTAGACCGATAAGGAGCGTGGTGTAGCTCTCCACGTAGCCGAAGAAAAGCTGGATTGAACCAAGCGTGACAAGCGCGGAGAAGATAAGGATCTTCTGAAAAGAGGTCTTTCCCAAAATATCAGTCAGCGCTAAGATCAGGAAGATGAACGCTCCGCCGCAGATCACGCTCGGAATCGTGTAGGAGAGGGATGGATCTGCATTGGAGAAGAGGGGGGTCAAGAGCCGGTACAACTGGTGATGAATGATCCCATCCAGGGGTTCGGTCGTGGTGATGCCCCCGGAGGCCAGAGCCTCGAGCTTGAAACAACCGTCTCCCAGCAGGAAGAATTCGGTTCTCAGCAACCAGAAGACCGGCATAGAGACGATCCCGGCGGCAATGAAGGCCGGATATTTCGGCATCTTCGAAAGCAGTTGCCCCAAAGCACTGAAGATCGTCTCCAGGAAATTCAGCGCTGGTTTGTTGACTGCCGGAACAAATAAACTTAGCGTCACCATGCTTAGAATCCACCCCAGCCATCTGGGAAAGAAATGCAGGTGATGGACACCCCATAAGAAGGGGGTTCCCCAATATATTGCCAGGAGGTGGATTATGACCAATAGCAGCAGGACCGGCAAGAAGACGAGCTGGAACGTCCTTTCCCAGAAGGAGTCGGTCAGCTGAGGCTTGGTGGGGCTTTCCCCTCTCTGTTTCTTCATCGGACTCTTCAGGAAGAGCGCCATACCCGGTGAGGCGTCAAAATCGAAAGGTCGTGTTTGAACTCGCGCAGTAACTCACAAAAAGGACAGACTCTTACCTCCGGCTGACCCAGAGTCCACCCAGGACAAGTCACGTCCCGATCGGGGCAAGAAGCGTGCTTCAAGACTTGTACGTTCAAAGCCCTCCAGGTGCGCGATTGAAGACAATAAGCCAGCTTCCGACTCATGCGGAAAGCTGGCTTATTTGAGATGAATATCGATCCTTAGAGTCTATTATCTTTTCTTCTTACTATGCAAGTCTGCGGTTTTCTCTTTTATCATTCCTTCCAGGTTCTCGTTTGCCAGAACCATATCCAGCATCATGGCTGCCTTGGTGGAGTCCGCCACCAGAGACTCTTTTAGCTGATTCATGCTTTCCGGATCGTCCATCACCATCTGGACCAACTGCTCTTTGGTCTCCGGAGTCTCCCAGATCTTCTGCATGATGAGCTGGGACATCTGGGGATCGGCCATCAACTGCTCCATGGCCTTCTCACGGCTGCAACT
>JBAUFO010000175.1:0-8824 GCA_049679185.1 Candidatus Zixiibacteriota bacterium
GGGCTATGTTCCCTGCAAAGTATGCAAGCCCTGAGTAGTCTGGGCGTGAAAGGAATTTGAGTAGGGGCACAAACGAATGGCTTGGCTTTATATCATCCTGTTTATCATCGGTTCGATGTTTAGTTTAGCCGGGTACGGTTCAGAAGACCGACATCAGAAGAGAAATTATTGGCTCATAGCTGTGGTTATATGGATTTTGTTATTTGTCCTCATTAACGCGACCTGTTAGTTTATGATTCCTAAATACCTTGAAAACCGCCTGACCTTTGGCGTGATCATCTTTGTGATCCTGGCGATTTTGCATTTTGTGTTTAAGGTGTTTTGAACAGAAGCCCCTTGAGGAGAATTAGATGAAGATAGGTTGGAGAGAATTCGGATTTGCGGTCGCTGGTTTCGTGATCGCCTTCCTTGTTCAAGAGTACGCCATTCAGAGGCATGAGCTTATTAAGGGGGGAGAGAAAGAAGCCTTGAAGCAGAAAATTGAGAGGGAGAATCAAATCCTGATTGAGAGATTAGAGGAAGATTGGGAGGCGTTTAAGGATAGCGTCGAACAGGTTTTCATAAAGAAGAAAAGGGACTTCAAGGCAGAGAAAAGATTGCCGCCCAAAGACCCTTTGGCGTCCGGCATAGAACTGAGGTTCAACGCAAAAAGAGATATAATACTTACGCAGAAAAGGAAAGAAATCGATCGGAAAATCGAGGACCTGAGGATGCGGCTTGATTTTTGAGGGTATTTGAGTCAGTGTCTCCCTTCGCGGAGACTGGAGATAAGATTAGATGAGAAAAGATGAGAGGCAATCTTCTCGGTCAGCCATTCCGAGGAGGCCCGTGTTCAACGAAAAGCTTCTTGAGGAGGACATCGCAAGTGGGCGCGCAACAAAGACTGTCAATAAGCGTGGCAACGAGACGATAGAGTTCAAAACCACGAGGCTAACAAAACGTGATCTTGAAAAAAAGATCTCAAGCTTTAAAGACAACATCTGCATCGAGACGCTCAGGATGTTACACAGAGTAGTCCGTTACAGGATGTTATTTGGCACCGAAGAAGTGAAGAGGTTCTTTGAGTTTAGGGTTGCAGAGGACATTATCAAGCTCGTCTCCCTTAACGACTGGATTCTTGACGATTCTTTTGTAAAAGAGACGATTTTTTCTTGGCTCAAAGAAAAGAAGGTTAAGTATCTGGAGGCTCTTGTTAAGGCACTGGGGGGACCGCCTAAAGATGTGAGTTGGTGTCTTCCCCATGTTCTGGCACAAGCAGTTTACTTCACGTATAAGGAAAGCTTCAACTATGCACACGGAGAAACGGTTCAAAAGATGGCCCAGCTTTTTGACCTAAAGGAGACCGCGATAGAGCGCGCGATTTTCTTGCCTATTGACGACTTCGTCTCGCCATACTCGCGGAGAAGAACGTTTGCGGGAATCCCCGACACAAAAGTGTATGAATTAGTCAAAGACAAAATGTCGAGCGGAATGAAGCTGACCCCGGCTATTAAAGAAATGTCAGACGAAACAGGAATCCCACGTAATACGCTAACAAAACAGTGGTACAGGGCCAAGGACTTTAGGAATAAAGAGAAAGGGGCCGCAGACAGAGGGCTAAAGGATCAACGGGACGAGAAAAGAGAGCAGAATGGCGAGGAGAAGAAGAGAATAAAGAGGATGGTTAATAGAATTGACAAAGACATCAAACAAATCGAAAGAAGGAAATCGCAACCGATGGAAGCCGAGGAAAGAAGGCGTCTGGAAATCCACAAAGTGAACCTGAAGCGGAGGCAAATGAAACTTCTGAGTAAATCGGATGATCTTTGAACACGTGACGTAAGAAGTATATCAGTTTTCTGTTACTGATACCACATAACGGTCCAATCTAAACCTGTGTATTCTCTATTAGAGAAACATAGGTTTTTTATTTGCTTTGCCACAGAAGCAAAAGTGGATATGAAATTAAAGCGCGCTTTTGCCCGTCGTCTGTGGCCGGCGGGCTTTTTCTTTAGGTAGCTGATGAGAAACGCCGATGCTGATGGCCTGATTTTGACAAAAGTCGATTCCCGGGAAGTGATGAGCAAAGAGGATATGGAGCAGGTTGCCGAGATGGTGGTCAGGTTGTTCCTCAGGGGATTCCTCAGGAAAGACCGAGATAAGCCTATGCGGACAGATCCAAAGAATAGAAAGGAAGAGATGAAATGCCAAAACGATTTTTCACAACGGCAGACCTTCCGTTGGTAACTTTTTTGAGGCTTCAAAACTATACCATAAAAAAAATCGAAACAGAAGCTGGTGGCAGAGCTTTTTTCAGTCTTGAGGATGATTCTAAGAGGGAGGCATTGGTTCTCAAATTCTTCAACAGAGAGAAGCTGTGAGCCTCTAAGTTATCTCGACCAGATCAGGAACTTGAAATCACTGATAAGGCAGAACAATCCATTAGGACAGTCAGAGAAGGGAGCGTTTAGTGGTTCGGGTGGACGAAATTAAAGCCAGGGTTAGCATTGAGGACATCCTCGCTGAACAGGGGATCTCCCTAAAAAGGGGGCGGTGTCGTTGTGTTCTACATGATGGAGACAATCCCACGAGTTTCAGTGTGCGAGATGGAGTTTTCCACTGTTTCGCCTGCGATGAGTCCGGAGATGTGGTTTGTCTTGTCCAAAAGCTTTACCGTCTGGATTTCAAAGAAGCACTCAGGTATCTGGCACGAAAAGCTGGCATTTCGGAGGTAGGCTTCGACAAACCGGTCAATCAGAGAACACGAGTTCGCAAGAGACACACGAAACAACATGTCAGGATGAAGGGGAAACACGACGCCTTGGCTCTCTCGATCAGGCGGTGGGAGAGAGTGCTTAAGCAACTGGAGCAGGATGTGAAGGGCGGGAAGATCAGTCTCTCCAAATACTATGCCGATCAGCAATTGGCGGAACATCAACTGGCCAGGCTGGACGAGGAATCAATTCTCCGGAATTATGAGAGGAATATGCGGAGAAAAGAAAGATGGAAAAAGCCGTGTTAGACCAGAGATTTCGGGAAGAGATGGGACTGGATAAAGATTTAAAGGAGATTGCGTTCGCTAAAGTCAAGGAATGCTTTCACAAATGGCTTTACATCGAAGACGAGTTTGTGATAGACGTGATCTTTGCCACAGTCGTGGCCAACAGACTTCCGGGCGATCCGGTTTGGCTGTTTCTCATCGCAGCACCGGGCGGCTGCAAGACCGAGATTCTTAGGGCATTAGGAACCTCGGACGAAATCTATACGCTCTCGTCTCTGACCGAAAACACATTGATTAGTGGCTTGAAGAGCAAGACCGATCCCAGCTTGATACCGAAGCTGGATGGGAAGGTTTTGGTAATAAAGGATTTCACAGCGGTTTTGAGCATCCATAGGGAAGCCAGGGGCAAGATAATCGGTGACCTTCGGGATGCCTACGACGGAGAGTGCAGCAAGACCTTCGGAACCGGCGAGAGGAAGTCTTATAAAAGCAAGTTCGGCTTGATCGCTGGGGTCACACCTATTATTGACAGGTGTTGGGGAATTCAGGCGGATTTAGGAGAACGATTTTTGAGATTTAGGATACAGTTAGAAAATCGAGCAAAAGCCATTGAGCAGGCTAATGCAAACGCCGGACGGGAAAAAGAGATGCGGAGCGAGCTTTCATCGGTAAGCCGAAGCTTTCTATCTTCCCGTCAGATGCCACGAATAGAAGACATAACCACCGAACCTGATTTAAACAATAGGATAATGTCTCTTGCGAATCTGGTGGCTTTGGGGCGCAGCAGGGTCTCACGGGACGGCAGAGATGGGACAATTGACTACGAACCGGACCCAGAGATCGGAACCCGTGTTGCGAAGCAATTGAAACTGCTGGCTGCGGGGTTTGCTTACATCCATGACCAAGGCCACGTGGATGAAAATACCTATGAGTTAATCCGAAGAGTTTGTAGAGATACCCTGCCTTCAAGGGAAGCCAAAATACTTCAAACCATGTTTCTGATTCAAAAGGAGGATCAAACACCTGCCCCTACTTCGGAAGTTGGAGACAGAAGCGGCTTCCCCACAGAAACCTGCAAGAAGGTTTTGGAGGACTTTCGCCTTCTAAAAATCGTCGAAAGGGAAGGAACTGGAACTTTCAAGTGGCGTTTAGCAGAACAATTTTGGGAATCATGTCAAGTAACCGGACTTTTCATTCCCTTTTGAACTTTGAGGGGGTGAAGAGTCGGGGAGGAAGAGAGAGGAAGAGAGAGGAAAGAGAGTATAGCGAGGGTATTACCCTGGGGGTGACAAATCACCCCACCAGAAAAGGAGACTGAAATTCAGAGGACACAGGATTGTGTGTGAATACGAGAAGATGCGACCATTTCTTGCCGAAAATTGCCGAAAATGAAGATCACCAATCGACATATAAAATTCGCTAAGTTGTTACTTGAAGGTCAGTTAAAAGCGCCTGAGATTGCCGTCCAATGCGGAATATCGGAAAGGCAGGGCCGTAACTGGAAAAAGCGGCCAGAAATCGAACGATTGATGAATAGCCTTTCCGAAGAAGCGATGAGAAATCCGAAACGCATTTTAGCACGGTATGCGAAGAGGGCAGTTCAGGTTTTAGTGAAGCTGTTAGAAGTAAGACAAGTACAGCAAGGTGACACAATACACCAAGAATTCGTGTATAAGCCGGAGCTTGTCAGAAAAGCAGCTGGTGACATCTTGCGTCTGGCAAACATCGGTGTTGAAACTAAGGAGCAAACTTCTCCCAGTATCTTTATCATCAGGAAAACCGCTGCCTCTTCCGATGTCGAAAAACGTGCGTTAAAGCTGGCAAAGCGTGTTGAAAGTACAGGAGAACGAGCTTTAGAAAACCAAAAACCAGCAGCCGAACTTCTGAGGTAGACATTCGGCTGGGTCTCTGCCCAAGATTAACCTATGAAATGGTTGACCACAAAAGAAGCTTGTGAGTACCTGAAGATTGGACGTTCAACGCGGATGGACTTAAAAGACAGGGGAAAGGTAAAGGCCTATCCCATCTTCAAGGGTACAGGTAGGGTCCGGCCTATCTTGAGGTGGCTTGAATCCGATCTGGACGCCCTTCTGCTGGGCCAAAAAAGACGAAGAATGGAAAGAATAGCAGATGCGAAATAGATGCGTCACAAAACCGACGATGTTAACCTGTTGGCATACATTGGATAATAGACTAAGAAATCGGGCCTTCGGGTTACCCTCCCGAAGGTCATAACACAGCCGAACCTCTGATTTAGAGGTTCGGCCGGGTCTCTGACAACTGAATATTCGTAATCATGGACAGCCTGGTGGGTCGCCACCTCTGTACAGATAGTTGACCAGGTAAACCAGATCGCCGAGGTTGATCACTCCGTCACAGTTGACGTCTCCGGCCTCCAAGGGACTGGGAGCGGGACCGCTTTGGTACATGTAGTTAACCAGATATACGATGTCTCCAATGTCGATCATACCGTCGCTGTTGACATCGCCGGGCTGATAGAAAGTGGAATCTCTCTTGATCTCAAACATAAGTTCCCAGACTGCTCTGGCCCTCTGGTATTGATGGGGATAAGCACGCGAGTCATCATCTCCTTCATCCCAGCGTGTGTCTAAATCGGGAACCAAGTGGTCAGTTTTCCAACTCGAATTGAATCTGGGTCTGGGGCTGTACCCTCCGTCGCGCCAAGCTTCCGGAGTGTTGAACCAGTAGGCCAGATGATCTGCTTCGTAAACCGGATAGTATGCACCGTAGGCCGTATTTAGCGCCTCCTCCTGCAAGCCAGCGCGGTACATCATGGCGGCCACGTAATAGGTTGTCCCTACCCAGTATTCGTAGGTGTCCCTCTCCCCGGTGGGCACCGTTGATCCATCAGGCATCCTGCCCAATTTGGCGCCGAAATTAGAGTTCGGAGCCACGTTTACTTCGTATACCTTCTGCAGGTGAGCGTCCATCTTCCAGCGGGGCAGAATGTCCGGCAAGCTCAAGGATTCGCAGTAGCGCTGTCCACACAAGGCATCGGTGAAAACGGCAGCTGGATACTCGCTATCTGTGTCGATTCTATAGTATTGCCCGGTGGAATCCCACAGCTGAGCATCCAGATTCCTCTTTGCGGCCTCCAGCCAAGCCTGCACCTGGGGCCGCACGGGTTTTGCCAGAATTGCAGCCATTGTGTCCATAGCTTCCAGAGCGCCGACCCAAAATCCACCCGCGTACATATCAGTACCCACCATACGCCAGCCGTCATAGGCGTTATCATACCCTTGGACATCCGGCAATGAGTCTTTTGGCTCTGTTTCGCAGTCGTATGACTTCATGAAGTGATAAGTGCTCTCCACGGCTGGCCAGACATACTCCAAAAATTCCATGTCCTCGTAAAGGCAGTAGTATCTCCAGCATCGTTGAATGAACTTGGAGGAGTTGTCCGTCAGCACATGAACGTATCCGTCCGCACAAGGTGCGTCGCGGATCAGGTACTTGTGCGGGTCGAAGACAAAGAAAGGATCTCCGATGTAGCAGTAGCCATAAGAGAAATCTCTGGGTGCTCCGATCTCAGGAGAAGTCTGGTTGGGCACGGTGGGGTCGCATTCATCGTAGTGCAAGACGATGTCCGCGTGGCATCTCAGTAGATCCCTTTCCATTTCAGGCCAGAACTTGGCATAGACAATCGAGCTATAATGGCCCACGTTGATATTGCCAGACAAGGTATAAGCTTGACACTCCATAATGAAGTTTTTGTGATCCTCAGGATGCAACCCCATGAACTCTTTTGGATGTCCTGATCGCAGACCCGACTCCCAGAAGGACCCCCCAAACTGATTGTAGTAAAGTTCGTTGAAAGCCGCACACAACAACCAATCAGGGTATCTGGGGTCTTCAATGAACGGAGACATCCATGCATCAATCTGATCCTCCCAGCTCTGGTAGTTAGTTAGGGCTTCCAGCGCGATGTCGAAAGAGTTGTCGCTGAGCGTATCGAAGTACTCGCAATACCTCTTCCACCACTGAGTGCTTTGCCCCACTCCGTACGTGCTCTTGAACTCTACCACGGGGAAGTCCCAAGAAAGGACTATAGGTACAGCCACATTGTCCCCTGGGCCCAGGATTGTTTTCACCGCTATGGCCGCGGCCGACTCGAGAGGATTGATGGAATCCGACAGCACCCCATCATCTGAGAACTGACCCCAGATGTCGCTTCCGTCGCCTGAGTGGTTCCAAGTGGCACAGGATACTATCGAGTTCTCTGTCTCGGTCGTGGCGATGCACCACTCGGAATTCTGGGTTTCCGGGGTATTGGACGGGTGGCTTGCCTTCAACACCACGCCAGTAAATCCTGGACTTTGAAACAGTTGATTTGTCAAGCCTGTTCTCACCTGACTGCCACCGCTGAAAGGAGGGTTGGGCCAGGTGAACATAACCGACACCTCCACCGAGTCGGCAGATGGATTAGAGATCTGAAACTGCCACACCGCCACCGGATAGGAGGTCTCTTGGTAGTTGTGGGGGATTATCGGGCTAAAGAACCTGGATGATATTTCGGAGCGGAAGCAGTCATATACACACCATCCTTTGGGCTGCAGGGCATAGTAGGTTCCCTCTCCAACTAAGAGCTCGTTCCAGGCTGCCGGCATAACGGATTCTTGCGTACAAAGGCATTTTGCGATTACGGCCTCCTCCTTCTTCTCATAGACGTGAAAGGCCGCTCCGACCAACCAGGTTTTATCGTATTCTCCCACTTCATCTGCCCAGGGGCCAAACGAGCCGCTGATGTTGTACATGAATGACCCTGCCCCGAATCCTCCTAAAGTAATTCCCCTGTTTGGACAATTGCTCTGGCAGCTGGTGGGGACATCTCCGATGGTTCTCTGCCACGCACCTCTGGGAATCTCAAAGGCGTCCTCAGCGTGAGCGAGAGGGTGAATCAGCAAATAGGCTACAAAAACGATAGCTACAGACTTCATGGGACCTCCCAGTTTCTGGACATAAAGAGAAGAGTGGTATCTCATCTTGGTCAGCCCTTATCAGAAATTCACTTTGCACCCCCAATATATGCAGTTTTTCTGTATGGCAAGAGGATTTAGCTTGACAAGGGAGAAACGTCTATTATATTGAAAATGTGAGAACGACTGGACAGGATTTTTTATCGTCCAAAATCGACAGAATTGCCCAGTTGACTATTTCTCCAACCTGTTGGTCGTTCTCACAAACTATCAACTTCTTGAGAGTAGTCGGCTGGGCTTTTTTGAATCAGAAAGGAGATGGAAACAGTGAACAGTCAAGCAGTAGGTTACGTTCGATGCTCTACGGATATGCAGGATCAGTCCATAGACGACCAGAAGAAGGCCATCACCCAGTTTGCAGAGAAGAAAGGGATGAGCATTCTGAAATGGTATGAGGACGAGGACAGGTCCGGGACATCTGTCGTCCGGAGAAGAGGATTTCAGATCCTGAAGTCCGTGGTGGACCAGAACAAGCACGATTTCTCCGAGATTCTGATCTACGATGTGACCAGATGGGGAAGGTTCCCTGACCCAAGGGAGTCGATTTATTGGGAGGTTTACTTCGAGAAGCGTGGAGTCACGGTTATATACGTCTGCGAGAGCTTCAAAAGTGATCAATCATTCGAGACCGCTATCGTCAAGACCGTGAAGCACGCTGCCGCAGGAGACTTCAGCCGGAGATTGAGCCTTCTGACCACCAGGGGATCGAGGACGACCGCAGAGAAGGGGTTTTGGAACGGCTCAGGTGCTCCCTACGCATACAAGAGGGCCGAGGTGGATGACGAGAAGAACATCATCAGAATTCTGGAGAAGGGCGAGAAATGCCGTCCGGATCACAGGGTTATGC
>JBAUFO010000176.1:0-4735 GCA_049679185.1 Candidatus Zixiibacteriota bacterium
GGGGACGCTCCTGACCCTGTTGCGGCAGGTGACGTCAATTGCGATGGTGTGGTGGACGTTGGTGACGTGGTCTACTTAGTCAATTATCTCTACCGGGGAGGATCGCCACCCTGCGATTAGCACCGAAAAGCAGTTCGTAGTCGCTCGATTTATTGAAAATCCCGCCTTGGCGGTGATCGAGCTCCACCAACGGTCGGATGTCCTACAGATCCGTAGGAAATCCGACCACGACAAAAAAACGCCATAGCGGCGGGAATTCATCCCGCCGCTTTTCACATGATTCCTTACAGCAGCGTGCGTGAATCGAGCTTTACATTCGACCAATGAATTGGGCAACTACGTCGGCGGCACGCACCAAAGTGAAGGCAGGGGAGACTGGGTAAGGTCTCCCCTGTGCTGTTCTGTTGGAAGGAATTTTGGGGCAGTTTGTAATACGGCGATTCGACCTGTGGGTTTCACTAAAATTACAGATTTATGTTTTTAATCGTCCGGCGGATTTGGGCCCCAGCGCCGAACCCGAAGAAAGAACCTGTAGTTGCTCGATTCATCGAGCCATAGAATCACCCCAATGAACTGGGCGACCGCGCCGGCTCCAAGCCTAAGATGAAGGCAGGGGAGACTGGGTAAGGTCTCCCCTGTGCTGTTTTGGAAGGTGGGAAGAAAGGGGGCAATTGCTACATGGTTAGTTGCCCTCACTCCCTGTCCGCCCTCGACTGAGCGGAGAAGGGATTAGGGAGAGAAGTTTGGCGGGTATGTTGACGATCGGATTATTTTCATTTGAGTTTTTCTCTCAGTTCTTTTAACTCCTTCTTTAGCTCCTCGATCTCTTCTTTTAGTTCCTCCATCTCCTCCTTGAACTCTGAGGAGAACTTCTCTTTCCATATCATCTTGGGCACGTCGCCCTTTTCAGGAGACAATACCCTCAGCTTCTTCAGACCTTTTAGATCACCCGAAGACCACGATTCTGCCTCCTCTACTTCAACCTCAAAGCTCCTGGGTTTACGTTCCCGGATGACTTTGATCTCTACTTCATCCCCCTCTTCCTTTTCCGAGATGATTTCCCTTAATTCCTGGGTGTCATCGATCTCGTCACCGTCCACCTCCACGATCACGTCACCTGCTTTAAGTCCAGCCTTCTCAGCCGGCATGTCCTCTTCCACCTCGGTGATCAAGACACCCTTCGCGTCCTCCAGGCCGAAATACTCACCCAACTGTTCAGAGAGATCCTGCACCTTGACGCCGATCCGACTGCCGGAGTAGAAGCTGAAGAAGTAGGCTTCGGGACTCTTTCCTTTCTTAAGACCCAATAAGGGCTCGAAATCATGCTCGTAGATAAACTCGTCTTTTGGCTGTTTGCCCAGTATAACTGCTATGCTCTTCTCTTTGCCGTCTCGCACAAGGGTGAGCGTGATCTTATCTCCCGGTGAGTGCTTTTTGACTAACCTGGTCAGAGACGAGGTGTTCCTCACCTTCTCCCCATCAAATTCTACTATCACGTCCTCTTCCTCTATCCCCGCTTCCTCAGCGGGACTGTCTTCCACCACCCCTGCTATCAGCGCTCCTCTCTTTGATTCCAGATCCATGGCCTCTTTGATGTCTCTGTTGATATCCTGAAGGTAGACACCCAGCCAGGCCCTTTCAGATTTCTTCGCCATCCCCGGAGTGGCTACCACCACGGCGACGATGAATGCCGAAAGAACCATAATAACTATACATCTTTTAAACATAACCAAACCTCCTTTTTGAGTTCCGGTTTACTCTCATTTTCTGTTTTCCTTCTACAACCGGGATAAAAAAAAGTTCCACTATTTTGGCACGGGCAAAAAAAGGCTCCTGCACATAGGATGACCGCCGCGCGGTCAAGGACTTCCTGTTCCACGAGCTCTTTGCGACAACGACGGTCATACTCCTACGTTTGACCGGAGGGAGGATGCGCAGAATTGCGGGAGGAGTTTAGGCCTGTCTTCCAGGCTCAAGCCCACCGAGGCCGAGAATCAGTGGTGCTGAGCCGCCATCGGGTCTATCTTTTGCCTACCCCCAAGCATAACCTATACGATTCTGAATTGTCATCTTTTTTCTGGCTAAAGGATTTCACGTAAATGCCGACAAAGAAAACAGAAGACAGATTCGTCCCCGAGAAAAAAACCGTCCCCAAAAAGAAGAAAAAGGGTACGACGAATCTGTCTCTTTTTTTGTTCCGAAGAGAGATCGGAGACCTTCATCAGAGCTTCAGCACGACCGCCTTTTCCAATCACAAGCCGCAACTTATCGATTGGCCCATTGAGGTGAGAAAAACCGATTGTCATGGGCAGAAAAATCCCTTCGCCTTGTCAGGCGAAGGGATTCTCTGTCTTTGGTGGAGCCGACGGGGCTCGAACCCGTGACCTTTTGACTGCCAGTCAAACGTTCTCCCAACTGAACTACGGCCCCACAAAATCAGTCACTAGCAAATAGTCAGAAGTCACCGGCAAACCTCTGACCATAGTCTGAAACTTAAACCAAGATACGGATAACCCTTGCTTTGTCAAGAATAAAATCGCTCGAAATCCGGCCGATCCTGGCCGAGCGAACCCGAATCTCCGAACAACCGGTCGAGAGTGTAGGTACATAAAACAGGCATTTGACGACCCCTGACACCCTTCGCCGTCTTCCTAATTTAACTGTTGACAACTATAACCGATACTATTAAATTGGCGAAGGCTTTTCGGAAGGCGACAACAGAATCGACCTTCGAAAGCGTATATAGAGTTTAAAATTGCCGCCCTAGCTCAGTTGGTAGAGCAACGGACTGAAAATCCGTGTGTCCGCAGTTCGATTCTGCGGGGCGGCATAAACAATAGATAAGAGTCCTTCGTCGACATTCAAAAACCAGGCGAATTACGAGAGGTGAACCGAAGGGTTCACCTTTGTCTCATAAAATGGCCGATTTCGGAAAAATAGAAAAGAGGGTCAAAAAAAGGAGGACCATATGAAGCAGAGCAGAAATACCTTTGCTTGGGCGGGGATGATGCTGCTGGCCAGTTTGTTCTTGCTGTCTGGCTGCGGAGGCGGAGGCGGCGACAAAACCGAGCAGGCAGAAAAGCATTTCAAGTTGGGGGCTCAGTATTTTGAAGAAAAACAGATGGAAGATGCGCTGCGGGAGTTGAAGAAGGCTATTGAACTAAATCCCCAGCACAAGCACGCCCGCTATTACCTGGGGAGTCTCTATCACACGGCAAAGGCATACTCCCGGGCTCTCAAGGAGTACGAGGAATTGCTGCGGATCGACCTCAACTACCCCAGGGTCCACACCGGCTTTGCCAATCTCTATTACGAGAGAGGGTTGATGGCCTGGAGTAGGGCCGTGAAAAGAGATCAAGTGGCTTATTGGCTACCAGACACCACCAGGGAACTGCCCTTCGAGGACAAGGCAGGACTAGTCGCTCTGGTGCAGGAGTATCATAACAAGATCGAGGTTGACAGCGCTGACGCCGAGACCTACTCCAAACTGAGCCAAGCTTACTTTATTCTGGCTGGCGAAGAATACGAGATGGCTGTGCAAGCCGACCCCAAGGATACCACTGCGCAGCTCTACCTTGGCATGACCTACTCCGAGCAGGGCTATCCTCACAAGGCATGGGCTCAATATGAGGTCATCAAGGAGTTTGACCCCAATGCGGCAGAGCTTCTGAATACCATTCTCGAACAGAAGGAAAGGGAAGAGAAGGACATAGAAGAGGCAAAAAAGAAAGGAAGCTAAATCGGCACCGTTCGGCCAGCCGTCTAGCAATCTTTCGCAGTTTCCTGCCACCGTAGCTCAGTTGGTAGAGCAAGGGTTTCGTAAACCCTAGGTCAGCGGTTCGAGCCCGCTCGGTGGCTTCTTTCTATCTGCCTTTGCTCAATATTGCACGAAAGAAAAGCCGAGAGAGGGATTTTGTTATTAGGGAAGGGCATTTAGCCCTGCCGGATTAACGACCAAGCTCACCTGCCGCTATGAAGCGCAGCGGAAAAGCGGTCGGCCGGAGCGCTTTGTTAGGTTTTGTTATTATGTTCCAAATTTATCACTACATTTCCCTTTTTGTGTCCTTTTTCGACATACCTGTGAGCCTCGGCAATCTGTTCCAACGGATAGTGTCTATCTATGACCGATTTTATCTTCCCCGCCTCAATAAGCTTTTTGAGGAAAATTAAATCTTCAGTCTTTTCGCTTGATATCCCAGTTATTACTTTCTTGCTGCTTGCCATTGAAGTCCATAACATTTGAAGAAGAATTGCCGGCCCAAAGGCAGCTGCAAGATAGATGCCTTTTTGCTTTAGCGAGCTTTTACAGCGTGAAAACGAAGTCCTGCCTACCGCGTCAAAAATAATATCATAGATCTCACCGCTTTTGGTAAAATCCTCTTTAGTGTAATCAATTACCTTATCGGCTCCCAGAGATTTCACCATTTCTAAATTCGTGGTACTGCATACCCCGGTAACTTCCGCTCCAAAGTACTTGGCAAGCTGTACTGCAAAAGTACCTATACTTCCAGAAGCCCCATAGATAAGAACTTTTTGTCCGCTCTGGATATTTCCTTTTCTAATGAAAAGCAATGCGGTTGTTGCCCCAACAGGAACGGCGGCGGCTTCCTCATAGGTCATATTGGCCGGTTTTATTGCCAGCACCCCTGCTTCAGGCCGACATATATACTCGGCATAGGCACCTAAACTCATCCCGGTATATCCAAAAACTTGATCACCTATCCTGAAGAGTTTT
>JBAUFO010000177.1:0-2092 GCA_049679185.1 Candidatus Zixiibacteriota bacterium
CGACGGAATAGGATAGCTTTCCATCGGTTTCCTTCTTGTGGCAAACATCGCAGCCTGGGGTGTGACACTTCTTGCAGGCCAGCTCATCATAGGGGATTCCGCAGACAGACTCAAAACCACCGTTTTCTTTGTCATACCAGTATCGCATTCCCTCGGCGGTATAATGCAGGCTGGATAGAAAGAAGCAGTCCTTTTCAGAGATCTGCTGGGCTCGGATAAAATGGCCCATCCCCATCAGAATGCCCAGCACCACGGCGCTGAGCAAGATCCATGCTCCCTTTTTCATGTCCACTCCCTCCTTATGTCAGTTACCTGGTCTACCGTTCACGATCGACTGCTCACTTTGCCCGAAAAGCTCCTCTCTCGTTCGAGAAAAAAACATGACGCTTTTGGGAAAAATCAAGCTCAATTTCACCCCCCTGGTGTATCTATGTCCGGCGTCATTTCTGGTCTTGAAAGACATTCACTTAGATCCTGTTTCTCTAACATCGTTGGACTGAGGTGCTGTGTCCTTCTTATCCGGATCTGTTACCCTGTTTTCCACTCTCTTAACCACGAAGTCTCCCACTGAACCCCCCAGGTCCCGGGCAATGATTCTACACTTCACCATCAGAAGAAAATAGAGTTTCTTTCCTCTGACCTCGTTTAGGGTCTCATAATTTCCGTGCCCTTTTGCGATCACCAGATCAGCCCGGTCAAAGAGTCTTCTGAATCTCTGCGAACAGTCCTCCAAAATGGTTCCCGGGGCATCTGAGCCATTGGAGACGACCTTCGCCACCTGGTCTAAGCCGGCATAGTAGGCATCTTCTGAGGTGGCGTCGTTAATCACCGGAGAACCCCTAACCGCATAGTAGACGTCAAGGCGAGGCATCTGTTCGATCAGGATTCTATCGAAAAACGTTTCTCCGGCATTGTCTCCCAGATATAGGACTAAGGAAGCTCTTTCCAGATCCGTCTTCAGGCTTTTCGTGTCATCTACGACAGGTTTCTTGTCCGACACCTCCTCGATGGTCTTAATCAATTCGAAATGATGAGAAGGCCCGAAATCGATGACGTTGCCCGCTATGGCCAGCCTGATGGCACACGCGAATTTATCCGGACAAGAATTCACTTTCTCCTTCAGGGAAGGGTAAAGTTCTTTGGCCACCTCGTTAAATTCCCTTTTCAGCTTCAGAAAGGGATCATGATTGTTCAACATCTTTCGAATCGTCCGGTGTGCCTCCATGCCCAGATAAGGTGGAGACTGACGGTAAGAAAGGCTACTTAGAGTCTGCATAACTCTTTGCACCAGGACTCTTTGTTTTTCGTCATCCTCCGTTACCTGCCGGGCGATGTTGATGGTCTGGTCAATAATGCAGGGGATACATTCCAGATAGGTTTTCATCAATTGACTCCAATGTTGTGATTTGGATCATCTCTCTCATTTGGCCCTTCCTTCGCTTCTCGTCAGGAGGGGCTGCTCCATGAACTTGCCCACAGCGGTTGCTCTCACCTGTTGATCCTGCACAACTTCCGCTTTCAGCACGTGCAGACGAGACCTTGATCGCTCAATCCAGGCGCGAACAGTTGCGGGCTCGCCGATAACAACCGGATGGTGAAAACGGACAGTCAATTCCGCAGTGACCGCAGCATATCCGTGTGCGAACATGCAGTTCGTCATTGCTCCGTCGAGCATGCATGAAATCAAACCGCCATGAAGGACGTTTGCGTATCCTTCGAAAGCCTTATCGCAACTAAAAGTTGCTTGCACGCTGCCGTCCTCCGAAAGCATGAATTCCAGTCCGAGTCCGCGTTTGCTCGAAAGGCTGCACACCACGCAGTTGGCATGCACTCGTGCTCGAATCTTGGCTAATTCAATTTGCGCGAGATCAGTGCTCATGAATGTTCTCTCCCGTTAGCAGAGACCCGTCGGGATAAGCAGAGATAGTGTGTTCCCGGGTTGCTGTAAATGCTCAAACTGATTTCACCCTGGAACTTCACGGACGCAACTCCGCAACGATGAAAGCACCTGTCCGATTCTCTGGTCGCAAGGTCACTCGTTGCCGAAGCAACTGCGGAAAGCCCGGCCGCTTATGTTTGGGGCCTTCGGATG
>JBAUFO010000178.1:0-9528 GCA_049679185.1 Candidatus Zixiibacteriota bacterium
AAGTAGAGACGACCATTCACGGAGGAGTAAGCGGAATCATCATCGATTGCAGGGGTCGACCATTCAATCTGCCGACCGATGCTAAAACCAGAGTGCAGAAGCTGAAGGAATGGATGACCGCGCTGGACATTTATCCCAGAGAGGCGCTGGAAAGGATGTGAAACGTCTGCATGGACTATCGTGTCAGTGGATATCCTCGGATTTTGAAGATACGGAGATAGGAGAGAGATTATGGGACATGCATATACGCCTGGATTGAAGGTAACGGACAGGGTTCTTTTGACCAAGAAGAGAATACTTCCACTAAAGGGGGACGTTCTCAGTAAGGTTGGAGACAAGGTGAAGCCGGATACGGTGGTGGCTCGAACCCTGCTCCCGGGAAACGTTCAGCCGATCAACGTGGCCAACATCTTGGGAATTCCCCCGGAAGACATAATGCACCACATGCTCAGAAAAGAAGGGGAGAAGGTCAACGAGGGCGAGGTCATCGCTAAAAGCAAGAGCTTCTTTGGTCTATTCTCATCCGAATGCAAAGCCAAGGCCGAAGGAAGCGTGGAGAGCATCTCCTCCATCACCGGGCAGGTTTTGATCAGGGGGAATCCTATCCCGGTCGAGATAAAAGCATACCTTGAAGGGGAGGTGGTGGAGGTGTTCGAGAAAGAGGGGGTGGCGGTTTCCACCTGGGGATCGTTTATTCAAGGTATCTTCGGCATCGGTGGGGAGACTCATGGAGAGATCAAGCTGGTGGCAAAGGATAATACCGAGGTGTTGACCGACAAGTTGATCGATAAAGACTGCAAAGACAAAGTAGTGATTGGAGGAAGTCTGGTCACTGCGGATGCCATAAAAAAAGCCATAAAACTGGGCGCAAAGGGAATCGTGGTGGGAGGATTCGACGACAGAGACTTGAGAGATTTCTTAGGATACGATTTGGGGGTGGCTATCACCGGATCAGAGGAGTTGGGAATAACCCTGGTGGTCACCGAAGGGTTCGGACAAATGAACATGGCAGAGAAAACATTTGCACTTTTGAAATCGAAAGAAGCCAAGATGGCCTGCATAAACGGGGCCACCCAGATTAGGGCAGGGGTAATCCGGCCAGAGGTGGTGATTCCTTTCGAAGGGGACGTGCACAAGAAAGAGGGAGCAGTGGAACTTGAGACTGTCGGACTCATCGAGGGCTACCCGGTACGGGTAATACGCGAGCCCTATTTTGGGAAATTGGGTAAGGTGAGTGCCCTTCCTCCAGAGCTGCAGAAGTTAGAATCGGAATCATCTGCCAGAGTTCTGGAGGTGGAGTTCCAGGACGGGACCAAAGCTATAATCCCTCGGGCTAACGTGGAGATGCTGGAGGAATGACGTCTACAGAATACGCTGAGAACCTTGTGACCCGCTAATCAGGGTCTTATACCCGATTAAGAAACCAGCACCTAACTTAAATTAGGTGCTGTTTTTTTATGGTTGCATAAGCTTGTTTGACCTCGGATGAAGGTGAGTCTCGGCAGCATCGACAAGAACTGAGTACTTGGCTTGAACAAGCCCGGAACTCTCCCGATTTATATTGACAAATTCAAGAATTGTGGTAAATTTAATATTGGAAGAGACTGAACAGAGAAATTTGTAGGGATATCCGAAAAAGAACTAAAAAGCAACAAATAACTTTTTTCTTAGGAGGTGAGTTTTATGATTACAAGACGGGTAAAAGTTCTTGCCCCCATTTTTTTGATCCTATTGCTTCTTGCAGGTGAGACAGTTTGGGGAGGGATCATCAATAAAGATCGCGACTGGCAGATAATGCAAAAACGTCTAAGTGAAAGCGGATCTTTACAACAGATGCCAGCTCCCGTGATCAAGGATGGTTTTAAAGATGGTGGAGATTTGATCTGGTGGTTTCAGGGGATCGAAAACGTGGAATGCGTCTCTAAATTTGTGGATGTAGACGGGGATGGACTTCCTGATGTGTTGATAGAGACCTATGATGCCGGAGCTCCGGCGTCAGATCATTTCTATTGCATCAAAGGGAACAGTCCGGGGTACGGGGCGGTTCTCTGGTCGTGCCGACCTCCCGGCGGGCCGAGCAACAGCGGCGGCTACGGCGACCAGTGCGTTTCCTACATCGATGACGTAAATGAAGACGGTCATCCTGATGCTCTTCTGGGAACAGCCTGGGGAGGGCGATCTGCCTACACCATTGACGGTCAGACCGGAGATGTAATCTGGTCTTATGATACGTATGAGATTCCCCCTTCCGGCTGGATTTACAGCATCTGCTCCATCCAGGATCTGAACGGAGACGGCATACCAGAGGTTCTATTTGGGGCTGGTTCGGATGCGGACGCCGCCTTTTGCGTAGACGGGACTAACGGCAACGTGATCTGGAAGTTCAATGCGACCGACGCGATCTTCGCCGTAGCCGAGATTGAAGACGTTAACGAAGATGGAAAGAACGACGCCCTTATCGGCTCGGGAGACCCTTATGATGATCGAATCGTCTGTGTCTCGGGAGCCAGTATGGGAGCAGCAACCGTGTTGTGGCAGCACAGCTTCGCTGGAGCATCGGTCCACGACGTAGCCGCCATCGACGACGTGAATGGAGACGGGGTACAGGACGCATTAGCCGGCGTATGGGACGGGTACGTTTACTGCCGAAACGGCACCAACGGAGGACACATCTGGAGCTACTACGTGGGATCTTATCAATACCTGATGAAGGTGGTCCCCATCGACGACGTGGACGAGGACGGCATCCAGGACGTGCTGATCGGGTCGTGGCTGAATGCCATAATATGCGTTTCCGGCGCAGACGGCTCGGAGATCTGCAAGTACACCGTGGGAACCTTGAACGGAGGGGACGTATGGACAGTCGACGGAGTCCAGGACATAAATGGCGATGGGTATCCTGAGGCTATTGGGGGGTCATTCGATTACAAGGTCTACTGCGTCGATCTCAGGGCCTGCGACACCCTCTGGACATACTATACCGGCAACCGTGTCTTCACGGTTAGAGGTCTTCCGGATGTTGACGGCAACACCACGCCGGACGTTCTGGCAGGAACCCAGATGCTGTCCAGTTCCGGAGGAAGAGTCTACTGCATTCAAGGGGGAATCTCGCTGGATACTGTGCCTGACATTGTTTCCACCTCTCCGGCACAGAATGAGTTGAACGTGCCGGTCTCCACTGACATATCGGTGACTTTCGATATTGATATGGACCAGACCACTATCAATGACTCCACTTTTGTGGTTAATGCATGGTCGACTGGGCTTCACCAAGGCACGATTACTTACAACAGTTTGACCAAAACTGCAACCTTGGACCCAGACAGTAATTTCGCTGTAGGGGAAATCGTAACTGTTGTGCTCACCACCGAAATAAAATCAGCCTTCGGATGTCGTCTGGACAGCAGTTATGTCTGGTCTTTCACCACCGAAGTGAGCGACGAGAGTCCCGGCACCTTCAAACCCGATTCGGCCTACCCGGTCGGTGAGAACCCCTGGTCACTTTTCGCCGGCGATCTTGACGGTGATGGAGACCCGGATCTGGCAAGTGCAAACGCTGCTGCGGACAATCTCTCCGTTCTGCTGAACCAGGGAGACGGAACCTTCGCTCCTCATTCGATCTATCCGGTCGGCGAAGAACCGTGGTCGATCTTCGGGGGCGATCTTGACGGTGACGGATACCTCGATCTGGTGACTGCGAATATGTATGCCAGCACCGTCTCGGTTTTGCTGAACAATGGGGATGGCACCTTTGCCTCCCAATCCACCTGCGCAGTGGGTGATGGGCCGGTGGGCCTATTTGCGGCAGATCTCGACGGTGACGGCGATCTGGACCTGGCGACTGCAAACGCATATTCTGACAATGTCTCGGTTCTATTGAACAACGGAGACGGCACCTTCCCACTCCACTCGGCATATCCAGTCGGCGATGGGACGATGCCTGTATCAGTTTTCGCTGCTGATCTTGATGGAGATGCTGATTTGGACCTCCAGACCTCCAATTATGGTTCCTACGACGTCGCGGTCCTGCTGAACGACGGGAATGGGGTGTTCACGTTATCTTCGCTTTATCCGGTCGGTGATCTTCCTCTGTCGGTCTTTGCCGCTGATGTTGATGGTGACGGTGATCTTGATCTGGAAACCGCGAATTGTTATTCCCACAATGTCTCGGTCCTACTGAACGATGGAGGCGGCACCTTTGGCACCCATTCAGTCTATCCAGCCGGGACTAACCCCTGGTCGGTTTTTGCCGTTGATGTGGATGGTGATGAAGACCTGGATCTGGCAGTTTCAAGTGAGTATTCCAGTGATGTCTCGATCCTCTTGAATGACGGCGATGGCACTTTCACCCCCGATTCGGTCTATCCGGTCGGGGACTATGCTTACTGCATCTTCGCTGCTGATTTTGACGGTGACGGAGATATGGACCTGGCAACTGCCAATTATGGCCCTGATGAGGTCTGGGTTCTTTTCAACTGTCTTTCCACCGGTGACTGCAACGGTGATGGGGTGGTGGATATTGGTGACGTGGTGTATTTGATTGGCTATCTATACAGAAGCGGTCCCGCTCCTGATCCGGTGGGAGTCGGCGATGTCAATTGTGACGGAATCGTTGACATTGGTGATGTGGTCTATCTGATCGGTTATCTGTACAGGGGTGGTCCGCCGCCGGGCTGTTGTTAGTTTTGGGACGGAACCCCTGTCCTTAGTCCTCTCCCCGAAAGCGAGAGGAGAAGGAATACCCCCTCCCATTTGGGGAGAGGGATTAAGGGTGAGGGGTAAAAAAAACGAAATGCAAAGAGTTGGTAGTTAGTTGTTCATGTGCCCGTCGGGTCTCATTTACCAGGAGGATAACCTGACGGGCACAAAATTATCAGAGCAAATGTCAAAACTATGATAACGATCGGAGGGATTGGTTATGGATATGGAAATCAAAGAGAGGTTTGTTGGATTATGGAAAAAATATTTCAACGGAGCAGAACTTCCGATCACTTCTTACTACACTGACCAGGAGGCCCGCGCGGAGTTGGCCGAACCTCCTTCGGGACACAGGTGCCTCATCTGTGACTTGTCCAGAGCAAGAAAGGGGCAATCTCTTTCTTTTACTGCCGACACGATTGGTTGCCCCGGTGGGAAAAGGTACCTTGGGTTCACTCAGGACATCATGCCGAACTTCGAATACTTTCTCTCCTGCGGCATTCCCGGAAAACTCGAAGGGGAGCGCTACAAAAAATCACCGGAGCTGGTCAAAGAGGCGATGAAGCAATCGCCGCAGTTTGATGCTCCAGCGAAGTTCATCGTCTTCAAGAGGTGGGACCAACTCGATGAGTCGGATGATCCCTCGGTGGTCATCTTCTTTGCCCAACCGGACGTGCTCTCCGGTCTTTTTACCCTGGCAAACTTTGACCAGGTCGATCCAAACGGAGTCTTCGTACCTTTTGCCGCCGGCTGCGGAACCATAGTCCAGTACCCATACCTGGAGAAGGACTCAGAGAGACCCAGAGCGGTTCTGGGGATGTTCGACGTATCTGCGCGGCCTTGCGTCCCTAAAGACACTCTTACTTTCTCAGTCCCCATGAATAAGTTCGTCAGGATGATTGAGAACATGGAGGAGAGCTTTCTCATCACGCCCTCGTGGAGTAAAGTGAGCACCAGAATAAATCGCGCGGAAAAAAGTCAATAGACGCGACGTTGCCTCGGGGTGCCCTGTCCCCCAATCCGACACGCTAATGTGATAGTGACGTATCATTGCGAGTCCCGCCTCAGGCGGGACGAAACAATCTCATAAGTCATTCCACAAGGGACGAGATTGCCACGCCCTTCGGGCTCGCAATGACAAGCGTATAGATACTTCAGTTACATGACACTAGGTGCTTTAGATCCCCAAAGAGATTGCTGCGTCATCCCCCGCCTATGGTAGGAGATTCCTCGCAATGACGGCCCAAGATGCATGTTGGTTAGGGAAGCCCTCGTCTCGAAGGCATATCGAGAGCGAACTTAAAAGGATTGACAAAACCGGCCGAAGGGTTATATTGAAAGTGGGCTGTTGTTGCTTTTCAGCTACTTTTTGGTTACTGCTAAGGCGAGATGAAATGTGTTTGTCCGTTTTGCCGAAAACTTACTTCTCTCCGGAGGAATTATGAAGAAGCTTGTAATCGTTTCCTTAATCTGCGGGCTTATTGTAACGTCAATCCCCGGCTCAAGTTCTGCGATTGATCTCTCCCGGGGCATTTTGCTCGATATCCCCGAGGAAAAGGCCGAGGAACAGTTTGGCAAACTGCCAGCATCCCAGCTTACGGAAGAGGAATTGACCCAGATGTCGTCGTACCGTTTCACTGCCGACACCCTCAAGGTGTTGGCTATTATGGTGGAATGGATCAATCGACCCGGCACCTATCCCAAGGAGACTTTCGACAGCTTGTTTTTCTCCCGAGATTTCATGCCCGGGGGCTCCATTGCTGATTACTACTACGAGGTCTCCTATGGGCAGGCGAACATAGTCGGGGAGGTGATAGATTGGTACGATGCTGGATTCTACGACGGCTGGTTCTGGTTTGAGGATTTGCTCTGGGCTCTCGATCCGGTGATTGACTACTCCCAGTTTGACGGCGATGGTAACGGCGACGTCGATGGCGTCACCTTCATTCGCTCGGGAAACGGGGAAGAGGATTCGCAGGACCCCAATGATATCTGGTCGTACGCCATGATCTACCCGGAGGGCGAGGGTCCGGGACCTTTCGACGGAGTCTACGTCTCGAGCTGGAATACCTCTCCGGAGACCCGGCCGCTGCGTGATCCTCTCAATCCTACGAATTTCTCAGGAGTCGATACACTGAACCGGATTCGGGTCTTCTGCCACGAGTTGTCTCACAATTTCGGCCTGCCCGATCTCTACGACTACGACGACAAGCTGGTGACCTCAACGTATTATACGCCCGACGACGACAACGATCATCCATACATGGACTGGTGTCTGATGGGATATTATGGATACGGTCTTTTCTCCATCGGCACAGACATACCGACTCACCTCTGCGGATGGTGCAAGAAGGAGATGGGATGGATAAATCCGGTGGTGGTGAGCCCGGGCACCTACGACCCTCTGGTGGTGTACAATCTCGAGACCACCAACGATAGTTCCCTTTACATGCTTCCCATAGATCTGGAGGAAGGAGAATACTTCCTCCTGGAATATCGCAATCGTCTTTCCACAGGCATGTTCGACAAGGTGGATTCCGACTTCAGCGTCTACTTCTGGCCCGATCTGACCTACGGCTGCGACCCGCTGGACAGGGGATTGCTGATCACTCACGTTCACGATTCACTGGGGGCCAACTACTGGAGAATAAACAGCGGCACGCCGGATTATCCTCATTATACCGTGGCAGTTGAAGATGCCGGTTACAATCCGTCGCAAGACGCCTGGAGCAATCCGGAAGGATTCGTCACCGACAGTGCCCACTGGTGGTATCCTTACGAAACCCGGAAGCAAGCGCCTTTCTCCGACGATGTCGCTGGCCAGGAGCTCTTCAGCTCGACCACCTATCCCAGCAGTAACAGTTACTATAGGCCGACGGGAATAGTCGTTCGGGTTGACTCGATAGTCGATGACAGGCTGTATGCTTTCGTCCACCTTCCAGCTCAGTTCCTACTCGGCGACGCCAATGGAGACGGTGCAATAGATGTCGGCGACGTGGTTTACCTGACGAACTACCTCTATAGATCGGGTGACGCCCCCGACCCGGTGCAGTCTGCAGACGTTAATTGCGACGGGGTGCTTGATGTGGGCGATGTGGTCTACCTGGTCAATTATCTTTACAGAGGTGGAGACCCGCCTGGCTGCTAGTCTCTTGTGACTGACTTCATTTGACACTGATTCTGACCCCAGCTCTGACCGGCTGGGGTTTTTCTTTTCGCGCTGCAGGAGAATGTCTCTCTTGTTGGTAACGGATGCCTCGTCCGTTACCATTTTCCTCCACGTCACGGACAAGGTGTCCGTGACGAACAGAGAGCTTGTGGTGGGCTGATATAAACTTAAGCGTGATTTTCACGTAAACCTTATCGGTGCTTCTGAGAAAACGGTTGACACCTCCTTCCGTTTTCTTAGATTCAAAGACTGGCCAAAACGCTTAGCGGCGCTGGAAAAGGAGATTCATGAAACCCAACAACTGTTTCCTCTCGACTAAAAGACTCGTGTTTTCGATTTGCCTACTCATCTGCCTGGTTCTGCTCTTGCCTGTTCTGTCTGTATCTCAGTCGAAAGGCCCCTTTGAATACCCAATTGACACCCCCAAAATCGATCTGAAGACGCAGAGCTTCTTGAAAGGCCTGGCACCGGATTCCTCCGTCGCGGTGTGGGTGTTTTTCAGGGACAAAGGCATCAAGTCCGCTGCTGAATACGAGGTCGCAATAGACGAGGTTACTCGTACGCTTTCTGAGAGATCACTGAGGAGACGAATGCTGAGGGGCCGCAGGCCCTGGGTTGACTTTACTGATATTCCAGTTAGGAAGGAGTATCTAAGCGAGTTGGAGAACCTGGGTGCAAGGATAAGAGTGGTCTCCAGGTGGCTGAATGCTGCATCGGTCTCGGCAAACAGCAGTCAGGTTGCCGGGATTGAAAGCCTCTCCTTCGTGAGAGCGGTCAAGAAGGTGGCCACTTTCAGGCGAAGAAAGCCCCGGGTAGAAGAGAGACTCCTCAAGAAATCGGGTGAGCTTCCCGGGCAGGAGGATCTAGCGTACGGAGGGTCATATACACAGTTGGCGCAGATTCACGTTCCGGAATTGCACCGGATAGGACTAAGTGGAGCGGGCGTGCTGATAACGATCCTGGATACCGGCTTTTTCGTCGATCATCCAGCCTTTGATAGTCTGGTACGTTCAGGCAGATTGGTCGCCACTTATGATTTCATCAACGACGATGAGGACGTGTGGGATGCTGATACTGGGCAAGGTGCGCACGGAACTTCAGTTCTTTCAGTCGTGGGTGGATTAGCTGAGGAGACTCTAATCGGCAGCGCCTACGGTGCTCAGTTTGCCCTGGCCAAGACGGAGATCAAGTCGGAGGAGATTGAAATAGAGGAGGACTACTGGGTGGCAGGATTAGAGTGGGGGGAAGCGCTTGGAACAGATGTCGCCTCGAGCTCCCTGGGATACACGGATTGGTACACATACCAGGATCTGGACGGGAACACCGCCATATGCACCCAGGCCGCTGACTTGGCCGTCTCCAGAGGAGTCGTGGTGGTGAATGCGGTGGGGAATGAAAGAAACAAGCCGTGGCACTTCATGATTGCCCCGGCTGACGGCGATAGCGTTATCGCCGTAGGAGCAGTGGATTCGGAGGGCAACATTGCTGTTTTCAGCTCCGCTGGACCTACATACGACGGCCGGATTAAACCGGACGTGATGGCTATGGGAGTAGGAACCTACTGTGCCACCGTCAGCGGCTACGGCAACTTGGGTGGCACCTCTTTTGCCACGCCTCTGGTTGCAGGAGTATGCGCCCTGCTCCTGGAAGCTCATCCGGAC
>JBAUFO010000179.1:0-36163 GCA_049679185.1 Candidatus Zixiibacteriota bacterium
GATTCAAGCAGTACACGGCAGGTCTGAAGGAACCCGTTCGGTTAGAGGCGGTTCTTCAGATTGAGCCTAAAGAGGTGCTCTAAAAACTAACAAATTAAACTTTTTTAGATTAAGAAGGAGATTTTAGATGAAACAGTCGGTTTTCATAACGTTGGTTTTGATAGTCTCAATGGCTGTCGGAATTTTCATCTGGTCCCAGCTTCTCCCGGATTTTCTGCGTGAAGGAGGACCTTTGGTATCGCTCCTCATCGCCCTGTTGGTGATGCTTGTGGCTTTCGTTTTGGAGAGGTTATTCACCTTGAATAAGGCCAAGGGCAGGGCTTCGGTCCAATCATTCTTCAAGAATGTGATCTCCATGCTTCAGCAGGATGACTTTGAAGGTGCCCTGGCTGCCTGTGATAAGCAAAGAGGCACTATGGCCAGCGTCTTGATGGCCGGAATTGAAAGATATAAGCAGGTTTTGGTCACCGAGAGAACTTCGGAGAGGCGCTTAGAGGAGACTCAAAGAGCAATAGAGGAGGCCAATGCTTTAGAGGTGCCTCTCTTGGAGCGCAACCTGATCGCACTTTCCACCATTGCCTCCATCGGCACCATGGTAGGGCTTCTGGGAACCACCGTTGGAATGATCCGAGCTTTTGCCGCCACCGGGCACAGAGTGGGCGGGATTATCGATGCTCAACAGTTGGCTGTTGGCATCTCGGAAGCTTTAGTTAACACCGCCGGTGGTCTGCTAAGCGGTATAGGAGGAATAGTGGCATATAACTTCTTTGTGAATAAGGTTGACTCCTTCAACTATACCATGGATGAGGCTAATTATGAAGTGCTCCAGCTTTTGAAAAGCAGGGAGACGGAGGAGAAATCGAAGGGGAAGAATGAGCCAAAAGGAGTCTGAGATATGCTGAAGAAGATGAAGAGAAGAGTAGACATCACGATCGACATGACCCCTATGGTGGATATCGCCTTTCTTCTGCTCATATTTTACATGGCCACCACCTCGTTTAAGCCGCCGGAGAAGCTGCACGTTTCGCTCCCAGCCTCGCATTCGGAGATAAAGCTCCCGGAATCTGACATGATCTACGTTACCGTCACCAAGGAGGACAGCGTGATGGTGGAGTACATCACCAAACAGAAGGTGGAGCGAGAAGGAAAGGAGTTCAGCGAGCCGGTAAGGCACTATCAGGAGGCGACTCCGTCTGGCCTCCCCGTGGTGATTACCCAGATCAGGGCCAGCGTGCCGGGAGCCTATAAATGGTTTGTGGTGATCAAGGCGGACAAAGAGGTAAGCTATGGGACCATGAACAGCATCATGAACGCACTGCAGGAGATAAAGATCAGCAAGTTCAGTCTGGTCACGGAAATGGAGATGGAGAAGCAACCAGAGCAGGAGATCTAATACAAGCAGGGAGTAAAGGAAAATGGGTGCAGTTGATGTAGGCGGAGGAGCGCCGAGAAAAAAGAAAGGAACGGGGCTTAGAAGGCCCAAGAGACGGATCGCCATACGAATAGATATGACTCCCATGGTGGATATCGCTTTTTTGCTTTTGATCTTCTACATGGTCACCACAGTCTTCAGCCAGCCACAGGCTATGGAGGTAAACCTTCCTCCGACTGACAATCCGGTTCCTGTGGCGGAATCCCGGCTTCTGACCCTGCGAATCGATGCCGATGAGAACCTGTGGTGGAATATGGCCAGGGAAACCCCTCAGCCGGTCTTGTTTGATTCCTTAAGAGGGCTTTTGCTGGAGCGGAATATAAAACAGCCCAAGCTGGTGACCCTGGTGAAGATTGACAAGGATGCGAGATATTTTAGAATGGTGGATGTGATAGATGAGATCCAGATAGTGGAGAAGCAGATGAAGGAGGCTCGGCCGAATTTCAGCTATCGTTTCAGTCTGTCGCCTTTTTCAGAGTTTGATAGAAGGCAGATGGCAGAGGTGAGAGGAGGTGCCAGCCCATGAAATCAGAAAAAGCAGTATCCCTTCCCAGAACTTCGAGTGCCTTTGTCAGCTATGGGGCCATTGAGTTAAAGAGATGCTATCAAAAGCATCTTGGCCTGGCGGTGATCATAGCCGGAGCATTACATCTTGCCTTAATGGGCGGTTTCATGCTCTATTCTAACATCACCTCCAGGGTTCCGGAAACCGTGGGGGTGGTCAGGATCAAGACCATCGCCGAATTAGCTGCTCCTCCCTCGCTCAGTCAGCAGCAAGCGCCTCAGGTAGCAGTGGCTGCTCCCGGCATAGCGCCACCGTCCATAGGAATTCCCGAGGCGGTTCCGGATGAGGAGGCTCCAGAGGAGGTTACAATCGCCACCCAGGAGCAGTTGGGAAAGATTGCAGATTTAAGTGCAACCAGCATCATAGGAGAAGGGGGAGGCGATTCCATCGCCATCGAGATCCCCCTGGAGGAATATCTGCCCTCACGGGAGGAGTTCACCCCTTACGACGAAGCCCCGGTGCAGCTAAACGAGGTCACCTACGAGTACCCGCCTCTGGCAAAGGAGGCAGGGATCGAGGGAACCGTCTGGATCAAGGCCCTGGTGGACAAGAGTGGCAAGGTGAGAGACGCGCTCGTCTATAAGCAGTCCGGTTCCAGCGCTGGCTTCGAGGAGGTGGCCAAAGAGGGCGCTTTCAAAATCAAGTTTAAGCCGGCTATCAGCAACAACCAGCCGGTGGCCGTGTGGGTGGTTTATCCGGTTCGCTTCACGTTGAAGTGATAGCTGCTTTTTAGGAAAAAAGCGAGCTTAGGTGACCGGAGGCGAGAGGGGATGGTTGTACGCAAACTCGAAGGAATTAACGCGTCTCGGTTGCCGGAGGCAGATGAGTTTCCAGCGAACTTCGATTAACAAGCTTACGTGTGAATTGGAGTCCGGGGGAGAGGTAGGGTCTCGTAATACCGAAAAGAACAGTTGCGGGATGAGTCTATCTCGTGAGAAAGAGAAGGCAGTTTGACCATAAACTGCCTTTATTTTTATGAAGACCATCACCGGGAAAAGGAGAATAACCAAAGGGAGCATCGTTATCTCTCATCGTCTCCACCAAGAGCTCTCCTCCGAGGGGAATCAAGTTCCGTAGCATTTCCAAAAGAAAGGGATAAAAATGGACTTAGGTATAATCGCAGCTATTCTGGGGTTGGTGGGGCTGGCCTTTGCTTTAGGTTTGTTCCTTTCTGTTAAGAGGCAACCGCCCGGCAATCAGGTGATGCAGGACATCTCCGAGGTGATTCATGGCGGAGCCATGGTATTTCTCAAAAAGGAGTATTCCATCCTGGTTGTCTTCATCCTTGTCGTTTTCGCGCTTCTGGCCTGGATGATAGGCATATGGACCGGCCTGGCTTTTCTCTCCGGGGCTGCCTGCTCCATGCTGGCCGGTTTTCTGGGGATGAGCGCCGCCACCCGGGCAAACGTCCGCACCTGCGAAGCTGCCAGAGGGTCCGGCCAGACCAAGGCCTTAAGCGTGGCCTTCTCCGGTGGAGCGGTGATGGGGATGTCGGTGGCCAGTCTGGGTCTTTTGGGTCTGGGAGTCTATTATCATTTTTTCCATAGATTAGACCCTGCAGTGCTGGTGGGATTCTCCATGGGAGCATCCTCCATTGCGCTTTTCGCCAGGGTGGGGGGAGGCATCTACACCAAGTCGGCCGATGTGGGAGCGGATCTGGTAGGGAAGGTGGAGAAATCGATTCCGGAAGACGATCCGAGAAATCCGGCCGTGATAGCAGACAACGTGGGAGACAACGTGGGTGACGTGGCAGGCATGGGAGCGGATCTGTTCGAGTCGTACGTCGGCTCGGTGGTCGCTTCAATCGCCATAGGTGCCACCGGGGCCCAATACGCTGCCATGAAACTTCAATACATGTCTCTGCCAATTCTGATCGTTCTGGTGGGGATCGTAGGATCGATGCTGGGGATTCTTTCGGTCAGAGTTTTCAAGAAATTCAACCCGGCGGCGGTCCTGAGGGCGGTGACTTATGTGGCCGCTGCGGTGGTTCTGATTGTTTCTTACATCATCATCCAGAGGCTCGGTCTGCCCGTCGGAGTTTTCTGGGCTATCCTGGTCGGAAATCTTGCGGGCATAACCATGGGACTTCTCACCGAGTTCTATACCTCCTCTTCTCCCATCAGAAGGATTGCCAAAGCTTCCGAGACCGGAGCCGCCACCAACATCATCACCGGCCTTGCCGTGGGAATGGAAAGCGTTGTAGGTCCCGTATTGGTCATCTGCATCGCCATTTTTGTGGGATACACGCTGGCCGGGCTTTACGGGATCGGAATTGCCGCGGTGGGGATGCTCTCCACCATCGGCGTAACCATGTCGGTTGATGCGTACGGTCCCGTCGCGGACAATGCCGGGGGTATCTCGGAGATGGCAGGCCTGGGGCCTGAGGTGAGAAAGGTGACCGACAGGCTGGATTCCCTGGGAAACACCACCGCCGCCATAGGAAAAGGATTCGCCATCGGGTCGGCTGCTCTGACCGCGTTGGCTTTGTTCTCCGCTTACACTCAGGCGGTACAGCTGAATCTGATCAACCTTCTCAGGGTGGAGGTGGTTGTCGGGTTCTTCGTGGGTGGAACCTTGCCGTTCCTGATCGCCTCTGTAACTATGACCGCCGTGGGCAGAGCCGCTTTCAAGATGGTCTCCGAGGTGAGAAGGCAATTCGCTGAGATCCCGGGCTTGATGGAAGGAAGGGCGAAGCCGGACTCGGAAAAGTGCGTGGCCATATCGGCTAATGCCGCGCTCCAGGAGATGATCCTCCCCGGAATGATCGCCATTCTTGCCCCCATCGTGGTGGGCTTTGTTTTGGGGAAGGAGGCATTGGGTGGTCTTTTGGCCGGCGCCACCCTAACCGGCGTGCTCTTAGCCCTGATGATGGCAAATGGCGGAGGCGCCTGGGATAATGCCAAGAAGTTCATCGAAGCCGGCCACCTGGGAGGAAAAGGGTCAGCCGCCCACAAAGCCGCGGTGGTGGGAGATACCGTGGGGGATCCCTTCAAGGATACTTCCGGTCCCTCCATGAACATTCTGATAAAACTGATGGCCATGGTTTCGCTCGTCTTGGCCCCGTTATTTATCTAGCCAGAAGTAGCCAATGACCGGGTTGTCGCTTGAATATTCGGGCGCCTCGCGGGTATATCAGGGATAGGACAAACAAAGAAGAGAAAGACAGGCATAGGCGTGGATTTCGTATGTCGGCTGCGTCACGCAAGATGTCGAGGAAAAGAATGATAGAGGAGGAACCTGGATTCCGTGCAGATAACGGTGGTGGCGTGCTGCATGCCAGTTTGGTGAAACTTTTCACCAGGAATTCCGTCTAAAGTTTAAGAGAAACAGGTTGGAAGAAAAGGAGAAGATATGGAGGAAACCGTTCAGACTTATCAGCCGGAAGAGAAGACCATGGGGGGATTGTCAAAGGTTGTAAACATCTTTTTTGAGCCCAGAAAAGTATTCGAGAGTTTGAAAATCAAGCCTACCTGGCTGGTTCCTGTTATCATCGTGGCCGTGCTGGGGATGGGGTTTTTCTACTACACCTTCCCCTACATAATGAAGGAACAGGTGCAGAACATCCGCGACAACGATAGGATTCCGGAGGAGCACAAGGAACGGATCATCGAGAGAATGACGGAGGCAGAGCATCCGCCCATTTGGCAGATGGCCATCGCCCCGGCCGGGACCTTAGTCTACGTTGTCATCGTGGCGGCCGTGTTGTTTTTTGTCTTCAATGTCCTCATGGGCGGCGATTCGGGTTTTCGACGGGTCTTTTCGGTCTTCTGCTACTCCTCGCTGGTGGCCATCCCGTCGATGATAGTCAAATTCCCTCTGGTGATGATGAAAGGCAATGTTAACGTTCAGACCAGCCTGGGGCTGCTCCTGTCCCCCGACGCCAAAGGTAGTTTCCTGCACAGTGTTCTCTCCAGCTTCGACATCTTCAACGTCTGGCAGGTTATACTGGTTTCGATGGGGCTGGGCGTGTTGTACAAGTTCAGCACCAAGAAGGCCTTCACCACCGTTGTTATCCTCTGGATAATCTGGATTTTGGCGAAATCGGGGTTTAGCAGCATTCTCGGCGGCGGCGGCGGGTTGATTGGAATCTAACAGCATGGAGGAAGAAAATGACCAGAACTCTTACTATGACGCTGTGCATATCACTTTTCTTGACCAATCTATCCTTTGGTCAGACTGAAGCAGTCTCCCCCCGAATCCTCGCACTGGATGAATGCATAGAGCTGGCGGAAAAACACAATGCGCAGCTTATTACCGCCAAGCAGTCTTATAAAGTCGCGAAGAGTCAGGTGTGGAGAGGATGGGGCGAGCTGCTTCCCAGCTTGGATTCGGACCTGGGTTATTCTCGGACGGTTTATGGTCCGAGCGTATATCCGAGATACGATCCACTTTTAGGCAGGGCGGTTCCCGATACTTCGGGCATACAGACTTCCAAATCTTATTCAGCCGGCATCAGCGCCAGGCAGAGTTGGTCTCTGGGAGGCTACAACTTCTACCAGATCAAGGAGTATAATGCTCGCAAGAAGTCAGCCGAGAGTTCGGTTGCGCTTACGCGACAGGAGCTAATTCTATCGGTCAAACAGGCATACTTCGACGTGTTGAAGGCCAAGATGCTTTTGGAGATCCAACAGAAAGCTCTGATGCGGGCGGATGAACAACTGAGAATCGCCGAGACCAGGTACGAGTTGGGTGCAGCATCCTACTCGGACGTTCTTAAGGCCAAGGTTCAGCATGGGGACGTGAAGCTGGCGCTCATCGGTGCACAAAACTCCGTGAAACTCGCCAAGGCCACACTAAATAGCTGGATGGGGCAAGACGTCGATTCTCCAATCGATGTGGAGGAGAACCTGACGGTGCCGGAGTTCGACTACGTCTATGAAAACGCACTCGATCGAGCCATGAACGACAATCCGAATGTCAGGAATGCAGAATCTGAGCTCAGGTCAGCTGAGGCTACGCTGGGAATGGCACGCAGCGGATTCTTTCCGAATCTGAACCTCTCCGGTTCCTATTCTTGGGGCAATCCAGAGCTAGACCAGTTAGAGAGTTTTCTAGACCGCGATTACTCCTGGAGGTTTTCAGCTTCCATCAGCTTAAACATCTTTGATAATTTCCTCAAGAATCATAACCTTTCCTGGTCTAAAGCCAACAGGAATTCAGCCAAGGAGATGTTTCGCCAGGCCAAAAGGGATGTTGCCCTGGAGCTCAAACAGGCATTCCTGAATGTCCAGGAGGCCGAGGAGAAGATCGATCTGACCGAGAAAAAGGTCGCATCCGCCCAGGAGGATTTAGACTTGATGCAGGAGAAGTACAATCTGGGGGCGGCGAACATACTGGAGCTTCTGGACGCCGAGGTGAGCTTCAAACAGGCGGAGTCGGATCAGGTTGAGGCCTGGTATGACTACAATCTGGCGGTGGCACAATTTGAAAAAGCGATAGGGAAATGAGAACGAGTCCGAGAGGAACTCGTCTGAGATTGAGAAACGCTCAACCCAGATCGTAATACTTTAGGGGAAAGGCTGTCCGAATAAAAACCAGACAAATCAAAAGCGATTTTTGTGAAAGATCATTCTTGACGATTGAACGGAGGACAGATGAAGAAAAAGAAGAAAATCATTATCATCCTGGGCGCGGTGATCGTGGTGGCGATCATCATACTGGCCAACGTGCTGAAAAGCGGGGAAAAGACCTACCAGGTGCAGGCGGAGAAGGTCGAAAGGAGCGACCTCACCTCCGTAGTCACCGCCAACGGCAAGATCGTCCCCAAGACAGACGTGAAGATCTCGGCTTACGTCCCGGCAAAGATCGTCAAGCTGCCGGTGGAGGAGGGGGACGTGGTGGAAAAGGGTCAGCTTCTGGTTCAGCTCGATGATACCGAGTATAGAGCTGCGGTGAACCGGTCCAAAGCCGAGTTGACCTCGGCCAGGGCGAGCATGGAACAAGCCCAACTGGTTTTCAACAGACAAAAGGAGCTTTTTGGGAAAAAACTGTCTTCTGAGGAACAATACGACATGGCCAGAACCGAGCTTGACTTAGCCAAGGCCAGACGCCAACAGGCAGCGGCCAGCCTGGATCAGACCAGGTATAACCTCAGCAAGACCACCATGGCCTCTCCCATGGATGGAATAGTCACCTCTCTGAATGCGGAGGTGGGGGAGATAGTCATGATCGGGACCATGAACAATCCCGGCACCGTGATCATGACCGTCTCCGATATGAGCGAGATAGAAACCGAGGTGGAGGTGGACGAGACCGACATTGCTCAGGTGAAGCTGGGGCAGGAGACAGAGATCAGCATCGATGCCTACCCCGATACCACCTTCAAGGGAAGGGTAACCGAGATCGGGCATACCGCCCGCGTCAGCGGCCTGGGGACCCAGGATCAGGTCACTAATTTTCTGGTGAAGGTGATGCTTTTAGATGAGGTGTCCACCATCAGGCCGGGGATGTCTGCCTCGGTGGATATCACCACCGATTCGCGTGACGACGTCTTGAACGTCCCCATCCAGGCGGTGGTGATGCGCGAGGAGAAGAGCGATACGCTAACCGAGGAGGGAGAGGAAAAGGAGGGGGCGGTGGCCTCCACGGACAGCGGCTCGGTCAAGGGCGAAAAGAAAGGCAAGAAGAAGGAGAAGGAGGAGGTGGAGGGAGTTTTCCTGGTCGTGGATGGAAGGTCAAAGTTCGTCCAGGTCGCCACGGGGATTGCAGATCAGCAGAACATAGAGATCGTCTCCGGGATAGACGAGGACGACCAGGTGGTCACCGGGAGCTACAAGATCTTGAGAACCCTGAAGGATGGGGACAAGGTTAAGGTGACGGAGAAGAAGGGCAAAGTAGACGAGAACAAGTGAAGACGGTAATCAGACCAGGCCAAGGCCTGACTCAAGTTGGGTTCTGGAAGACAGGTCTATAACGATTCCGGCTTGAACGCTAGCGCGGGAGAGAACTCAAGTGCTGATCAGAACGCGAGATCTGTGGAAGATATATGAGATGGGGAGGGAGAAGGTAAACGCCCTGCGGGAGGTTTCCCTGGAGATAGAAAAGGGAGAATACGCCGCCATCATGGGACCATCCGGTTCCGGGAAGTCGACCCTGATGAATCTGATCGGCTGCCTGGACACCCCCAGTAAAGGCGATTACTATTTGAACGACAAGCTGGTGAGCCAGATGAACGATGATGAGCTGGCGCGCATAAGAAACAAGGAGATCGGGTTCGTGTTTCAGACCTTCAATCTTCTGGCCCGTGCCACCGCGGCCCATAACGTGGAGCTTCCCCTGGTATACAATGGAACCGAGTCGGAGGTCAGAAAAAGAAAGGCTCGGGAAGCTCTGAAGATGGTGGATCTGGAAGATCGGGCCACTCACAAGCCCAATGAGCTCTCCGGAGGGGAGAGACAGAGGGTAGCCTTAGCCAGGGCCCTGGTAAACAATCCCTCCCTGATTCTGGCAGACGAGCCGACGGGAAATTTGGACACCAAGACCGGCCAAGAGATCATGAGGATATTCGAGAAGCTTCATCGGCAGGGAAATACGCTTATCATAGTCACTCACGAGCATGAGATCGCCACCTACGCCGACCGGATAATCTATATTCGGGACGGGGCCATTGAAAAGGAGGAGAGGAAGAAGAACTAAGGCTCACAGAAGGTTGTTTTGCTCTCAAAGGAAGATTGCCGTAAACCTCAAGCCCCCTTTCCCATGCATTTCCTGGAAGGCATAATCATCGCGCTGAGGTCGTTGGTGGCCAACAAGCTGCGGTCAATTCTCACTCTCATCGGCGTCATCATCGGGGTGATGACGGTGATTGCGGTGGTCTCCATCATCTCCGGAATGAACCGGTACGTGGAGGCGGAGATCAGCAGCCTTGGATCCACCACCTTCTTGATTCGAAAATTCGGCCTGATCACCTCCGACGAACAATGGTGGGAACAGCGAAAGAGGAAGAACTTTACCTTAGACGATATGGAGGCGGTAGAGGAGAATTGTCCTGATTGCTGGAAGGTGGGGGCCGAGGCCTTTGCCTGGAGGAAGGTCAAATACAAAAACAAACATCTCTCCAGCATGACCATCATCGGAGCGACCGCCAACATCACCGAGATCGCAAATCACGAAGTCTACGAGGGAAGGACCTTCTCTGATTTCGAGGTGAAGCATAACCGGCGAGTCTGTTTTGTGGGCTGGGATATCAAAGAGAATCTCTTCGGCGATGAGGACCCCATGGGGAAGGATATCAAGATCGGCAATCACCATTTCCGCATCATCGGCGTGGCAAAGGAGAAGGGGGCTTTTCTGGGAAACAATCAGGACGATTTCGTTATGGTCCCGATCACCACCTATGAGAAGCTCTTCTCCCGGCACTTTTTCCTCATGATTTTCGTCAAAGCAAAAGATTTCATGTCCATGCAGGATGCCATGGATCAATGCCGGGTGATCCTGAGGGCGCGCAGAGGAGTGGACTACGACAAGCCGGACGATTTCGCCATCCTGACCTCGGAGAGCGTGATGGACTTCTTTCGGCAATTCACTCAACTGGCTCTACTGGTGATGGGGGGAATCGCGTCCATATCCCTGGTGGTGGGGGGGATAGTGATAATGAACATAATGCTGGTATCGGTCACCGAGAGAACCCGGGAGATAGGGATTCGAAAGGCGTTGGGAGCGAGGAAGAGAAATATACTGTGGCAATTCCTGGTGGAATCGGTAACCATGGCTTTGGTCGGAGGGATGGCCGGCATAATAGCGGGGGTTCTGATCGCCAAACTAATATCCGTTGCCAGCCCCCTGCCTGCCTCGGTGGAGCTCTGGTCGGTGGTGGTGGCCCTGCTGGTCTCCTCCTCCGTGGGTATATTCTTCGGAATATTTCCCGCGATGAAAGCCGCACGGCTCAATCCGATCGAAGCTCTAAGGTACGAATAAGGGATAAGTGTCATGGGGCAGGAAGCATGGGGGAGGGGACAAGATGGCGGCAGGATGAGTTTCAGAAAGCTGTTAGCGTTGCAGAAAGTCTCTGAGTTGTCCTCAGAGGTTCATAAGATAACCGGGACGTCACCAAAGACTAAAGCCTGCGGGTTAGGTTTGAGTCGGTAAGAGAATGATAAACATCTTCGAAATAAAAGAGGCCATCTCCATGGCCTTCGCGGCGATCAGAGCCCATAAGATGCGGGCTTTTCTGACCGTTCTGGGAGTTTTGGTCGGGGTCGCCACGGTCATCGCTATGGTCTCCATAATCACCGGGCTGAACCAAAGCATGGCCCAGCAGATTGAATCCTTGGGTTCGGACGTCATCTACGTCACCAAGTCTGAAATCGGCATTCAGTTTGGAGGTCCTTCAGAGGAGGAACGAAACCGTCCACCCATAACCTTCCAGGATGCCATGGCGGTAGAAGAGCTATGTCCCTCGGTGGAGGCGGTTTCCCCACAGAACTGGGGGCCGGGGGCCAAGACGGTGAAATACAAAGACAATAAGGTGAGCCGGTTTGAACTAATCGGGGTCATGCCCTCCTTCGAGGTGGTCAACAACAACTACATCGAGGAGGGAAGGTTCTTCACCGACAGCGACGTGAACTACCGGGCCATGGTGACGGTTTTAGGACAAGATGTAGCAGACGTGCTTTTTCCCGGCCTGGACCCCATCGGTAAGGAGATCAGCATCGCAGGTCGAAACTTCGCACCCAAGAGATTCAGGGTTATCGGGGTGATGGAGGAAAGACCGTCGATTCTGGGGGAGAGTCAGAACAACTTTGTGCTTCTGCCTCACGATACCTACAAGAAGTTGTATCCGGAAGAAAAGGAGCTTCTCCTGGTGGCAAAGCCCAAGAGTCCTGAACTCATAGATCAGGCCATCGACGAGATTACCCAGGTGATGCGAATTCGAAGAGGCCTGGCAGCGGATAAGCCCAACAACTTCGCCATCGCCACCCAGGATGATCTGATGGACATGTACCGGAATATCACCAAAGCAATTTATATGGTGATGGTGGTGATTTCCTCCATTGGCCTCTTGGTCGGCGGCGTAGGGGTGATGAACATTATGCTGGTCTCCGTCACCGAGAGAACCAGGGAGATCGGCATTCGCAAAGCCATAGGTGCGCGAAAAAAGGACGTTCTGTGGCAATTTCTCATCGAAGCCATGACCCTAAGCGGAAGCGGCGGAATACTGGGGATAATCATCGGTTTGCTGCTGGGAGAGTTTGTGGCGGCGGTTACACCTCTGGCTGCGGGGGTCTCCATATTCTGGATCATCCTGGGCTTCTCTTTTTCAGTTTCGGTGGGCCTGATCTTCGGAATATATCCCGCCTATCGCGCCGCCAAGCTGGATCCCATCGTCTCCCTGCGGTATGAATAAGACGAGTCTGGAGGTTCGCCAACTTACAGGGCAAATGAGCTCTCCGGAGCGGAACCATCAAGAATCATAGACCATGCACTTTCTCGAAGGCATATTCATCGCTTTAAGGTCGTTGGTGACGAACAAACTTCGGTCCATTCTGACCCTGATAGGCGTGATCATCGGGGTGATGACCGTAATCGCCATAACCTCCATCATTGCCGGAATGAATAAATACGTCGCCGACCAACTCAGCGCCGTGGGATCGGACACTTTCTTCATCGACAAGTGGGGTCTGATAATGAGCGACGACGATTGGTGGGAGGCGCTGAAAAGAAAGAGCATAACCCTGAAGGATATGGAAGCCATACAGGATAACTGCACATACTGCGACAAAGTCGGAGCCAGTGCGGATACCCAGAGGCGAGTGAGGCATGGAGCTGATCGCCTGGAGGAGGTCAGGATATCGGGAGTTACGGCCAACCTCATTGACATCATAGACATCAAGCTGGAAGAAGGAGAGGGAAGATACATCTCCAAGTTCGAAGAAGAGCATAATCGGGCAGCAGCTTTCGTTGGCTGGGAGATAAAAGACAAGCTGTTTCCTTCCGTTGATCCGGTGGGGAAGGAGATAAAGATCGGCAACCAGAAATTCAGGATAGTTGGAGTGGCCCAAAAAAGAGGTTCCTTCCTGGGGCAAAGCAGGGATAATTTCGTGCATGTTCCCATAACCGCCTTTTTCAAGCATTTCGGAAGGCGGCGGTACGGACGAGAGCTCAGCGTTGAGATAATTGTCAAGGCAGAGAGCTTCGAGTCAATCAATGAAGCTATGGACGAGTCCCGAGCCATCCTGAGAGCCAGAAGGCGCGTGCCGTACGACAAGAAGGACGATTTCGGGATAATGACCGCAGAGACCCTCATGGACCTATACAGACAGTTCACCTCCACGGCTTATCTGACCATGATAGGGATTTCCTCCATCGCTTTGGTGGTGGGGGGGATCGTAATTATGAATATTATGTTGGTCTCGGTAACCCAGAGAACCAGAGAGATAGGCATCCGTAAGGCTCTGGGGGCAAGAAGAAGAGACGTGCTTTGGCAATTCCTGGTGGAATCCGTGACCTTAGCTCTGGTGGGGGGGATAGTGGGGATACTCCTGGGCCTGGGTGCGGGCAAGATCGTGGCCATGAACAGTCCCCTTCCCGCATCGGTCGATCCCTTCTGGATCACCGTAGGCCTCTTCCTGGCCACCTCGGTGGGACTGGCCTTCGGGGTTTATCCGGCGGTGAAGGCGGCTCGCTTGGATCCCATCGAAGCCCTGCGCTATGAATAGATGAGGTAAAGCTCTTATGACTCTTTTCGAGGTCAAAGAAGGAATCTCTTTGGCACTGACCGCCATCCGCACCCATAAGATGAGATCGTTTCTCACCGTGCTGGGCGTGCTGGTGGGGGTGGCTTCAGTCATCGGCATGGTCTCCATCATAACCGGATTGAACAACAGTATGGCAGAGCAGATTGAATCATTGGGAAGCAACGTCATATACATCTCCCAGTACGAGATGGTGCATTTCGGTGGACTTTCAGCTGAAGAGAGGAGGAGAAAGGACATCACTGCGGAGCATGCCGAAGCCATCGGAGAGTATTGTCCTTCGGTGGGTGCGGTTTCTCCAGAGAACCACTACTGGGCTCGGGGCGGAAACAAGGTTAAATACAAAGACAATAAAGCCAATCGACCCGCGGTGGTGGGAGTCTGGCCTGATTACGAGATCGTAAATAACTGCTTTGCAGTCGAGGGCAGGTTTTTTACGGAGGGGAATATCAACTTCAGAGCGACCGTCACCGTCCTGGGAAACGACGTGAAGGAAGCGCTTTTTCCGAATCTGGATCCTTTAGGCAAACAGATAAGGATAAACGGCAAGAAGTTCACCGTTGTGGGGGTGATGGAGAAAAGGCCTAAATTCCTGGGGCAAACTCAGGACAATTATATTCTGATGCCCTTGAGCACCTACAAAAGGACCTACCCTGAAGACAAGGCGCTGACTCTGCTGGCCAGGCCGGTAAGCTCTGAGCTTACGGATAAGGCCATCGACGAGATCACGCAGCTCTTGAGGAGATTGAGAGGGGTCCCCTATGACAAGCCGGACGACTTCGCCATCTCCACCCAGGAGGACTTGATGGACATGTACAAGAGGATCACCGGGGCCATCTATCTGGTGATGGTGGTCATCTCTTCCATCGGCCTGTTAGTCGGTGGTGTGGGAGTGATGAACATAATGCTGGTTTCAGTAACTGAAAGGACCCGTGAGATAGGTATCAGAAAGGCGGTCGGGGCAAAAAAGAGAAACATCCTTTGGCAGTTCTTGATCGAGGCAATGACCTTGAGTGGGAGCGGGGGGATTCTGGGAATAGTCATCGGTTTGCTCCTGGGGAAATTTGTGGCGATGGTCTCGCCTCTGACCGCAGGAGTCTCTATATTCTGGATCATCCTGGGTTTCTCCTTTTCGGTCTCGGTGGGGCTGATCTTCGGAATATATCCCGCCTACCGGGCCGCCAGGCTGGATCCCATCGTTTCCCTGCGGTATGAATAACGAGAGTTCCGCATAGCCGTGTTTCTCGTTTCTCGTCCCTTCGAGTCACCCCGGCTTTTTTGTTGCGGAGCCAAAGAAAATGAGTTATCCTGAGTACGTGAAGCAAGCGTATAACAATGAAGTAAGGGGAAACTCTTAAGGATCTTCTCTGAAAGGCCAAAGATGCGATCAATCACGTCCATCCTACTTTTTTGCCTCGTCATGCTGCCCGCCGCTAACTCGATTTGGGGACAGACCGATTTCGGATATTTGGATGAGAGTGAGGCATTCTTTTTCGTCGACTGGGCCGCCTTCAGGGAGGAGGCGGGAGAGAAATTCGGAGTGGAAGTATATTACAAGATCTTCACCCGGGCGCTGACCTTCGTCAAAGGGACCGACCAATTCAGGGCTTCCTATGAGATCCAGGTCTTTCTGTCCAACAAGATCAACAAACAGGTGACCGGGACTTCGATGGAGGAGGATTATTTCGTGGGCAGCTATGCGGAGACGCAATCCACGTCGGATTTCTTGATAAACAAGGTTCCTCTGTCCGTGTATTCGGGGAGATACAGGCTTCGGATCAAACTGATTGACGTAAACTCCGGGTCGGCCTTTGAGCTGGAGAAAGACCTAAAAATCCCTTCTCGCGACCAGGACAAGATTCTGTTCTCAGACGTCCAGTTCATCCGCCATCTCGCGGACAGCACCGGCGTATCCAAGTTTAACCGACAGGAGAAGTTGGCCATTCCCAGCGTCTCTCGAAACTATGGTGACTTCGTCCCCACTCTTCTGTTTTACTATGAGATTTATGATATTCCCCGGGAGTCCGGAGGGTACGTTCTCAGTTATCAAATCGGGCACCTGGCCCAGGCCTTCACCCATCAGGAGACGGCTGCGGTGACGCTGGAACCCGGGACGTTTTCTGCCTTTGACAGCGTCTCGTTGGAGGGGTTTCCCTCCGGGGATTATTTTCTGACCATAGCGCTTGTGGACCAGGATCAAGTCAAGGCCAAGATCGAAAGACCCTTTCAGATAGACTGGTCCCTTTTGAACCATTTGAAGAACGACTATCTCAAGGCTGTAGAGCAGTTGAGATTCGTGGCCTCCTCCAGTGAGATGAAGGAATTGAAGGAGGCGCCGGAGGAGGAGCGTTTGGAGCGATGGCTGGCGTTCTGGAAATCGAAGGACCCTACTCCCGGTACTCCAGACAACGAGTTGAGAGACGAGTATTACCGGAGGCTGAAGTATGCGAATCAGAACCTCTCGGTGCGAACCAGGGAGGGTTGGGAGACCGACATGGGTAGGATATACATGATATACGGTCATCCCGACGACGTGGAAAAACACCCCTTTGATCGCGATGTACGAGCCTTTCAAAAGTGGCATTACTATAAGGAGAACCGGATCTTTTTGTTTATCGACCGGGGAGACGGCGAGTACGAGCTCCAACCCCCGTACGATGGAAAAACACAGTTTGACAGATCGAGAAGGTACTGAGCTGACGGTGACTACCTTAAGTAACGTCGGTTTCTTATTGGATGGAATACCGGTTTTTTGAACTTGTCACAAAAATCCAGGGGTACAGAAAATGAGAAAAACTCTCCTGTGGTATCAGGTGTTGGCTCTTTTCTTTTGCCTTCTTTCCGTTTCTTCTACAAACACGCGGGCTGACGAGCCTCAGCGCTTTCAAATCGGACTGGACTGCGCCTCCTTCCGGGAGTATGCTGACGCCGCACAAAGCTATGTGGAGATATATTACTCATTCAACAGAAAGCAGCTTGAATTCGTCTCCACTGACGAAGGCCTGGTGGCTACGGTCTTGATGCAGTTGAGCGTCCTGGATGAGGAGGGAAACGAAGTTACCAACAGGATGTGGAACACCATGTCCCGGGTCGAAGATGCAGACGATGCGAAAAGCATAGATTACTTAATCATCGATCAGGTGGGAATCGACCTGAAGCCTGGCGACTATCGAATCAGGCTCAAGGCTACGGACGTCAATTCCATGGCCTTTGGCGAAACGATCCTCGAGGCCAAGATTCAAGAATTCTCCACACAAAAGCTCCAGCTAAGTGATCTGCAGCTGGCCTTCAGCATAGAGGCCGACACCACTGCCGGCCGTCTTCTCAAGGCGGGCCAGAAGATCATGCCAAACCCCTTCCGGACCTTCACTCACCAGGGCGGAATGGTCTACTTCTACGCCGAGCTATACAATCTGAAGGATGCTCCGGGAGCAAAACCGGAATACGAGCTAAGATACAGGGTTCTGGATGTGACCGGTAAGAAGGTGAAGGATTTCGGGAAACAGACCAAGACCAAGCCCGGCAATTCGGCGGTGGTGATGAGCGGAATAAATATTGGCACTCTTGCCGGAGGAGAATACATCCTCGAAGTCGAAGCCAAAGACAAAGCCACGGGAAAGATGGTACACTCCACCAAGAAGTTCGTCATCATAAGAGAGATGTCGGAGGGGGAGCTTGCCGCTGAAGAGATCAAAAGGTTCAAAGAAGAGGTGGCATACATCGCAACCAGCGGAGAGCTGGACATGTTCGACGATCTAAACTTCACCGGCAAAATGACCTTCATCGGGGAGTTCTGGCAAAGAAGAGATCCGAACGTTGAGACTCCGGAGAACGAATTTAAGATCGAACATTACCGCCGCTTAAGTTACGCCGACTTCTATTTCTCCCGCACCCAGGAGGCCAGCGATGGCTGGAATACCGACCAGGGCAGGATATATATCCTCTACGGCCAGCCGGATGAGATAGAAAGAAACATTGCGGCACGTGGAATGGCTCCCTGGGAGCGGTGGAACTACTTCGAACTTCAGGGCGGGGTTTACTTCATCTTCGTGGACGAAGACGGATACGGAGTGTACAGGCTGGTTCATTCGAATCACCGGGGGGAGATATACAATCAAGAGTGGGAGGACCGGGTCAAATCCGGAGCCTTGATGGAATAGGAACCACTTGGCCTGCGACCGGTTGGCGTCTGTCTTTAGTCGCCGGCTTCTGCCGCGCGCATGCTGAGACCTGAACCAGACATCGCGATTTCGATGGGGCGGACTGCGCATCGTGCACGGAAGGATCAGCGGGATGACGAGAATAACAGTCTCAATCGGACTCATTCTTCTCTTTTCCTCTGTTGCTCACGCCCGAGTCCTTGAAGGTAACGGTGTCAAAGCTGGTGTCGTCATAGCAGAGCAGGACTTCGATTACGCTGAAGACTTCGATTTTGACACGAAGAACAGAGCCGGATTGGATGTCGGCGTCTACCTGGAGTGGTTGGACATACCATTCTTCAGTCTGTTAACAGAGGCCCACTACATTCAGAAGGGGATGGTAAACGAGAACCCGAGGACGGACGAGTTCGGTCACCCGATGAGCCCCGTCGAGCATAGCAACCGCGTGGACTATCTATCCATTCCTATTCTGGCCAAGGTTACCTTCAGGACCGGACGCGTTCGCCCGTATTTCGTGCTTGGCCCCAGAATCGATTTCCTTTTAGGTTACGAATCACGAATTCTGAAAGACATCTATGACGGGTTCGAGGATACGAATGTGGGCGGAACCATCGGAATAGGAGTAGAGAGAAAGACGAAATTGCTAAACATGCTTCTTGAGTTGCGATATAGTCCCGATTTCACGGATGCTTTTGAGAAGGACGTATTGAAGGTGAAGAACAATTCGTTTGAGATCCTAATCGGATTGGAATTATAATACAACACTAACACCTTACAGAAGGCGGGCGGACAGGGATTGTATCACTGTCTGCAATTAAGGCGAGGTGGGGGCTCAATCCCCGCCCCAACAAGAGAAAGAAAAGCTCGGACCAGCTAACCCGAAAAAGAGATTTGCTCTTATTCCGAAATACCCTTACCTTGTAGGACTTGTTGACTTTGTTGAACGGGAGACTGATGTGAAAAGAACAATCTTTGTTTTGTTAGCGGTCGCTTTGGCAGCCACGTTTCTGTTTCCTGGCGCAGTTTTCGGGGGAAGACTTACAGAGATAGGACTGAAAGCCGGACTGAATATTGCAGATTACAAGGGCGACTGGCGAGACACAGACTCCAAAATGGGATTTTGCGGCGGAGCTTTTATCACTTGCAATATCAATGAGATGTTTGCGGTTCAAACAGAATTCTTGTTTACCATGAAAGGGGCAAATCTCGGTGAAATAGTAAGAACAGACGAATTTGGCAATATAATTGAAACTTCGTCCATAAGGGATGTCCTAAACTACCTGGAGATTCCTGTGTTAGGTAAACTTTCCGTACTGCCCCAGGGTCGTGTTAGGCCTAACCTATTTGCTGGTCCTTTCTTCGCCCTAAAGCTGAGCGGCAAACATAAAGTTGGGTCTCAAGAGACAGACATGGAATATCTAAAAGACACCGACTATGGGTTAGTTGTCGGTGGAGGAGTTGATTTTGAACTTGGCCAAGGCGAGCTCACAGTTGACGCTCGATATACTTTGGGATTGGCAAAAATCTATGATTCCGGTATAGACGTAAAAAATAGAGTAATTTCAGTAATGCTGGGGTATTCTTTCTAATGATTTGTGAATATCCGATATTCCTAAGGAGTCACTCACAGATTGAAACAGCGGTGAATGGCATCTAAAACAAATTTAGTAGTTTTAGCTTTTCCTCTGACTTTCCCTTATGTTTATAAGAGATCTCCGAACCTGTGATGAGATTATTGCCAAAGATGAGACCATCCTCCGCGAAATCCTGCATCCAGACAAAGCAAACCTTGAAATTCGCTACAGTTTAGCCCACGCGACGGTGAAACCCGGCCAAAGCTCGCTTCCGCATAACCTAAAGACTTCTGAGGTGTACTATATCCTGGAGGGAGAGGGCTTCATGTACGTCGACGATGAGTCTGCCGAGGTTCATTCCGGGCAGGCCGTATACATCCCACCAAACTCGACCCAGCATATCAAAAACACCGGAAATTCCGATCTAAAATTCCTCTGCATAGTAGATCCAGCCTGGCAACCGAAGCATGAAAAGGTTCTGTAAGGGCTGGGGCCAGTTTCTCACCATAGTATGTCCAAGCTTGGCCCGCTCTGCCACGACCATGAGTTGGCTGGCAGCGCACCGAGACTCCACAAATGAAAGCTGCGTTCCCGCGTTTTTGTCAACATTACTTCTTGCCATTTGGGCCAAAAACAATATAATATTACTCCATGATCGTAACCACGGGTCTGACCAAGATCTTCCATGACAAAAAGAGGGGAGAGATCCGGGCGGTGGACTCGGTCAACATCCAGTGCAGACCCGGGCGAGTTTACGGTCTTCTGGGGCTAAACGGCGCCGGGAAGACTACGCTGATGCGCCTTCTGTCCACCGTGCTCAAGCCCACCTCCGGCAGCGCCGAAGTGGCGGGTTTCGATATCCTCGCGGAGCCGGAGAAAGTGAAAGAGAAGATCGGTTTCCTGTCGAGTGATACGGGGCTTTATCACAGGCTGACCGCTGAGGAGACGGTGACATATTTCGGCAGACTGAACGGCATGGATCAGGGCACCCTCAAAAGGCGTGTGGATGAGATATTCGAAAGGTTCGATATGAACGAATTCAGGACCAGGCGGGTGGGCAAGCTCTCCACAGGAATGAAGCAGAAGATCTCCATCGCGCGAACCTTCGTCAATGATCCGGACGTTTTGATCCTGGATGAACCGACCATCGGCCTGGACGTGGTCACCTCCCGTGGCATCATAGAGTCGATCAGGGAATCCAAGCAGGCAGACAAATGCATTCTGTTTTCCACCCACGTTATGTGGGAAGCCCAGAAGCTCTGTGACGACATCGCCATCATCCACAAAGGGAAGATACTGGAGGTAGGCACCTTAGAACAGCTCCGGGCCAAAACCGGACTGGATGATCTGGACGATGTCTTCGTCAAGATAGTAGGGGAGTAGATGCGAGATTTCGTGGCGGGTGTTAGTGTTATACATTTGATGGTGACTGGATTTTGAAGCCTCACCCCCTAATCCCCCTCTCCATTTCATGGAGAGGGGGACTGAGGGGGAGAGGTAGGCAAAAGAACACTGAGGCATGTAGGTACATGAACTTCCGTAAAGTAAAGATAATCTACTTCAAGGAGATGCTGGAGACGCTGAGGGACAGGCGAACCCTCATCTCCACCATCCTGATTCCCATCATCCTCTTTCCCATCCTCATGTTCGGGATGGGCGCGGTGGTGGTGACCATGATGAGGAAGACCGAGGCAGAGGCGACCAGAATTGCCGTGATAGGGGAGGAGCACGCCCGCTCATTTTTGTCCACTCTTCTGGAAGGAGAGGATTTTGAGAAGATGGAGGTTGAGGATTACAGGTGGGCGCTGAAAGAGAAAGAAATCCATGCCGCGCTGGAATTCCCGTCCGAGTTCGAAGATAAACTTACTCTCGGGGAGAATAGCGAAGCCACTATATATTATGATGGCGCCGAGATCAGATCCAGTATCGCCAAGGAGAAACTGACCGGCGAACTCAAGGATTATCAGGACAGCGTTGTGGCAAAAAGGCTGAGGGAGCGCGATGTCGAGGAATCCCTCCTGCACCCTGTAGATATTAAGAAGGAGAATCTTGCCCCCAAGGAGAAGATGGGGGGATTCATGCTGGGCATGTTTTTGCCTTACGTGATCGTGATTCTGGCCATGGTGGGTGCCATGTATCCGGCTATAGACTTGACCGCGGGAGAGAAGGAACGAGGCACCTTAGAGACCATTCTTGTGACTCCGGTATCGCGGCTGGACATAGCCACCGGAAAATTCCTTACGGTTTTGACCGCCTCGGTGATAACAATAATCCTGTCCACTGCCAGCATGAGTCTGTCTCTGGCTTTAGGGTTTGGCCAGATGAGGCAATTCGGCCCCGAAGCGATTTCATTCGTAGTGAAACCGTTCTCCATCGTTCTGCTCTTGCTTTTGATGCTCCCGCTGGCAGCCCTTTTTAGCTCAGCCCTTCTGTCGATCAGCCTCTTCGCCAAAAGCTACAAGGAGGCACAAAGCTATGTTTCTCCGCTGATGTTCGTGGTCATACTCCCCGCCATGGTCAACTTCATCCCGGGAGTCGAACTGAACTGGGGCTTGGCCTTTGTACCCATCGTGAATGTCTCTCTGGCGGCCCGGGAGGTGCTGGTGGGGACCTTCCATTGGGCACAAATAGGATTGATTTTCATCTCCACCTTCATCTATGCCTCCTTTTCCATCTTCGTCACCAAAAGGCTCTTTGAGAAAGAGAACGTGCTCTTCAGAGCCTGATCCCGGCGGAGGAACGACCGATGGGTCTGGCAAACCCTGCTTCCCGTTGGCGTCCCCCAGACGGGCAAGCGGACGCCCCTGTCTGGGCGTCCGTGCATGGCTGGCAAGCATCGCCAACGCCAGATCAACGGCGGGTGAAGAACACCCGCCGGGAGCGGAATATGAAGTGTCCCCCTCACTTTTCCACCAGAGGCAGGGGTGAGGAGGATTCAAATTTGGTATGGCAAATAGAAGATGAAAGATAAAATATCCGCAAAGATTCCAAAGAACATTTTGGTTTTAGGGCTGGTCAGCTTCCTGACCGACGCCTCCTCCGATATGATCTATCCGCTATTGCCTCTTTTTCTGTCAGATGTCCTGGGCTCAAGCATGCTTTTCATCGGCCTGATTGAAGGGGTGGCAGAGAGCACGGCCAGCATCCTGAAGATATTCTCCGGCTGGCTTTCAGACAGACTGAGGAAAAGAAAGCTTCTGGTAGCTTTAGGTTATGGGATCTCTTCCGCGGGCAAGCCCATTCTCTCCGTGGTCACGGCTGGGTGGCACGTGCTTCTGCTCAGGTTCGCCGACCGTTTTGGCAAGGGAGTCAGGACCTCCCCCCGGGACGCCCTGATAGCGGATTCTGCCTCCGAAGAACGCCGGGGCTTAGCTTATGGGTTTCACCGGGCCATGGACTCGGCCGGCGCGGTGGTGGGGCCGCTTTTGGCCTTTCTTCTCCTTCCTCTGGTGAATGAGAACTACCGCGTTCTCTTCCTGATCGCCTCTATTCCGGCAGTGCTGGCGGTTTTGATTTTGATTCTCTTCGTAAAGGAGGGAAAAAGCTTCAAGGAAAAGATCACCAGCCTGACCAGACCGAAACTTTCTGACTTTGGTCCAAAGTTCAGGATATTTATGGTGGGGGTGGTTCTTTTCTCGCTGGGGAACTCCAGCGATGCTTTCTTGTTCATCAGGGCGAAAGGTTTGAACGTCGAGTTAGTCCACATTCCTATTCTGTGGTTGATCCTGCACCTGGTTTATACTCTGGTGTCTTCGCCCGCGGGGGCGCTTTCCGATAGGATCGGTCGGAAGAATCTGATCATCTCAGGGCTGTTTATCTACTCCCTGGCCTATGCTGGTTTTGCCTTTGCCACGCGGTCGGTCCACGTCTGGATTCTGTTCGGGGTGTATGGACTTTACTATGGGCTGGCAAACGGCACCATGAGGGCCTTGGTGGCGGATTTGGTTGGGGAGAAGAGGCGGGCCTTGGCCTTCGGCGTTTATCATGGCGCGGTAGGCTTAACCGCACTTCCCGCCAGCCTGCTTTTCGGCTGGATCTGGGAGTCTTTGGGGGTGTCTGCGGCATTTGGATTCGGCGCGGTATTGGCGTTCCTGGCTCTGCTGATACTCAAATTTGGGCTTTAGGCTGAAAGCGGGACCGCGTGGGCTGGCTGCCGGAAAGACCAAGATTTTTCGCTGATTTTCGAAAATTTCCCTTGACAAGGAGACGCAAAAGGCGTATATATTACACTAGTAGTGATAGGAAGGAGTATGTAGTAAGAAAGTTGCAGTAAGTTTTTGGTCGGTTTGAGTCTTTCAATCCACGAAAACTTAGCCTGACTTTTCGTGGTTTTTTTTTATTCTTCGAGCGTGAAATCAAAAACTTCCAGCCAGCAAAGTACCGATTAGGCCAGAATCCGTTGTGGCTGGATTGAGTAGTGCCCGAAAACTCAAGCTTTGTGAAAGGTGGTGAAAAGATTTGCCAACCGGTAGAGTAAAATGGTTCAACGATTCCAAGGGATTTGGTTTCATCGAGCAGGAGGAGGGCGGCAAAGACGTCTTTGTCCACTTCTCAGCCCTTCAGGAAGAGGGCTTCAAAACCCTGAGAGAAGGGGAGCAGGTCAGCTTCGACATCGTTGAAGGGCCCAAAGGTCCGCAGGCGACCAATGTGACCAAAATATAGATGAAACCAGAGGGTTTGTCTGAAGTCCACTTGGAACTTCTTGTGCATAGCGAGTAGAGTATCCGAAGCCCTACGGAGCTCTCTTTAGAGCTTTTTGGGGGTTTTTCGGTTTTGACCGCAGCCTCGGGTTTCTCATCCTAATTGGAAGGCAATTCTTCCCTCGAAGGATGAAGCCCGTTTTGCTCCGGGCTGGTAGAATGCCGGCATTTCCTTGAGGTTTTCGGTCATGCTTTTCAAGAATGTTCCGATATAAATAATGAGAGCAGACTGTAGCGGCAAAACAAAACTCAAAAGATCTCAGTTGAATGCATTGGTCAAGACGATAACAGAGCCTTTTTGAGCAACGGAACGGCATAATTAGTCGTCAGGAAGTTGCAGTAAGTTTTTGGCTGGTTTGAGGATTTCAATCCACGGAAACTTAGTCTGGATTTTCGTGGATTTTTTTCTACTGTGAAGGGAGAAAAAAGAGACTCCAGTCGGGAGGGTCGTGATGAAACCGATTTCAACTTGACTGGACCAAGCTGTAACCCAGAATCTTAAGTATTATGAAAGGTGGTGAAAAGGTTTGGCAAATGGCAAGGTAAAATGGTTCAATGATGCTAAAGGATTTGGCTTCATAGAACAGGAGGAAGGCGGTAAGGACGTCTTCGTTCACTTCTCCGCCATCAGCGAAGAGGGGTTTAAAACCCTGAGAGAAGGGGACGAGGTTAGCTTCGACATCGTTGAAGGGCCCAAGGGTCCTCAGGCCACCAATGTGGTGAGAGCATAGAAGAGTCGTCCACGGGCTGTCCGTATCTTCAAGGATGACCCGCAGCACCTAAAGCCCCGAGGAGTTCTGGTGTAACTCCTCGGGGCTTTCGCTTGTCATAAAACTACTGCCTTTTTTCATCCGAAGGGAAGCCTGGAGCGAGAGGGGAGACCTCACGCTGGCGCGTTCTAAAAGAGTATCCCTTCCTTTTGCTCCGGGCGTTGCTGTATTTCCTTAAATAGCACTCTGGCGGTCGTGTCCGGAACCTCATCCGAGGGATGGAGATCGCAAATCCCCTCCGGCAGAGTCGTCTGGGTGAAGATGTCTGTGATGATTCTGGGGCACTTGTCCGTGGCCAAAAGCCCGCTTTCCAAGCAGATGGTCTTGAAATATATCCCGGGGGCGGTCTTGAAATCCTCAACCGGCAACTTCTCGTGCGCCTTTATCATGAAGTCAGTCCACACAGGGAGGGTGGTGTGAGCGCCGGTGACGTTCTTACCTATCACCGTCTTGTCGTCGTACCCTATCCACGCTCCCGCGGTGATCTGAGGGGTAAACCCGGTAAACCAATTGTCCATACAGAAGTCAGAGGTTCCGGTTTTTCCGCCGGCGGGTCGGCTGAACCCCCTGGCTCTGGCTCCGTATCCTGTGCCCCGGTTTACTACCGACCGAAGCATGGTGGTCATGATGTAGGCGGTCTGTGCGGAGAGCACCTCCTCTCTTTTGGAGAATTTCTTCTCTTCCAGAACCTTCCCGTAGCGGTCGGTTATCTTAAGAATGTACTTCGGCTCCACTCTTATGCCTCCATTAGGAAAGACCGAAAACGCCGTGACCATGTCCCACAAGGTCACCTCGGATGAGCCCAAAGCCAGGGAGGGATAGGGCGCCAACCGGGAACTTATTCCCATATGAGAGGCAAAGAAGATGGTTTGTTGGGGAGTAACCTTCTGGATCAACTTGGCGGAGATCACGTTTATCGATTTGGCCAGAGCCTCCCTCAGCGTTACCGGGCCCCGGAAGACCTCATCGAAATTCTCGGGACTCCATTCCTTACCATCGTCGCCGGTTAAGATTATGGGGATGTCGTACATGATGTCGGTGGGCCTGGCTCCATTGTCAATTGCCGCAGTGTAGACGAAAGGTTTGAAGCCGGACCCCGGCTGGCGTAGAGCCTGAACAGCCCGGTTCCACTGACTCTGGCTAAAATCCTTTCCTCCCACCAGGGTGAGAATATTGCCGGTTTTATTGTCCAGAGCCACCAGAGCACCCTGAATTTGCTTGTATTCTCGCTTCTTTTGGGGTTCGTCCCCGGTTGAGTCGATCACCTCTACGGTGTAGTTTGTATCCGATAGAGTGTGGGTCCTCTCCATGGCCAGCTGCCTAGCCTCCAACTCCCGGATAAGAGTCTCTTCAGCCGTCTTTTGCAATTCCGGATTAAGCGTGGTGAAAACGGACAGTCCTCCCCGGTAGAGCCCATCCTCCCCATACTTCCTCTCCAGATAGCTTCTCACCATCTCGGTGAAATAAGGCGCCTTACCCACCGGTGTGGAGGTGGGAGTAATCTCTAAGGGCAGGCTCTTTAGTGAATCCGCTACGCTTTCGGACATCTTGTCGAAATCTTTCATCGACTCTAAAACGATGTTTCTTCTCTGAAACGCCAGATCCGGATGAGTGATGGGCGAGTAACGGCTGGGGTTCTTGGGAATGCCGGTGAGAACGGCGCAGTCAGAGAAGGTGAGTTCCTCGATGTCTTTGCCGAAATAAAGCTGAGCCGCCGCCTGCACCCCGTAAGCGCCCCTTCCAAAATAGCACTGGTTGAGATACATCTCCAGGATCTCTTCCTTGGTGTAATTTCTCTCGATCTTTATCGCGGTTAGGACCTCTTTGATTTTTCGAGGGATGGTCTTCTCAGGCGTAAGAAAGAGGGTTCGCGCCAACTGCTGGGTGATGGTGCTGGCTCCCTGAACCCGCCTTCCAGCCCAGAAGTTATGCCAGAGGGCCCGCCCCATCGCCGGGATGTTTGCCCCCCAGTGAGTGAAAAATCTGCGATCCTCGGTGGCCAGAACGGCGTCTATCAGACAGGGGGGCATCCTCTTCAGTGGCGTCAGTATGCGCCGCTCGGTGAAGTACTCCTTGATCACCGTACTGTCGGCCGCATATATCTTGGTGACTAAACTGGGTTCGATGTTGTGAAGCTGGGATAGAGATGGAAGGTCTTTCTTATACGTATTGTAGGTCTTGGCAATCGCCACAAAGAAGAGAATTAAAACAAGAAGAATTGCTGCGCAGGCAACTATAAGTTTCCGTTTTGAGTCCCAAAGCTGCCTTGCTCGCTGCCAGCCGCTTTTCAGGAATTCCGTATTCACGTTCATGGCTTTTTCGTTCGGTGTGACAAGTTCACACTAAGCTACGAGAAGAAATTAAAATGTATTAGGGAGACAGTCAAGGAAATTGTGATCCGTCTTGCAGCTGAGGTAACCGCGCGCGTCTTTCGCATGATGAGAAATCACTCCTCTATTTTTCTCTTGGATTCTTGGTCCTTTATTTTAAATTACAGCCGTGATGAGCACAAATGTGGTCAAGGCCTTCCGGGGTAACGCGATTGAAAGCGTCCACCAAGTGGCGGTCGCGGTGGTGGATTCCTCCGGAAAGCTTCGGTATTCCGCGGGCGATCCGAACTTGGTCACCTTCTTGAGATCGTCGGCCAAGCCCTTTCAAGCTTTGGCCGTGGTGGATTCCGGCGCGGCTGAGGCCTTCGGGCTGACTCAGGAGGAGATAGCCATCATTGCCGGGTCGCACAATGGAGAGAAGAAGCACGTCAAGCTCGTGCGCAGCATTTTAAAAAAGGTGGGCCTAAACAAAGGCCATCTTCAATGTGGCACGCACGTGCCACACTACTACGGAGCCTTAGGGCTGACCCCGCCCAAGAAACGCTTCTCTTCTCTTCAACATAATTGCTCAGGGAAACATGCCGGGATGCTGGTAACGTGCGTTTATGAAGGCTGGAATCTTAAAGATTACCTTAATCCCCGCCATCCCGTGCAGAAGCTGATCACAAAGAAGATCTCCGAGCTCTGCGAATATCCTGCCCGGAAGATCAAGATCGGCATAGAAGGATGCGGAGCACCCACCCACGCTCTTCCCTTGAAAAACATGGCTATCGGATTCTCCAAACTGAAAAGCTTCAGAGCCAGGAATCAGCGTATGTCCCAGTCACTTCAGGTGGTGGCGGACTCCATGTGGAGATATCCCGATATGATCTCCGGAAGAGGCAGGCTGGACTACGATGTGGCCGTGGCCAGCAAACGAAATATCCTGGCCAAAGCAGGGGCGGAGGCTTTGCACTGCGCTTTTGTCTTGGACAAGGGCTACGGGCTCGCGGTGAAGATCCTGGACGGGTCCCGAAGAGCATTGGCGCCCGCGGCGATAGAGGCCTACAGGCAATTGGGTGTTCTAAACAAGAGCCAGTTGAGAAACCTGCGCGAATGGGCCCTTCCTGCCGTTTTCAATCATCAAGGGAAAAAAGTCGGATATTTGAAGCCCGACTTCAAGCTCAGGCGGACAAGATAGCCCCCTCCCCGATTAGTTCGCCTTGCCAACCTTCAAATTCGAATTCGCCCTCTGACCTCAAATAACGGCAAGTGACGAATTTGCCAGATGATCAAATGAGAAGGCGCCCAGACCTCGGAAACCTGGACGTCTCCTTTTCGTCCTCTCTTCTCTCGGTCTCTCAGCAGGCGGGTGGCGGTCCGCCTTTATAGAGATAACTGACCAAGTAGACGATGTCTCCCACATTGACTATTCCATCTAAGGTCACGTCTCCAGCTTCCACCGGACAAGGCTGGGAGCCACCTTTGTACAGGTAGCTGACCAGATATACCACATCGCCAACGTTGATTATCCCATCTGCATTGACGTCTCCACGGGTAACGCGAATTGCCAGGACATAGCCCGCCTCGACACCCCAGTTGGCGCTTTCTGACAAGCCAATGGCTGAGGGCTGGCCTCCGGAGTTGACCGGAATCCTGTAGTTGTCCGATTCAGATTCCCCTCCAAAACCGTCCAGAACGTCACTCACCAACCTGTAGCTTTGTCGGGTACTCCAGGGCGGTGTTCTCTGCGGAAAACTCGTCTGCTTGACCTGGACTTCAGAAACGGCAGGCGCAACTTGTTTAGGCTCTGCTTTGTCCTTCAAATGAACCAAGGCTGCCTTTTGCTTGGCTTTCTTGGGCTGGGCCTGCTCATATGACTTAGCCTGCACAGCCACTGCAAGCAGCAGCGCCGCCGCCACGAGGAGTCGTGCTCCCAGTCTGATTTTAAACATTCTATCACTCCTTTGTTGAAGGTGACGGACAGGGGAAGCCCCGTCTCTACACATCCTACTTAGCCTCCAGCGCCTCAATTCTACTTTGCAGGTCTTCATTCTCGGCCCTAAGTTCCTTCACCACCTCCAGAAGATACAGAGATATCATATCGTATTTTATCCCGTTGGGTTGCCCCTCCAGGTAGAAGACCAGATTGCTGAGACCAAGAGCATCAAACTCCTCAGCTATGAATCCGATTTCCTGTTTGCCACTTGTTGCGTTGACAAAGGATTTCGGCTCAGCGTGCAAGATGGCCGAAAAATCATCATCTAGGGATTGGACGTCTCGTTTGTACCTCTCGGAAGAAGCCTGGAAATAGATAGCTCCATTGCCGGGATTATACATCAACGGAGGGTAGCCGCTGTTGGGAGGTAGACCAATGACAGCCAATCTTGTCGGCGGACCAGTGGTGCCGATGCCGATACTACTGCCGCTTTGATAAACTACGGAATTGCCGATAGTGGTTGGGGCTGTGAATCTAGGGATGTAGTTGGCCGTGCCGCTTCCACCAATGCCACCACCCGTAGCGGAAAAGGTCACGCTATTGGCTCCATCGTCCGGCGTAATGGTCATATTGCTTCCAGCAATGAAATCGATATCACCACCGGCGTTACTGACGCCGTCCACACTGACTGGGGTACCTGTTTGTGTGGCTGTAACCATATGTGGGTTATCCGTCCGGGTCGAATGATTCTCCCCGAACGCGATGGTGTTGGCCCCATCGTTGGGGGTGATAGTGATGGCGTTCTGAGGTATAAGGTCAATGTTTCCACCATCGTTCTGAACCCCATCCACGCTCACCGGAGATCCTACCTGTGCAGCGGTAGTCATATGCGGATTATCCGTTCTGGCAGAGTGCGTCTCGCCGATAGTTATGGTGTTAGCCCCATCATTTGGAATAATAGCGATGGCATCGGATTGGATGAGATCTACATCTCCCCCAGGGTTTGAAACACCATCTACGCTGAGTAGTCCCGCTACCGGTGCGTTAAGCGCCGAATCTGCAGTGGCCGAGTGGAAAGCATAAGCCACGCTCACCATCGGTTTGAGCGGCCTCATCTCCGGATCAGATTCCACCTGAACACTTAGATACTTGGCGCTTCCATCAAAGATCGAAGCTGGTAAGGGATTAACACTTCCCAGGAGAACATTGAATATCCCCTCTTTGACCTCCACTTGTGTTTGGGTCTCACTCCACTCATCAGAGATGCCCAGCTCGTCAGCATAGATGGTAAAGATCATCTGGACCGTGTCGTTAAGACAGCCACCTGAAGCGGTGGTTAGCTTACCCTGATAATTGATACTGTCGGGGACATCAGCCGATGCGACAGAAGCGAAGAAGAAAACCAGCATCCCCACCGTCAGAAAAACAAAGCTTTTGCGAGCAGACGCTCGCCCGTCTGGGCGTGTCATGACGCGGCTCCTCTCGTTGGAAAAAACGTTAGCCCTTTCTGTGAACAAAACATGCCTCCTTCGAAGGAAGAATTTATCGATTGTTCTTCTTCCACCTCCTTGAAAAAAGGTTCAGCATTGATAAGTTAACGAGACTCATGAATTTTCGGCCGTGTGCGTTAGGCCCAAAAGACTCCAAATCGTTATCCTGCCTCGTCAGCACGACAAAACAGGTGGACGCAAACGCAATATCGCATGGTAGTAATTCTGCTTACAATGTCATCTCCAATCGTGCCCCAGACTAGGCTTCCGGAAAGTAATAGTGAAGCCTTCCTCGCGTAAGTTGTCTCGCGAAGACAAGCACCCGTTCTTGGTTGCTAAATCCGGACAAATACTGATTACGCCACCAATATACATTATCGCGTGAAAAAGTCAAGATTTATCTTCCACGAAAACCGCACAGCGCGCTTCTGCAGAAGATTTTTGTTGCAATTTACAGAAAAAACTATAATATATGCCTTTACACCGCCCCGCCAGAGGCGGGCGATCTTCGAAAAAAGGAGCAGTATGAAGCCAAAGATCAACCAGCTTTTCCCCGAGCTTGAACAGATTAAAGATGAGGAGCTGCGCAATAAAGTGGCTTACACCTGGCTGGAGGCCATCGAAAAGAGTGAGTGGGGAATCACGGAACTTGAAAAAGTTCCTTTTACCCTGTTGATACCGGAATGCGAGGTCAATCTGGTGGACCACACCAGGGCAGTTACGCAGACCGCGATCACTGTCGCCAGGACGCTGTCGGAGTTCTATAAAAAGAAGGTGAAAATCGATCTTGATCTCTTGATAGCCGGCGCAATTCTGCATGACGTGGGGAAGATCTTAGAATATGCCAAGGAGCGGGGCAAAGTGGTTAAGAGCAAAACCGGAAAGCTCCTAAGGCACCCTTTTTCCGGCTCGGCCTTAGCATACAAGCACGGATTGCCTGAAGAGGTCGTTCATATGATAGCCACTCACGCCCGGGAAGGGGATGGAGGATACCGCTCCACCGAAGCGATGATCATTCACTATGCGGACTTCATAAACTTCGAAAGCTTGGGCGGGAAGATGTGATGGCCAGGCCAGCCCTGGCCCGCAATCGCAAACCCTTTTTACTCCGAATTCCTGGAAATAAAAAACAAACTGGAAGGAGACTGACGAATGCCTACCAACAAGAGACAGGTTAACCTGAGTGTGGACGAGATGCCAACCCGATGGTATAACATACAGCCGGATTTGCCGGAGCCGCTTCCCCCGCCGAAGGATCCAGAAACAGGAGAGTCAAGAATCAAGAATCTCCCCAAGGTCCTTCTGGCCGAATGCCTGAAACAAGAATTCTCAACCGACAGATGGATCGACATTCCGGAAGAACTTCAGCATACATATCATCAAGCCGGCAGACCCAGACCACTGTTCCGTGCAACTAACCTGGAAAAGAAGTTGGACACACCGGCGCGTCTCTATTACAAGGCGGAGTTCCACAGTCCCACAGGCAGCCATAAGGTAAATACCGCCTTAGCCCAAGCTTACTATGCCAAGAAGGCGGGCTACAAGAGGTTGACCACCGAAACCGGGGCAGGGCAATGGGGCACTGCCCTCTCCTACGGGGCGGCTTTGGCCGGTTTGGAGTGCACCATCTACTGGGTCAGGGCGGTCTACAGTTGGAAACAGGATCGAAGGAACCTGATGGAGTTGTTTGGAGGAAAGGTATATGCGTCACCCAGCGACAAGACAGAATTCGGGAGAACCTTATATGAGAAGAATCCAGATCACCCGGGCTCGCTGGGAATCGCCATCTCCGAAGGCTTGGAGGATGCCATAAAGGATCCCGAAGCCATCTACTGCTTGGGCTCCGTTTTAAATCACGTGTTGATGCACCAGAGCATAATAGGTCTGGAGACCAAAAAAGAGTTTGAGAAGTTCGATGACTATCCGGATATGGTTATCTCCTGTTTGGGAGGGGGGAGCAATTTCGGCGGCTTTGCTCTGCCGTTCATGCACGACGTGCTGAAGGAAGGGAAGAAGATCAAGTTCATCGCGGCGCAGAGCGAGGTTGCTCCCAATCTTCAGGGAGAGTACAGATATGATTTCGCCGACTATGCGGAACAGACCCCGCTGTTGAAGATGTGCACCTTGGGACACCAGGTGGATATGGGCCCCATCCGGGGAGACGGGTTGAGATACCATGGATGTTCCCCCATCCTGAGTCTCTTGAGGGATAAAGGATATATTGACACCATTGCCTATCCCCAGGACGAAAAATATGTCTTTGAAAAAGCCAAGTTGTTTATTCGAAGCGAAGGCTATCTGCCTGCTCCCGAATCTGCATACAGCATTGCCTGTGCCATAGATGAGGCGATTAAGTGCAAAGAAGCTGGCGAGAAAAAGGTGATCGCCTTCAACGTAAGCGGGCATGGATTTCTGGATATGCCCGGATACCGTGAGGTATTGAATCTGAAGTGAGGTGTAAGGATGAAGTTAGACGACGTGGTGATTACCAGAGCCATCGTTGAGAGCTTCTCCAAGAAGTTTCTGGAATACTCCGACTCAGACGTTGCCATCGCCGGTGCAGGCCCAGCCGGACTCTGCGCTGCGTATTACCTGGCCCGGGAAAAGGTAAAGGTGGCGGTGTTCGAGAGAAAGTTGAGCATTGGCGGCGGAATGTGGGGCGGTGGGATGATGTTCAATGAGTTGGTGGTGGGAGAGGAAGGGAAGGGTATTCTGGAGGAGATGGGGGTAAGTTGCAAGACCTACCGGGAAGGATATTACACGGCAGACGCCGTGGAGTGCGTATCCACCTTGTGCTCCAAGGCAACCAGGGCCGGGGCGAGAGTTTTCAACTTAATCAGCGTGGAAGACGTGATGCTGGAAGGCGAAAATATCTGTGGACTGGTGCTGAACTGGTCGGCAGTGGAGATGGCGGGTTTGCACGTCGATCCGTTGACAATAAGGGCGAAGTACTTAGTGGAAGCAACCGGACACCCGGCCGAGCTGATAAAGATAATCGTCAGAAAGATCGGCCCCAAGCTTCTCACCTCGACCGGAGATATAGTGGGTGAAAAGTCCATGTGGGCGGACAGGGGTGAAAAAGAGGTGGTGGAGAACTCGAAGGAAGCCTTCCCCAACGTCTACGTGGTAGGCATGGCGGCAAATGCGGTCTTCGGGTCGCACCGCATGGGACCCATCTTCGGCGGAATGCTCCTCTCCGGGAAAAAGGTTGCGTATGAGATTCTGAGGAAATTAAAAACTCAAAAATGAGAGTTCAAAACTGCAACTGAAAACTCAGAAATATCTCCGTCCACATATTCCTGTAAGGGGGATAAACATGCGGCGAATTCTGTCTTTTGTGCTATTGGTCTTCCTGGTTTCGTCCTTTCTGGCCGAGGCGATTCCGGCAGAGAATGAGACCGAGCAGGAGTTACAGCTTTCCGCCCCGGCTGACAGTGCCCAAGAGTCTGTGGCCCAGGCGGCTCGGGTAGAGCAGGATAAGGAAGAACGTTTGCGTCAGGCCGTCAAATACCAGAGATCAAAGAACACGCTCTTTTTCTTCGATCAGGGCTATGGTATCCTGTTCTTGGCCTTGTTCCTGTTCCTGGGAATCTCCGCCTTCCTGCGCAGGCAGATTGAGAAGATAACCAGGAAACGATTCTGGGTGGTGGCGTTCTACACTCTCATGTTTCTCATCATCGCATTCATCGTCGGGTTTCCCGCCAGCTACTATGGTTTTTCCCTGGAGCAGAAGTTTGAGTTGTCTAACCAGACCTTCTTTCAGTGGTTCGGAGAAGAACTTTTGGGCTTGCTGGTTATCGGAATCATCGCTCTGATCGTGGTGGAGGGAATATATCTGGCCCTGAAGAAAGCTCCCAGAACCTGGTGGATTTATGTGTCCGTGGTCTTCATTGGCTTCACCATCGTCTTGGTAAACTTAGCTCCCGTTTTGATATTGCCACTTTTCAACGTGTATACTCCATTGCCTGAAGGAGAGCTGAGGGAAAGACTTGTGAGTCTGTCCCATAGGGCGAACGTGCAGGTGGAGGACATCTTCACCGTGGACATGAGCAAACAGACCAAAAAAGCGAACGCCATGTTCACCGGGCTGGGCAACACCAAAAGGATCGTATTGGGCGACAACCTGGTTGACCGATTTACCACGGATGAGATCGAGGTGGTGATTGCGCACGAGATGGGACATAATCTCATGCATCACATCTGGCAGGGGATATTCTTCTCGGCTATTATGGCGGCCATCGGGTTTCTGATAATTCATCTTTCAGGTCCGAAGATCATCAATAGATGGAGAAACAGACTCAAAATAGACAGCATGGCCGACGTAGCCAGCTTGCCTCTGATACTCCTGATATTCAGTCTCTACGGCCTGGTTACCATGCCGATCTTCCCGGCCGTTTCCCGGCACATGGAGAGGCAGGCGGATAAATTCGCGCTGGATATGACTCAGAACAAGGAGGCTTTCATCTCAGCCATGGATGAGTTGGCGTATATGAATTTGTCTGATCCCAATCCCAGCCCCATAATTGAGTTTTTGCTATATGATCATCCACCCATATCGAAAAGGATAAAGTTCGCGCAGGAATATGAATTTTAGATGTAGCGGAAACCTTTCCTGTCCTGAGCTTGCCGAAGGAAGGTTTCCATACTGGAAGGCTAAAGCCTTCCGCTACATGTTCCGGCACAGCAGAGATTAGACTAGAGAGAGGAGAGAAATGAAGGGAAAGACCACAATCGAGAAGATTCTATCGAGAGCTTCGGGTAAAGACGTTTTCTCCAACGACCGGGTTTGGGCGGAGGTCGATCTGGCGGTGATCAGGGATTTCGGCGGACCTAATGCGGTTCTGGAGTTTGACAAGTTCACCAACAAAGGCAAGGTGAAAGACCCGGATAAGATCGCCCTTACCTTCGACTATCAAGCTCCGGCCAAGGATATGAAGGTTGCCCAAAACCAAGTCCTGTGCAGAGAGTTTGCGAAAAGACAAAGGATAAAAAACCTATTTGACGTGAACTGGGGGATAGGACAGCATGTGCTCTTGGAAAGGGGAATGATCAAGCCCGGCTCCGTGGTCGTCGGAACGGATAGCCATATGAATCTCCTGGGTTCGGTGGGATCGTTTGCCTCAGGCGTCGGAAACACCGATATCGTGGCTGCCTGGCATTCGGGAAAACTCTGGTTTAGGGTCCCTGAGACCATAAAGGTAGTTTTCGAGGGCAAATACACGGAACCGGTTTCAGCCAAGGATTTGACCCTTAAGTTTGTTAAAGAGATAGGGACCGACAAGCCCAATTACAGATCCCTGGAGCTTGGTGGCGAGCCTGTTGACAATCTCTCTTTGGCCGGACGGTTGACCCTGGGAAGCATGATGACCGAGATTAATGCCAAGATCGCTTTTATTGAACCGAGCGGCGAGCCGTTGGAATTCTTGAGACAAAGATGCGGCGACGAGTTGGAGATCGTCACCTCGGACGAGGATGCCAGTTTTGCAGAGGAGGTGGGGATCAACGTGGACAAGTTGACTCCCCAGATAGCC
>JBAUFO010000180.1:0-2310 GCA_049679185.1 Candidatus Zixiibacteriota bacterium
CCTCTTTTCTTCAAAGGAACCAGAAGCGACTTCTCCGGAGTGGTGCGGGTTATCTCCTCAAAGGTCGAAACGGTTCTGAATCTCGAAGATGGTGTAACCGGTTTGAACGACTTTATGGGCATATCGTTTTACCTATAGAAAACTAAGAATCTCTTTTTTTAAAGGCATCGCCGCGAACTCTGGCTGACTTCGCCTACACGTTCTCGAAAAGTTCTATGGTTTCCCCTTTTTTCAGCTGGACCAAGGCCTTTTTCCAATCTGGTCGTCTTCCTTCAAATCTTCCCATTCTTTTGGGCTTACCGTGCATCCTCATGGTGGTCACATCCTCCACCCTGACCTTGAAAAGCTCCTCCACTGCATTCCTTATCTGGAGTTTGTTTGCCTCAATGTCCACCCAGAAGACGTACTTATTCTGGTCCACACGCAGATTCGTGTTCTTCTCCGATACCAGGGGCATTATTATAACCTGTCTCGCCTCCTTCATGCTGCGAACACCTCCGTCAAGCTGTCCAGGGCCTTCCTGGTCATAATCAAAAAATCGCAGATGAGAAGATCATAAGGATTGACCAGACAGGCCCTTTTATGTATCAGATTTTTCAGGTTTCTCACAGACCTTTCCAGATTCTCGTCTTTTCCTTCGGAAAGGAAAAGGATTTTTGACCCGCCGGTTCCTATCTTGTCGAACAATTCAGCCATAACCTTGGTCTTGGGAGCCTCCAGGCTGATCCCTTCGACGATCTTTACCCTGTTCTCGGAGGCTACGGACGAGAGCGCTGAGATCAGTGCTCTGCGCTTCATCTTCCTGGGGATCTCCACGTGATGGTCGCCCGGCCTGGGAGGGAAGGCTCTTCCTCCACCCACCCAGAGAGGAGAGGTGTTGGATCCCGCTCGAGCACGCCCGGTCCCCTTCTGCCGCCAGGGCTTGGCACCTCCTCCTCTCACCTCCATCCGGGTCTTCTTCTTCACCGTGCCCTGCCTCTGGTTGGCCTGATAGGCCTTCACGTACTGGTGAATGGATGGGAGATGCGGAGTCTGTCCGAAAAGCTCCTCCTTTAGAGCCAACGTGTCTTTTTCGTTTCCTTCCTGATCAAATACCACCGCGCTGAGCATAACCTTCCTTTAGACTGAAGATTTTCTTATGGTCAAATATGAATTCCTCTTGCCCGGAACCGCTCCTTTGAGCAGAAGCAGATTCTTCTCTGCGTCCACTCCCACGACCTCTAAATTCTTGATGGTCAACTTCTCCCCTCCCATCCTTCCTGGCATTCTTTGACCCTTGAACACGCGAGAGGGATAGGAGCTTCCACCTATCGAGCCCGGAGCCCTAAGACGGTCGGACTGTCCGTGGGTTTTTGGCCCTCCCCGAAACTTGTATCTTCTCACCACACCCTGAAAGCCCAATCCCTTGGAGATGCCGGTGACACTGACCTTCTCACCCACGGAAAAGAGGTCGACCTTGAGTTCCTGTCCTGTCTTGAACTTGTCCGAATTCTCCGTTCTCATCTCCTTCAAGATCCTCTTGGGCTCCACCTTGGCCCTGATGAAATGCCCCAGAAGAGGTTGGGTAAAGAGTTTTTTCCTTTTCTCCCCGAAGCCGAGTTGGATGGCATCATATCCTTCCCTCTCCTTGGTCTTGACTTGCACCACCGGGCAGGGTCCTGCCTCTATGACCGTTACGGCAATGGCTTGCCCCTCCTGGTTGAACACTCTGGTCATCCCGATCTTTTTTCCGACGATCCCTTCCATCCTTCAACTCCGAGAATCTGTGTACTGTGTACTGCCTACTGCAAACTGCCCTTTACACCTTTATCTCCACGTCCACTCCTGCTGGCAAATCCAGCTTCATCAGGGCATCCACGGTCTGAGGGGTGGACTGATAGATGTCTATCAGCCTCTTGTGGATGCGGGTCTCAAACTGCTCCCGGGATTTCTTGTCCACGTGAGGCGATCTCAAAACGGTATAGACTCTCCTCCTGGTGGGCATGGGAACGGGTCCGGTAACCCTCGCCCCGGTCCGGGTTGCGGTCCTCACGATCTCCCGGGCGGATTTGTCCAGGGATCTATAATCATATGCCTTAAGCCAGATTCTGATCTTCTGTCCGTTCATCCGGTAATCCTTCGCGCTCGATTTTGATTACGCCAATAAGCCTCAATTCTTTTGCTCGAAATCCGTACACCCCGTGAATTCACCACCGGCTTGAAGATTGGCTATTCTATCACCTCGCCCACCACGCCTGCGCCCACCGTGCGTCCTCCCTCCCGGATGGCAAAACGCAACTCCTTCTCCATGGCTATGGGGGTGATCAACTC
>JBAUFO010000181.1:0-2068 GCA_049679185.1 Candidatus Zixiibacteriota bacterium
CAAAGGGAGACACTGGAGGCCCTGAGAGAATCTGAAGAGAAATTTGGGAATCTGGCCGAGCAGTCTCCGAACATGATTTTCATCAACAAGGCCGGCAAGGTCGCGTATGCGAACAGCAGGTGTGAGGAGGTTATGGGATACACCAAAGAAGAGTTTTACTCTCCCGACTTTGACTTCCTGAGCATAATCGCTCCGGAATCCAGAGACGCAATAAAAGAAAACTACCGCAGACATCTGGCAGGTGAAGACGTCGCGCCCGTGGAATACGCGCTGGTGACAAAGACGGGCGAGAGAATAGACACCATCCTCACAACGAAGCTAATACAATATGAGGGCCAAAACGCCATACTCGGCACGGTTACCGACATCACCAAGCGCAAACGCTCCGAGCAGGCCCTGCTGGAGTCCGAGAGGCAGCTCAGCACCAGGAACCGCATTGCAGAAATCTTCCTCACCACGCCCGACGATGAGATGTACGCAGAAGTGCTGCAAATACTTCTGGAGGTAATGGAAAGCAGGTACGGAATTTTTGGATACCTGGACGAGCAGGAAACGCTGGTTATCCCCTCCATGACCAGAGATATATGGGAGCAGTGCGAGGTCCCCGACAAGACGATCGTCTATCCCCGCGAAAAATGGGGCGGCATCTGGGGCCGGGCCCTGATAGAGAAAAAGACCCTTTATGCCAATGAAGGCTTACACGTGCCCGAGGGGCATGTGCCCATTACAAGGGTTGTGGTTGCGCCTATTATGTACGGCGGCGAAGTAATTGGCCTTCTGCAAGTCGCCAACAAAGCGACGGACTATGGTGAGAAAGACCGCGAGTTCCTGGAAAACACCACCAGCCACATCGCACCTATTTTAAACGCAAGGTTGCAGAGAGATCGAGAGGACAAGAAGCGAAGGAAGGCGGAGGCGGCGCTGTGGGAGAGCGAGGACAAATACAGAACACTGCTCAAGAATATCCCCCAGAAGATATTCTATAAGGACTTGAGCTCGGCATACGTGTTGTGCAACGACAGCTTTGCAGAGGATTTGAAAATCAAGCCCAAGGAGATCAAGGGAAAGACGGATTATGACTTCTTCCCCAAAGAGCTGGCTGATAAGTATAGAACAGATGATAAGAGAATTCTCGAATCCGGAAACGCGGAGGAGATAGAAGAGGAATATCTCAAGGATGGAAAAAACATTGCCGTCCACACATTCAAAGCCCCACTAAAAGATGAACAGGGCAATACAATAGGGATATTTGGCATCTTCTGGGACATCACCGACCGCAAGCAGGCCGAGCAAGCATTAAAGCGCAGCGAAGAACGCTATGCCCTGGCCCAGCGGGCAGCCAGCATCGGCAGTTGGGATTGGAATATTATCACCGGGGACCTTGTTTGGTCGGAGCAGATTGAACCAATGTTCGGTTTTGGCCGGGGTGAATTCGCCGGAACCTACGAGGCATTTCTCGAATGCGTACATCCTGATGACCGCCGGTACGTTGTTGATTCTGTTAACGCCTGCATAGAAGCAGAACAGAACTATTCGATTGAGCATCGGATTGTATGGCCTGACGGGACCATCCGCTGGCTCTCTGAAAAAGGCGACGTCATCCGCGACGAGGCCGGAAATGCTGTCCGTATGGTCGGGGTTGTCCAGGACATCACTGAGCGAAAAACCGCCGAGGAGCGACTGCTGCTGGGAAGCAGTATTCTCGAAATAATCAACCAAAAGGAAAACGGGCAGGACATAATCCACAGAATTCTCGAACTTCTTAAGGAATACACCCATCTTGATGCTGTCGGAATTCGGCTGCGCGAAGGAGAGGACTATCCCTACTACGAAGTAAACGGTTTCTCCGAAGACTTCGTAAACCGTGAAAACTATTTGTGCGCCCGAGATGAGTCAGGCCGGAAAGCCCACGATTCGCAGGGCCACCCGGTCCTCGAGTGCATGTGCGGAAACGTCATATTAGGCCGTACCGACCCAGCCGCCCCCTTCTTTACAGAAGGGGGCAGCTTCTGGACCAACAGCACCACCGACCTGCTTGCCTCCACTTCCGACGAAGACCGACTTACCC
>JBAUFO010000182.1:0-9717 GCA_049679185.1 Candidatus Zixiibacteriota bacterium
CCTCTACAAAATAGCATATAACCAGCTTGCCTATGCCTATGACGAAATCGGGAACTTCGAGAAATCCATCTGGGCTATAAACGAATATATATCGTTAGCACCAGACGAAGCCAATCCCTACGATTCAAGGGGAGAATTGTATGCTTTGAACGGTAAGATTGATAAGGCAATTGAATCTTACAAGAAAGCTTGTGAGATAAAACCGGGCTTTTCCGTGAGTCGTCTGGGACACATGTATCTTTTTAAAAGAGAATATGCCAAAGCTGAAAGCTGTTATCAAGAACTTGCGTCCAGCAGTGAGAAGGATACCCGGTCAGGGGGAAGAAACTATCTGGCTTATATCCCTCTTTATCAGGGGAAGCTGGACGAAGCCCTAAAGGTTCTGGACGATGGCCTTGCCGCCGATAGAATGGAGCAGGCTCAAGGAGGGCAGAATGCATTAAAACATTTCTTTAAGGCGGATATCTATCGGGAAAAGAAAAATCTGAGTTTGGCTTTAAAGGAAGCTGAAAAGGGGATGGAAATCCAGCGTAAGCTATATCCTGATGCCACGGTTTATTACCGGCATTATTATGCCTGGCTTTTAGCGGAGAATAATGATTTTGAAACAGCTGAAGAGGTGGCCAAAGCTTTGAAGAGAGATATCGAACAGAAGGATCAAACCCAAATGTATGTTTACTGGCAGACTTTAGGCCTTATAGAGTTGGCCAAGGGGAATGCAAAGGCTGCGGTGACTTATCTGGAGAAAGCAGACAAAGATGTCCCACGTTTTTGGGTGCACTGTCCGCTTGCCAAAGCCTACCTGGAAGTAGGGAGACTGGGTGAGGCGGTGGCTGCGTTGGAGAAGATACTTTCAGGATATGGTGCTAACAGAGCACACAATGCAACTTGGGCAGTGAAGGCCTGTTACCTGTTGGGATTAGCTTACGAGAAATCAGGCTGGAACAAGAAGGCAATTAAGCAATACGAGGAATTCTTGGAAATCTGGAAGGATGCAGACCCGGGAATACCTGAGGTGGAGGATGCGAAGGTCAGGTTGGCTGAATTGAAGGCGAATATCTAAATTCTTCTGCAATTCGGGCCTTGCTGAATATCTTTGAGGAGAAGTCTTTATGATCTCTGAACCTGATGAAAACGGCTTGGACAGAACTCAATCGTTCGCAATGCTTGCCCAGGGGACGGTAATATCCCATTACGAGATCATTGGGAAGATCGGCGAGGGCGGCATGGGTGTGGTCTACAAAGCTCGGGACACCAAACTGGGAAGAACCGTGGCTTTGAAATTCTTGCCCCCGCAGCTGATCTGCGATGTCGAGGCCAAGGCTCGATTCGAACACGAGGCCAAAGCAGCCTCGGCTCTGAATCAGAATAACATAACCACCATCCATGATATAGATGAGGTAAAGGGCCAGTGCTTCATATGCATGGAATACATCGAGGGCAAATCGATCAAAGGACTTTTAAAGGAAAAGGCCCTTTCTGTAAATGAGGTTGTGGACATAGCCATTCAGATAGGAGAGGGCTTGAATGCTGCTCACAAGAAGGACATCGTCCATAGAGACGTAAAGTCGGACAACATTATGTTGACCGATGATGGAGTGGTCAAGATAATGGATTTTGGCCTGGCGAAGCTGAAAGGGGTAACCAAGCTAACCAAGACAGGCACGACCATGGGGACTTTGCAGTATATGTCCCCGGAGCAAGCTCAGGGGATGGAGGTTGACCAGCGTTCGGATATTTTCTCCTTCGGAGTGATCTTATATGAGATGATCACAGGTCAACTCCCCTTTAAGGGTGAGCATGAAGCCGCCGTAATCCACTCCATTGTAAACGAGACTCCAGAACCCCTGGCCAGGTACAAGGCCAATGTTCCAGAGGGATTAAAGAGGATAGTTGACAAGGCTCTGCAGAAAGATGTGAGCACCAGGTATCAGAGTGCCGCTGATGTCGTAGCCGATTTGAAGGGATTGCAGAAGCAGACCAAGGTGGTTATTGAAGTCAAGCCCAGAAGCAGACTTCTTCCTTTCGTGATTCCCGCCTCCGTCGTCTTTGTCATTGCCCTGCTCTTCTTGATTCTGAAGCCTTTCCAAGTTCAGGTGGTCCCGGAGAAGAGTGCCATAGCCAAAGAGAATTCTTTAGCCATTATGTACTTTGACAACCTGGCCGATGCGGAAGACAAAGAGAAGTTGGGCGAGATTGTCACCAATCTCCTGATAACTGATCTTTCTGAATCTGAATATGTGAATGTGGTTTCCAGTCAGAGGCTGTATGATATTCTGAAGCTTCTGGGCAGGGAAGGCGAGAAGAAGATCGACCGGGAAGTCGCCACCCAGGTTGCGACGAAAGCCGGGGCCAGATGGATGCTTCTGGGGAACATCCTCCAGGTTGAACCACGTACTGTGATTACCACTCAACTGGTCAACGTGGAAAGTGGCCAGGTAGAGGCTTCTCAGCGTATCACCGGCGAAAGGGCGGAAGAAATATTCTCCTTGGTCGACAAGCTGACGGTTGAAATCAAGAATGACTTGTCTCTTCCTGTAGCGGCGCAACAAGAACCAGACCGTTCCGTTGCCGACATAACCACCCATTCACCGGAAGCCTATCGCCATTATCTTGAAGGACTTGATTGCGAGTCTAAGTTTTATGATGCGGAAGCTGAAAAGAGCTTCAGGAAGGCCTTGGAGTTTGACTCCACATTTGCCATGGCGTACCTCCAGGTGAGTATGCAATGGCCGGATGACTGGGAAGAGATGTTGGCCAAGGCCATAGAATACTCAGATGACGTCACTCACAAGGAGAAATGCTATATAAAGGCCCATGAAGCATATGTATCAGACGATAAAACTCAGTTTGCCAGAGAACTTGAGAAGCTGGTAGAACGCTATCCCGATGAGAAAGAAGCGTTTTATAGTCTGGGTATGCATCACTACGACTGGGGAGAGTTTGAGGAAGCTCTTCCCTACTTGAACAGAGCGATTGAGATCGACCCGCTCTACAAGCTGCCATATAACACGCTTGCCTATACCTACCATGAGTTGGGTGATTTTGACAAATCCATCTGGGCCATAAACAAATACATATCCTTAGCGCCGGATGAAGCCAATCCCTATGACAGCCGAGCTGACCTCTATGCATGGAACGGGAAGTTAGACCAGGCGATTGAATCCTACCAAAAAGCCCTGGAGATAAAACCTGACTTCTATATGTCCCTGGGAAAACTGGGGGTGATGTACGTCTTCAGAAGAGAGTATGCCAAAGCCGAAAGCTGCTACCAGGTATTTGCCTCACACAGTGACAAGTGGACTCGGTCAGGCGGAAGAGAGTTGCTGGCTTCTATCCCCGCCTATCAGGGGAGATTCGAAGATGCGCTAAAGATTTTAGACGACGGGATTGCGGCAGATAGAATGGAGCAGACTGAAGAGAGGGCCAGAGGCAAACTTCTCAATAGGGCACATATTCTTGCGTGCAAGAGAGACCTGGATTCAGCTTTGAGGGAGCTAGAAATGGCCATGGAAATCGAGGACAGGTTCAATCCAGAGCAGGTTCTCAGACCATTCCCCATTTATGCTCGCCTTCTGGCGGAGAGTGGTGATTTTGAGAAGGCCGAAGAGGCTGCTTCGGCTCTGAGAAAAAACATTGAAGAGAAAGATCAAACCCAAATGCACACCTACTGGGAACTCTTGGGTAACATGGAACTGGCTAAGGGGAATGCGAAAACTGCCGTGCGTTATCTGGAAAAGGCAACCAAAGAGAAAGGATCGCTGTCTTTCGGTGATAGATTCTTTCTTGGGAGAGCTTACCTTGAGTCAGGCAGACTGGGTGAGTCGGTGGCACAGCTGGAGAAGGCACTTCTGAGCTATGATGTTGGGAGGATGAATGTTCCGATTCGGTCAGTTAAGGCTCATTATCTGTTAGGTTCAGCTTACGAGAAATCAGGCTGGAACAAAAAGGCCATTGAGCAATACGAGGAATTCCTGGAAATCTGGAAGGATGCAGATCCGGGAATACCTGAGGTGGAGGATGCCAAGGAGAGGTTGGAAAAGTTGAGAGCTAAGAGTTAAGAGTTGAGAGCAAAGAGCGTGTCGAAAAACAGAAGAGAATTCTGCGTAGGGACAGGGCTTGTCCCTGTCCGAATTAGCATGCGGACAGCCACGCGGTTCGACAAGCTCACCGTCCTGAGCGAAGTCGAAGGAAGGGCTGTCCCTACGACAATCTTGTCCTCGACTGGCAGAGAATGAGCAGGAGGTAGATATGATTGGTAAGAACATTTCGCATTATAGGATTTTGGAGAAGTTAGGTGAGGGTGGGATGGGGGTGGTCTACAAGGCTCAGGACACTAAGCTTGACCGTATGGTGGCCATCAAGTTCCTTCCCCAGCATCTGACCACTGAGTCTGTCGAAAAGGAAAGATTCGTGCATGAGGCCAAGGCGGCTTCGGCTTTGAACCACACCAACGTCACCACCATCTATGAGATAGACGAGTTCGAGGGAAAGACGTTCATCGTCATGGAGTACTGCGAGGGCGAGACTCTAAGACAGGTAATCCAGAAGGAAACCCTTTCGATAAAGAAGGTCCTGGATATTGCAGTTCAGATATGCGAGGGCTTGACTATAGCTCATGAGAAGGGGATTGTTCACCGGGACATCAAATCGGACAACATCATGCTCACCCCCCGGGGTCAGGTGAAGATAATGGACTTTGGCTTAGCCAAACTAAAGGGCGCCACCAAGCTGACCCAAAGTCGTTCAACTTTGGGAACCGCCTCTTACATGTCGCCAGAACAAGCGCAACGTGAGGAGGTGGATCACAGGAGCGACATCTTCTCTTTTGGTGTTGTTCTGTATGAGCTTCTGACCGGGCAGTTGCCTTTCCAAGGAGATCATGAGGCGGCCGTGCTTCATGCCATAATAAGTGAAGAGCCCCAGCCGGTAGCTCGATTCAACAATAAGGCGTCGGCCAAGTTGCAGGACGTGGTCGACAAGGCTCTGGCCAAGGAGAAGGACGAGAGATACCAACACATAGATGACGTATTAGCAGATTTGCGGCGAGAGAAGAAGAGTCTGGAATACGTGAAGACCACACAAATTCCTCCTGAGGCCGTTCCACCCAAGCCAAAGAGGAAGCTTCTGCCGTTTTTGGCTCCTGCCTCGGTCGTCTTCATTATTATTCTACTCTTACTAATTCTCAAACCGTTTCAGGTTGAGATCGTTCCAGAGAAGAAGGCGCTGGCCGAAGAGAATCGTCTGGCCATCATGTACTTCGACAACCTGGCCGACCTGGAGGATGCCGAAAGACTCGGAAAGATCGTCACCAATCTTCTGATCACTGATCTGTCTGAATCGCAGTATCTGGAAGTGGTGTCGAGCCAGAGGCTGTACGATATTCTCAAGCTCCTGGGAAAAGAGGGCACCACAAGGGTGGACCGAGACGTTGCCAGCCAGATTGCGACAAAAGCCGGGGCCAAATGGATGCTCATGGGAAGCATTCTGCAGGTTGAGCCGGAGATGATCCTGACCTCTCAGTTGGTCAACGTGGCGACCGGAGCAGTTGCAGCATCGCAGCGTGTCACTGGAGAAGTCGGAGAGAAGGTATTCTCGATGGTGGATGAACTGGCGGTTGAAATCAAGAACGATCTGGCACTTCCGGCCGCAGCGCGGCAAGAACCTGACCGACCGGTGGCCGACGTGACGACCCATTCGCCGGAAGCTTATCGCCACTATCTTGAAGGAGTAGATTACTTTGATAAGTTCTATATGGCGGAGGCTGAGAAAAGCTTTGAGAAAGCTTTGGAGTCTGACTCCACCTTCGCTATGGCATATTTCTGGTTGTCTTTTGTTAAAGCTGACTCCCGGAAGAAGGAATTCATGGCTAAAGCATTAGAGTACTCAGAGAAAGCCAGCTGGAAGGAGAAGTGTTACATAACAGCTCGGGCGCTATTGATGTCAGGGAATTATACTCAGGGAGTCAGAGAGCTACAAAAGATGGTAGAGCGTTATCCCCAAGAGAGAGATGCGTTTTGCTGGTTGGGGATGATTTATCGGGACCTTCTTGGAGAGCCTGAGGCGGCTATTCCTTTTTTCACTAAGGCCATTGAGATAGACCCCCTCGACAAGTTTTCGTATAACATGCTTGCTTACGCTTACAACGCTATCGGGGATTTCGAGAAATCCATCTGGGCCATAAACGAATATATATCCTTGGCGCCGGATGAGGCAAACCCTTATGACAGCCGAGCTGATCTTTACGCATACAACGGCAAACTTGACCAGGCGATTGAATCTTACACAAAAGCGTCAGAGAAGAAACCGGGTTTCTCCACGGGGAAACTCGGGCACATGTATCTCTTCAAGAGGGAGTATGCCAGAGCTGAAAGCTGTTACAAGACGCTTGCCTCCAGCAGCGAGAAGTCGGTCCGCTCAGAGGGAAGAACCTACCTTGCACTCATTCCGCTTTACCAGGGGAGGCTGGATGAGGCATTGAGGGTTCTGGACGCCGGTATCATCGCGGATAGGATGGAGGAGGCAAAAGGATGGGAGCTGGAAAAACATTTCAGTAAGGCAACCATTTACAGGGAAAAGAAAAATATAGACTTGGCCTTAGAGGAAACCCAAGAGGCGATGAAGATATCTCGAGAGGTTCGTCCTCAGACACCAGCCTTTCACTGGGAATACTATGTGCGACTTCTAACGGAGAAAGATGAAGTCGCAAGGGCCGAAGAGGCGGCTAATGCTCTTAGAAAGGATATTGAAGACAAGAACCCGAGCCTGATGTATCTGCACTGGTATGCCCTCGGGTTTATTGAGTGGTTAAAAGGCAACACGGAAGCGGCGCTGACTCAATTCGAGAAATTGGCCCACGCCACCCCGGATTTCTGGGCTCACTTTACCCTGGCCGAGGCTTACCTTGAGTCAGACCGACTGGGCGAGGCGGTGGCCGAGTTTGAGAAGGTACTTTCACGATATGATGAGAATCGAGCGCTATGCGCGGTTCGGGCAGTGAAAGCCTATTATCTTCTGGGCTTGGCCTACGAGAAATCCGGCTGGAACAAAAAGGCGATTGAGCAATATGAGGAATTCTTAGAAATCTGGAAGGATGCAGACCCGGGGATACCTGAGGTGGAGGATGCGAAGGAAAGGCTGAGAAAGTTGAAAGTTCAGAGTTGAGAGTTGAGAGAAAACAGCGTGTCAAATGACAGAAGAGGACCCTGCGTAGGGACAGAGCTTGTTGAGCTTGGGAAATCCCGCCCAGGCGGGGTCCCTGTCCGAATATGTAGGCGGATAGCCACACTTCGTGCCGAGACTCAGTGCCGAGGCAAGGGCTGTCCCTACGACTGACAATAAAATTCATGCGCCCGGTGGAACATTCGGCGCGGACATTCGTCAAATCTAAGAGAGATATGAATTTTCTGCGTTTTGACGTGTACCGAACGTGTGACGGAGAGATTCTATGACTTCCCAACCTGAAGGAAACGAGCTGGATAGGACCCGAGCGTTCAAATTGATCACCAGCGGGATGACGATCTCCCATTACAAGATCGAAAGGAAGATCGGCGCCGGCGGCATGGGCGAGGTGTTTCTCGCCCGGGACACCAAGCTTAACCGCAACGTTGCGCTTAAGTTCTTGCCTCCGGAATACACCACCGATGCGGAGGTTAAGACCAGGTTCATGCGCGAGGCACAGGCGGCGGCAGCTCTGAGTCATCCCAACATCATCACGGTGTACGAGGTTTCGGAATATCAAAATCGATCCTACATTGCCATGGAATACGTGGAAGGGGAATCGCTGAAAGACGTGATTGAGGCGAAGAATCTGCGTATCAACCGCGTGAATGACATCGCCATGCAGGTTTCTCAGGGCTTAGCCAAGGCACATGAGGCTGGGATCGTTCACCGGGACGTCAAGCCACAGAACATTCTTATAGACAGGGACGGACGGGCAAGGATACTCGATTTCGGTTTAGCCAAGCTCAAAGGAGATGCAAAGCTGACCCAGGCTGGCTCGACTATGGGGACGGTTTCCTATATGTCGCCAGAGCAGGCGCAAGGTGAGGAGGTGGACCGCCGTTCGGATATCTTTTCTTTAGGCGTGATGCTGTACGAGATGATCACCGGTCGGGTTCCCTTCCAGGGGGAGCATCAGGCGGCAATACTCAATTCCATAGTGACCGAACAGCCTCAGCCGTTGGCCCGCTACAACAACAGGGCTTCGCAGGAATTGGAGCGCATAGTGGCCAAGGCTCTGGCCAAGGACAAGGAAGAGAGATACCAGCACGCGGACGATCTGCTGGCTGATCTGCGGCATGAGCAGAAGGTCACCGAATCCACAAGGACGGCCCAGATCTCGGCGCAGGTTTCGGCTGTCAAACGCAAGAGAAACCTCTTCCCCTATGTCGCTTCCCTCACAGCCGTTTTCCTGGTCGTTGTCGTGCTGCTGATCCTCAAGGCCTCCCGATTTGACGCAGGTTTGGAGAGGAGCGCGATGGCACAAGAGAATACGCTGGCCATCATGCATTTCGAGAACGTCAAAGACAGCCGGGATACCGAGAAGATCGGCGAGATGATATCCGAGCTTCTGATCATCGGCCTTTCCGAGTCACAGCATATGAGAGTGGTCTCCAGCCAGAGGCTCTTTGACATTCTGAAAATGATGGGCAGAGAAGGAATAAAGGTGATAGACAAAACCGTTGCTTCCGACGTGGCAAGGAAGGCGCGAGCCAAATATATGCTCCTGGGCAAAGTGTTCTCCACCGAACCTGATCTTATTATCACCTGTCAGTTGGTCGATGTTCAGACCGGCAACGTGGTCTCATCGGAAAGGATTGCCGGGCCGAATGGAGCAAACATCTTTTCGCTGGTTGACAGCTTATCATTCCGGATAAGAAGGGATCTGCCGGTTCCGGCGTTGGCCAAGAAAGGAGACGAGAAGCCGGTAGCCGATATCACCACCCATTCCCCTGAGGCGCTGAGGTTGTACCTGGAGGGAGTTGAACTCTTCAGAAAGCTCTACATGAAGGAGGCCGCCGAGAAACTCGAGCAGGCTACCCAGATAGACACAACGTTCGCCAGCGCATATCGCTGGCTTGCTGTGTGCTATTCCAGTCTCCATGATGCCGCCAAGGCGAGGGAGACCATAAAGAAAGCCGCCAATTTCTCGGACAGGGTATCGAAAAAGGAAAAACTGTTAATCGACGCATTCGACCAACTCTTTCACGCGAAAGTCCGTGAAGCCGAGCAGACTCTGAAAGAGATGGTCAAGCTTTACCCCGAGGAGAAGATCGCCTACCGCCATCTGGGTATGGTGAGTCGTGTGTTGAACCGCCCCGAGGAAGCCATCGTCTGGTATAACAAGGTAATCCAGCTTGACTCCCTGGACAAGGAAGCTTACAACTCACTAGCGTATGCTTACGATGGAGCCGGTCGGTATGAGGAGGCGGTGCAGTCCATCAACAGGTATATTCAGCTGGCTCCGGATGAGGCCAATCCTTACGATACCAGGGGGGACATCTACGCCCGTCACGCTGAGGCTGATAAGGCTATAGATTCTTATAAGAAAGCTCTGGAAATCAAGCCCGATTTTGAATCCAGCATTGAAAAGCTGGGCTTGATGCATCTGTTCAAAAGAGAATATGATTCAGCCGAGAAGTACTTTGTTCAATACGGAGAGGCCGGTGGAAAAGCCACCAAGTCGATGTCCAGGTTTGACCTGGCGTTCATTCC
>JBAUFO010000183.1:0-12346 GCA_049679185.1 Candidatus Zixiibacteriota bacterium
ATGTGAAGAAGGAGATTGAAAGTGTGGTTTCTGCCCCCGGTCAAAAGTTTGATTGTTTGGAGGAAAAAGGAAGGGCAAGAGGAAGAGAGGGGATGACCAACAAGACCAACGAGGTCTATCAGGAGATCAGTCGGGCTGTGCAGTCTGATTTCAACGTGGTGGTGGAGGGAGAAAGCGGCGTGGGCAAACTGTACTTTGCCAGGCTCATCCATCAGGGAAGAAACCGGGGAGGTAAGTTCACGGTTTTCGACTGCGAACGGGGGGAGAAAGAGCGCGCAGCAATAGTTGAACAGCTTGCCTCCCCAGAGTTTCTTGAAAGGCTTCGAGGGTCAACAAAGAGGGACACGGTCTTTGTTAGAAGAATTGACTTGCTGGAGGGATATCTGCTGGCGAAGTTCTCCGATTTTGTTGAGGAGTTGGGCAACGACGGCGCGTTTCCCAGAAGCAAACTTCTAAGTCTGGGCCTGGTGGGGTCGTTGCTGAACAGCGAGCACAAAAGCTCGCGAAATAACACGCAACTCCACAAGCTTGTGGACAGCCTTTTCTGTCTGAGGATGAAGATTCTTCCGTTGAGGGAGAGAAAGGACGAAATCCCTCAATTAGTTGATAAATTTATAGCTCACTTTAACCGGGAGCAGAAAAGGAGTGTCTTGGGAATCGCTCGTGATGCGCTGGGGCTTCTGCTGCAGTACGATTGGCCTGATAACGTCCGCGAGTTGCGGATGGAGATCGAACGAGCCGCCACCCTGACCGGAGATTATCAGTCCATAAAGTCGTCGACGCTATCCGAGAGAGTGACTCAGACCGTATCGAACGTACGTTCGCTTGATTAAAGATGGGAAAATTAGACCGGCTGCTCTTGATCCTAAACCTGCTGAGGTCCAGAAGAACCCTCACCGCTACTGATCTGGCAAACGAGTGTGAGGTTTCTAAAAGGACCATCTACAGGGATATTAGCGCCCTTTCCGAAGCCAGGGTCCCAATCCGTTTCGATGGCGGATACAAGATCGTCACCGATGAAGCCTTTCTGCCTATTCTAAACTTCACCGTCGACGAATTCCTTAGCCTTTACATAGGACTAAGCTCTTGCCCGGTCCAATCGGTGGGCTGTTTCAAGAAATCAGCCAGACGGGCGTTGGCAAAGCTTGAGTCGTCAATACCCGAAAAGATCAAAAGTGAATATGAGAAGGCAAAAAAGCGTGTCGTGTTTCAACCGGAAAGGGACCGTCCGAATCATGGTGCGGATTTGATGTTTGAACTCCTCCGGCAAGCCATTTGGCCGGAGAAGAAGATCACCCTACACTGTGTATCGCCTCATTCCTCCGAGGTGGTCGAGATTACCCCCAAGTCTTTGCTCTACAAGAGAGGAAGGTGGTACCTAGTGGGGTTGGCTCAAAACCAGATAAGGTACTTCCGATTGGATAATATCAAAAGCATCAGTCTTCCCTCCTGATTCTGCGTTTTCTTGACGCGAGGTTGGCGCCCTTACGGCTCCATGTCCCGCCTGAGTCCGCACGGCTGCCCGCCCTTCCCCTCATTACTCGGTAGGCTGAGTATCTTGCCCAGCGCCATGCTCCCCCGAGGCTGGAAGCCCCGGCTACTTTTCCCATCTGCGCGTGGTGACACGGATAGGGGAAAGTACTCAGGCCGGAAGAAGCCGGGAAAAATTTTGCTTGACAGGCGGTGATTGGAGGAGTAAATTTGGTTTTACCTTTACAGATTCTACGTATTAGCAGATAACCAAATCTCGAAGTCAGCACTTTCCACGTATCGGACACGTGGAGTCCAGTCCATTCTCAACCCTTTTGTCGCAGAGGAGGTGATAGAAGGAGGAAGCTTCCCAACCTTAACCCGAGACGTTCATTGGAGTCGCTCACCTTCAAGACCAGCGAGGAGGTGGTTCTTATCGGAAGAGATTGCCAGAGGGGGCCCAAAATCACCCTAAGTGTTTAACCTTAATTTTCAGGGGAGATGAAGATGAAGAAGTCGATTTTTCTCTCGGTTGCGGCACTGGTCTTGGTGTTTGTTTTCTCTTTCTCGGCATTTGCCGGGGAGATTGAGCCCAATTTTGTTGCCTATCTGCAAACCCTCTCGGACAATGATTTTGCCTCTGCCATCGTCTACCTGCGGGATCGTCCCAACATAAAGGCCTTGGACCAGACCCTGCATCTGGAACAAGCGACCATGGCGGTCCGTCACGAGAAGGTATTGACTACCCTGAAGGACGCAGCTTTAAGATCACAGCCCGCCCTTCTGAATTATCTTGACGGCGCGGTGACAGCCAGCAGCGTGAAGGGTTACACCCCGTACTGGATTGTAAATGCGGTGGTTGTTTATGCCACAAAGGCTGAACTTTACAGAATCGCCGATCGTCCGGAGGTGGAGGCGGTTGAGGGGAACTTTGATGCGACTTTGATCGAGCCGGTTGATGGTCCCTCAACGCCTCCTCTATTGGGTATAGGAGTAACAGCCAGCTTGAGAGCGATCAACGCGGATTTGGCCTGGTATAACCTGGGAATCACCGGTGCCGGCAGGCTCATCGGCGGTTTGGATACCGGTGTGGACGGTGACCATGCTGCGCTGACCGACAGGTGGAGAGGAAACTGGCATCCCTGGCAGGAGTGCTGGAGAGATGCTCTGGGCACCGGCACCACCTATCCCGTCGACAACAATGGGCACGGCACCCATACCATGGGGACCATGTGCGGGGCAGGTCATGCCACCGGTGATACCGTCGGGGTCGCCTGGGAGGCTCAGTGGATTGCCGATAATACCATCAATCAGGGTGTTGGACCGGAGTTTGACAACGATGTTCTGGGTGCCTTCCAGTGGTTTGCCGATCCGGATGGTAATCCCGGCACCACCGACGACGTTCCGGACGTGGTACAAAACTCCTGGGGGATCGACGGTCGTTTCGGCTATGATTACCAAGATTGTGACTACCGCTGGCAGGCGGTCATCGATGCCTGTGAGGCCGCCGGCGTTGTGGTCATCTTCAGCGCCGGGAACGAGGGGCCGTATCCTCAAACCCACCGGTCTCCGGCCAATATCTGCAACAGCCCCACGGTCAATTTCTCCGTGGGAGCAGTTGACGCTGAGTACTACAGCTGGCCTTATCCTATCGCATCTTTCAGCAGCCGGGGACCCTCTGACTGCGACGGTGTTACCATAAAGCCGGAGGTCTCCGCACCGGGATACTATGTTTACTCTTCCTATTACACCGGCGGTTACACCCGGATGAGCGGAACTTCCATGGCCGGACCGCACGTGGCCGGCGTGGTGGCCCTGATGAGACAGGCCAATCCCAATGCGGACGTGCAGACCATCAAGCAGATCCTGATGAGCACAGCGCGCGATCTGGGTGCGGCAGGCGAAGACAACGACTTCGGCTGGGGATGCATCGACGCTTATGCGGCCGTGTTGGCCGTTATGGTGACCGATACCATCCCTCCGGAGGTTACTGTCACTGCGCCCAACGGCGGCGAGGTGTGGGATGTCGGGCAGACCTACGCCATCACCTGGAATGCTACCGACAATGAGGCCGTGACCCAGATCAGCATCTACTACTCCTATGATGGCGGAACCAACTATGATTTTGTCGACAACCTGTCAGGAAATCCTGGTTCCTATAACTGGACCGTGCCGAATACGCCTTCGACCCAATGTTTGGTTAAAGTCTATGCTTACGATGCGGCAACCAACGAGGGCTGGGACGTCTCCGATGCCTTCTTCACCATCCAGGGGGATGTCGAGCCACCGCTGGTTACGGTGACTCAACCCAACGGCGGCGAGGTCTGGAATGTTGGCTCGGTCTATGCCATCACCTGGAACGCTACGGACAACATCGGCGTAACCTCGACCAGCCTCTATTATTCCTATGATGGTGGAGCAAACTATTATCTCATCGACAACCTGTCGGGTAATCCCGGGACCTACAACTGGACCGTGCCAAATACCCCTTCCACTCAATGCCTGGTTAAGGTGTATGCCTATGATGGCGCCGCAAATGAGGGCAGCGATGTATCAGATGCCTACTTCACCATAGAGGGCGCTCCACCGGAGACACCCATGTTTGTGGAGTCAATAGCCATGAGCAAGAAGGTGGCCGGGCCCAACCGTTGGGGGTACGCTACTCCCAAGGTGGTCGAGGATGCCGGTGGTTACCCCGCGTTAGCTGGTGTCACGATTCACGGCCATTGGTACGGAGCCAGTTCGGATGTGGATCAGTGCATAACCGGGTCGGATGGAACCTGCAGGGTCACGTCCGACAAAGTGAGGAACCCGACCCAGTCGTTCTGTTTCCTGGTGGACAGCCTTGTGTTGACCGACTACTACTGGGATGACACCAAGGGTGTAACCTATGGCTGCATCAGCGGGGCCGCGAGTGCGGCCAAGATTACTCCGGCCGGGTTTGCCATCTCCCAGAACTATCCCAATCCCTTCAACCCGGTGACCCAGTTCTCGGTCGACCTGATTTCCGAGACGCACGTCAACCTGACGGTCTACAACGTTGCCGGCCAGAAGGTGAGGACCCTGGTGGACGGCCTGCTGCCTGCGGGATCGTACACCATCACCTGGGACAGCACCAACGACAGGGGAGAGGCAATATCCGGCGGAGTTTACTTCTACCGCGTGGTTGCCGGTGATGAAGTGATTACCAAGAAGATGCTGCTTCTGAAGTAGGAGGAAACTTCAGTCTGCATGTTTTTGGTTGCAGTTCGAAACGGGGGAAGGGTTTCCCCTCCCCCGTTTTGCATCTGGACGACAATTCGCCCGTTGGTGACGGACGCCCCGTCCGTGACGTCCGGTGAAGAGAGATGTCATTCTGAGGCGAAGCCGAAGAATCTGAGATTCTTCACTGCCCAAACGGGAGCGCCCGCTCGTTCAGAATGACGGAAGAGGTTTCCCCGCGTCCCGCCTCAGGCGGGACGGCTGCCCGCACCGTCACTCTTATTCGGATTCTCTGATTCCGAAGAATTCTTTGATGATCTGGCGGTGGGCTAAGAAGGCTATGTTATCGGGGATTTTGTCTTTGGCGAAAAACTCTATCTCTTCGGCGTCATCGCCGGGTTTGAGTTCTCCGCCAGTTATGTTTGCCCAGTACATGACCAAGACCGCGTGCGTTCGGGGGTCGTCTTTTCCGGAGTAAACGCCGTACAGGCCATCCAGTTCCACATCCACGCCCAGCTCCTCCTTGCTCTCTCTTATGGCGCACTGCTCCGGCGATTCATCGTACTCCATGAATCCTGCCGGCAGGCACCAATCCCCCTTGTAGGGCTCGAACTTTCTCTTCACTAGGAGTATCTTCCCGTCTTCCTCTATCACCACCCCGGCTGCCGGCACCGGATTGTGATAGCAGACATACTCGCAGACCGGGCAGGCCTTTCTCTTGTGATGATCAACGGTCTTCTCCACCATCTCCGCCCCGCAGCGAGGGCAGTATTTGTAGGTCTTCTGGATACCCTTGGTCAAATCCGCCCCTACGGGCGGGCGTCCTGGCGCTTCATCCTTTTTATCCGTTGACCACTCCACGGATTTTCTCCTCTTGTAGACTTTTCCGCTCTGTTTGATCTTCGTGACCGGGCTTCGCGCCCAGGTTCTTCTGACCTTGGGGATTTTCGGCTTTCCTGTCTTGTCGTTTTGTTTCATTGGATTTCCTGCACATTTCCTACCTCTCCCCCTCGGTCCCCCTCTCCATGAAATGGAGAGGGGGAGACAGGGGGTGAGGTCAACGTACTTTTAGAACCACGACGGTAAAATCGTCCAAGGGAGGACGACCTCCGCTGAAATTAGTTACCTCGCGGATCGTCTTTCCTATTAATTCCTCCGCCCCCAGAGTGCGATTTTCAAGTAGCAGGTTCAGCAACCTCTCCTCTCCGAACTCCTCGTCGTTTGCGTTGAAGTTCTCGGTCAGACCGTCAGAATAGAAGAAGAGAGTATCGTTTTTCCGCAAGGTTATCTCCCCCACCTCGTATTCGGCCTCAGCAAAGGCGCCCAGTATCAGCCCCCCGGTGATCAGGAATTCCACATCTCCGTCTTCATGCACCACCAGCGGATAATTGTGTCCGGCGTTGCAGTAGCAGAGCTTCTTCTGAAGGAGATTGAACTCCCCATAGAACATGGTGGCGAACTTCTCCGATGTGGTGGAGGATAAGATCAACTGGTTGACGTTCGACATCAGCGCGTGAGGCGACAACGCGTTTCTGACCTCCGCCCTCAAGGTGGCATGCACCAGCGAGATGAGCAGGGCTGCAGGCATCCCTTTGCCGGAGGCATCAGCTATGGCCAGCCCGACCGAGCCGGAGTTGGTGTCGAAAAAGTCGTAATAGTCGCCGCCCACCTGCCGGGCCGGTTGAATGAAGGCAGAGAATTCAAAGGATTCGCTCCGGGGACAGCTTTTCGGCAGCAGGTCTATCTGAATCTGGCGGGCCAGGCTCAGTTCCTCCTCCATTCGCTGCTTCTCCAGGGATTCCTGATAAAGGCGGGCGTTGTCCATGGCCACCACCATCTGATTGGCCAGCACGCCCAGAAGGGTGATATCCTCGTAGGAGTATCTGAACCGGGTGATCTTCTTGGAGAGCGCGATACACCCGACCAGCTCCTTCCCGCTGATCAGGGGCACAACCAGGAAGATTCCCAGACGGTCAAATCGTCCGAACAGACGGCTGATATCCTCCACCATCTTGAAGTCGGCAAATGGGGTGGGGCGAGTTTTCTCTTTCAGTGCCAAGAGTAAGGGATCATTCTCGTCGAATACGCCCAGCTCCTCTGTTGTGGGCTCATCCGAATAAAGTGCATACTCGGCGTTCTTAACGTTCCTGACCTGTTGGGGAACGCAGACGTGCACCTTCTCCACCAGCATCTCTTTCTTCAGTGTGTCCACCACCGTTTCCTTGACCTGCTCAAAATCGAAGATGGTCACCAGCTTCCGGCTGAAGGTCTCCATCATGCCCCGGTAATCCGATCTCTCCCGGATGAAGAATCTCTTTATCAGATCGTCCAACTGGCCCATGATGGGCTGGAAAAGGATGATGGCCATGATCACGAAGCCCACGTCGATGGCAGGAGTCTCTCTCCCGATGAGATTCTGCAGCAACTTTCCGAACTGCCTTAGAATCAAGAAATACAGTCCCACGAAAAGAGCGGTGGTCAGGAAGTAGACCAAGCTCTGCCTGACGATGAGCCTGACGTCCAGGAAGTGGTGTCGTATGATGGCCCAGGCAATGGAGCCGGCGCCGATCACCAGTGCCAGGATGGTTAAGAAATTCCTCACGTTTTCGGATAGCTCCAATGGAGTAAGGGCGGGAACGATGAAGGCCACGACGTAGAGTCCGACCGAGGACCTTATGCCCCATATCAGAAGGCTCACCTGTTTTTTTAGCGTGGGAACCGTGATCTTTTTGTAGCCGCGGTACAGAAACCAGACGGCCAGTATCAAAAAGATCAGATTGATCAGGGAAAATGACTGCACATGGATATCATAGAGAATCCCGAAGAAAACCGCCGCATACTTTATGACCATAGAGATGGGATCCAAGAAGAACCTGGCCACTGGACCCAGCTTGGCCACGTCCAGCGACCTGATTATCTTTTCCGGCTGATAAAAAACCAGGACCTGTATCATGTGGAATATGTGAGGAACGAAGATAAGGTACTTGAGCTTGGGACGTCTCTTTAAGTATCGATTCTCCTCCGGAAAGACTAAGGAGAAGAGCAAGAGCAGGGGGAAGAAAAACTCCCATACGTAGAATATATTCTGGGTAAAGGCTGAACTGACAAAGGACTCAGCTTCCCCCGCAGAGCGTATGAAGGTCCCCAGCGAAGCCAAAAGAGGTCCCAGCCCGGCAAAGAAGAGCATGAAGCTGGTCACGCGGTTGATCTGGCTTCTGGTGTTCTCCCGGAGGATCACCACGCCCAAGAAAAGCAGTACGGCCCCGCAGGCCAGATAAACTGAAGCTACCAGAACCTGAAAACTCAACTGAACACTCCCACAGTTCCGACAAAGAAACCTTGTTCTTTAGTTAGAGACGAAAACCGGTCAAAGGTTGCAGACAAGTTCACCAACTTAAAGTGCACTCGCCCTCAAGACTCTACGACTTTTCATTCACCACTCGCCCCTCGCCTGAGAATGACGAAACGACCCAACCCGGGAGGATGGGGACGAGATTCTCATTCGTCAACTCCAGGCGCTTTTGAACAATCCTGCACCGAATCGCTTTTTGGACGAGGCACTCCGTTTATGTCAGCCCTTGGTTCGGGTTTCATTTGATTATACTCTTTGACTCTCCAGCGGTTCACCGGAAAGGACCTCAAATCAGACCCAGAAACTTTCAGTTGCACCAGCTCGGCACTCCCCCCCTCTTTTTGTGACCGCGCCTGCCGGATGAATTTTTGGGTTCGATTCAAAAGGCATGATAAACGCTTTCTTCAGGCGACCAGTGCTCCTTCAAGTGAGCAATTTAACGATCCTAACCTTAGTTCCCTTTCCGGGTCCGCACAAGATCTCCACCTGGTCCATCAGGGATTCCACTATCAGCATTCCTCTTCCAGCCTCCTTTAAGAGGCTCTCCTGGTCAAATGAGCATTCGACAGAATTAGGATCAAAGCCGGCTCCCTCGTCCTCCACGATCACCTCCACCTGAGATGGGCTTGCGTCTACGTTTATCTTGACCTTCTTGCCCAAGTCCTTTTTGTTTCCATGCACCACTGCGTTGGTCACGATCTCGCTGACGGAGATGGCGATGTCGACGATTAAGTCCTTTTTTATTTTAAGTTTTTTTAGTTTCCTCTCCACGAACTGATCCACCTTGGGCAGATAGTCCAAGCTGCTGGGAATTTCCATTTGGTTATTCTTCTTGACGATTTTGATGTTGTGATGAGGTCCGGCGGGGCCTTTATCTGGTCGGTTCATATAAGAGATCTCCGTTGCGAAAAACTCTTACTCCAGCATGCAAACTAACGAATACGATGCAAAACAAAAAAAGGCAGGTTTGCCAACCTACCTTTTCTCTCACAAATCTCTCCGCAGTCTCAAAAGGCCACTCTCTGTGCCTCAGGGAGCACTGCTGCGTCTTTTATTTGCTGAAGCTTGCCACGGCTTCATCCACGGAGTCGTGAGCTTCGAAGACGGTAATGAGCTTGGTTATGGTCAGAAGGCTCTGGATCTTATCGGTCACACTTGCCAGCTTAAGCTCACCCCCGTTATTTCTCAAGGTGGTCAAACCTGAAATCAAGATTCCCAGCCCGGTGCTGTTCATCCAATCTACTTTGGCTAAGTCAATCACCACCTTCTTCTTGTTCTGATCGATAAACTCGTGGAGTTTGTCGTGCAGCACGGTTGCGTCTGGTCCTCCCATTATCTTACCCTTGGGCTCCAGCACCATCACGTCTTCTACCTCTCGACTGCTCAGTTTCATGATCTCTCCTTATTGCTACAACCTATTAAAGGTTACGAATAATCAAGGTCTTAGTTTCAACGAAAAAGCTGCCTGCACGGAAGCAAAAACAGCGGACGGTAGTACGCTTGCTTCATTTGAAAAGCGCTTTGATCTTTCCCCAGGTGGTCAGGTTGGGTACGTCCGAAGCGGAGACGACGAGCTTCTGCTGGTGCACCCCGGGAGAGGCCTCGACTACGGCAGCGCGAATGCCATCGACCATGATGACGATCGGATCACCTTCCTCGTATCCCTCCTTCACACCCGGCGTTGTCGGATTGTCTGGGGGGATCGTCAATTCGTAGAGCCCGTCGTCGGTTTTGCAGGAAGCAACCTCATGGTCGTATATGGATGCTATAACCGAGAGGTCGCTTCGCTCGGAGTCGCCGAAGTAGGTAACAGTTCCGGTCAACACGCAGTCCTCGCCAGACTGCCACGCCGCCGCAGACACAGCCAGGAGAAACACAAAGAATAATAAGGCTGGTAATCGCTTGAGATTTCGCACCAACAATTCTCCCCGTAACTTCCTTTTGCGCGTGTTGAATTACATCCAGCTTGCTATTATATACGCTCCCTCCGCCATTTGTCAAGGAAAAAATGAAGCATGCTGCCAAAAAACCGTTTCACCGCTTCAAAACTTCCTTACAGCCTGTCACGACCTCATCATCAGAGCTTTGTTGGTAAGATAGAAGGAGAGATGTTCCAACTCCATGGCCATGTTGACCGAACGCAGAACCACGTCCTCCGGGACCTTTATCTGGACCGGGGCGAAATTCAGGATGCTTTTTACCCCGGCAGAAACCACCCGATCGGCAACTTCCTGAACCGACTGGGCCGGCACCGCCAGGATGACCATGTCGATCTTGTTCTTCCTGAGTCCCTCGGCCAGATTCTTCACATCGGAGACCGGAATGCCCTTGTGACTTTTGCTGATCTTCCTTAAGTCGTTGTCAAAGAGCACCTTTATGTTGAATCCTTGTTTTTGGAATTCCTTGTACGAGACTAAAGCGGAACCGACGTTTCCCACTCCCACTAAAGCCACGTTCCAACTCCGGTCAAGCCCTAAAATCTTCGCAATCTTTTCCTTAAGCTCCCTGGCCGGGTAACCTAAGCCCCTGGTTCCGAAGCTCCCGAAAGAGGAGAGATCTTTTCTCACCTGTGCCGGGGTCAGCTTTTCCGTTTTCGCCAGGTCCTTGGACGAGACGATCTTGTATCCCTTCTTCTCGAACTCCAGAAGAGAGCGATAATACATGGAAAGGCGTCCCACCGTCGAATCGGATACCTTGTTCATCAGTCCTTATCCTTCCGGCTTCTGCTCCGAAGGACCGTTCTCCGGCGCTGAGTTCAGTTTGTGAACAATTTCACAATTATAGATAACCAAACTGACGAAACTTGTCAAGGAAAAAGTAGGAAAGCCGACACTTCTGAGGTTTGCACTAGGAATGGACGGTCAAAAGGCGGTCAGGCCTTGAACCAACGAGCCGGAGAAGAGGGCAGAATCAAATACCCCCGGGGCGACTCGAACGCCCGACCCTCTGCTTAGAAGGCAGATGCTCTATCCTGCTGAGCTACGGGGGCTTGTCACGTCCGCGGTCCGCCGTCCGTAGCGGATGTCTTGAGGTTTTGCGGCGGACGGTGGACTGTGGACGGTAAAGCGTCATCTGGTCGGGGTGAGAGGATTTGAACCTCCGACAACATGGTCCCAAACCATGTGCGCTACCAGGCTGCGCCACACCCCGATTTTGTTCTCGTACCTGCAGTGCTAACCGCTCGCGAAGGATACAAAAGTGCAACTGCGTTCGAACGGATTAGCCTCAATAACTACGCAAAGAATATAAATTGTTTGTGTTTTGTGTCAAGAAAATTGTCTGTACCCTTCTAAGCTTCACTCGATATAGCAAGACGCGAGAGGCACGGCCGGATCGCCTCCCGAGGTTTCGGGGCTCGGGAGCACCAGCCCGAGGGTCACCGGATACAAGATTTTTCCGTTCTGCACCTGCTGACCGTTATTTCTTATAAGCTTACACGGATGAATACAATGATTGCCTTCGGAAGTATCATATCGCCTCAATGGTCGAAGGCGGTTTCTTGGTTATGTTGTAAGTTACGCTAACAACTCCCTCGACTTCTCCGGTTATTCTTTCGGACAACTTCTCCAGAACCTCATGGGGCAGCTTGGTGGGCGAGCCCACTTTCGCATCCTTGCTTTCCCAGCATCTTACCTCTATCTGCAGACCATAGTCTCTTTTGCCCGCCCTTATTCCGGTCACCCGGTCCTGGTGCAAAACGGCCAGATATTGAAACGCTCCGGTATCAGACAGTTCTTCTTCAACAATTGTCGTAGCTTTTTTGACGATCTCTATTCGCTCCGGCGTGACCTCTCCTATTACCCTCGCTGCTAAAGCAGGTCCGGGAAAAGGTGGCCGGCTGTAAATCTCCTTTGGCAATCCCAGGTCTTTTGCAACCTTCCTTATGCCTGATTTTCTTAGTTGTATTAAGGGCTCTATAACCTTGTAGCCGTACTGCTCTTGCGTATCGATTCCCAGCTGTTCGAGGATATTGTGCTGCCTCTTGATTCCTGCAACCGTCTCTTCCACGTCTGTGTAGTTCGTGCCCTGCAGAAGATACTTAGCGCCGCTTTTCTTTACCAGATCGCTGAAGATGTCCTTGTAGAAAACACGGGTGATTGCCTCTCTTTTTTCTTCGGGATCGGTAAGGCCCTTCAGCGCGTCGAAGAACTCCCTTTTGGCATCGACGATCTCCACGGGCACGCCCAGTTCTTTGAATAAGTAGACGATTCTTTCCGGTTCTCCCTCCCTCATCAGGCCGTTTTCGATGAAGTATGTCTTGAGTTTGTTTCCCAATGCCTCATGGGCCAGCATGGTGACAGCCGAAGAATCGACGCCGCCGGA
>JBAUFO010000184.1:0-7701 GCA_049679185.1 Candidatus Zixiibacteriota bacterium
CCGGCCACCCCATAATAATGGCGGAAATCACCATAACCGGCATATTCGGCGTTTGGCTCACCGATACAGCCGGCTACTACTTCTCCCATCCACTGCCCCCAGGTGCGTATGAAGTTCATGCCCGCAAGGTCGGCTACATTCCCGAGACCTACCCGGATTCGGTGATAGTTATCGGCGGGCAGAATACGCCCGACATCGACTTTGCCTTAGAACCTCAGGCTGGTGACGGCTCGATCACGGGAAGGGTCACCGACGCGGTGACCGGCCTTGCTATCATCATGGCCCATGTGAGAGCCATAGGCCTAGATAATTACTGCTACGGAGAAGCCTGGAGCGATACCGGCGGCTACTATGGCATCCTTAACCTGTGCCCCGGGACTTATCAGGTCATTGCGAGCAAGCAGGGCTACGCGCCGCAAGCCTATCTGGAGTCGGTGATCGTGATTTCCGGGCAGAATACGCCGAACATCGACTTCGACCTGTCACCCATAGGGGAGTACGGTTCGATCTCGGGCCTGGTGACTGATGAGGCGACAGGTGCCCATATCGCCTCGGCCCATCTGTTGGCGGTAGGCTTGGATAACTGGTGCTACGCGGAGGCCTGGAGCGATACCGACGGCTATTACATGTTTCCGGAGATGTGTCCGGGCGCCTATGAGCTTCGCGCCCAGAAGCCGGGCTACATTCCGGAGACCTACCCGGAACCGGTGATCGTGGTCGCAGGGCAGAATACTCCCGACATCGACTTCGCTTTGACACCTGAAGGCGGACCTGAGTTCGGCTCCATCTCGGGCAGGGTTACTGACGAAGCGACCGGGCTTCCCATCGTCATGGCTCACGTTATGGCCACAGGAGTTAGTCACTGGACCTATGAAGAGGCCTGGACAGATTCCAGTGGTTACTACATGATTCGAGACCTGTGCCCTGATGCCTACTTCGTCAACGCGGCCAAGCCGGGTTACGTTCCGGAAATCTATCCTGATTCCGTGATCGTGATGCCCGGTCAGAACACACCCGGCATCGACTTCGCCCTCACTCCGGAAGGCGGCCCTGAGGTCGGATCGATCTCGGGTTGGGTGACCGACGAGGTGACAGGTCAGCCGCTTGTGATGGCCGAGATAACCGTAGGCTGGCTGGACTGCGTGTGGTACACCGACAGTGCAGGTTATTACTTGTGTGACGGCCTTCCCCCGGATTCTTATCAGGTGAACGCGAGAAAGCCCGGCTATATTCCGGAGACCTATCCGGAACTCGTGCCGGTGAACCCGGGTGATACCACGACCAATATCAACTTCGCTCTGACTCCCATGGGCGAACCCGGTTCGATATCCGGAATGGTGTCAGATGCGAACACAGGAGAGCCGATTCCTTATGCTCACATCTGGGCACACGGGGAGTTCGGCCATGGCCAGGCCGTTACCGATTCTTCCGGGCAGTACACTGTCACCGACCTCTTTGCCGGGGACTACTTCGTGAATGCCTGGGCGCCGGAGTACCATCCGCAGGACTATCCCACTCCGGTGACGGTGTTCGAAGGTGAGGATACCCCGGGCATCGATTTCGCCCTGATCCCCTTGGGCGGGCCTGGTGAGGGCGTGATAGCGGGAACTGTGCTGGAAGACACAACCTACTACCAGCCCATACCGTATGCTATGGTCTTCGCCGTATCCTGGAACGGAAACTGGGGATTCGATCTGACAGATTCAAGCGGGATGTACATGATTGAAGGGCTGCACCCGGACGATTACTACGTCTTCGCACTTGCCCCCGAGTACATGGGTGAATTTTATGACGGCGTCTATTCCTGGGAGGATGCCACTCTGGTGACGCCCGACGCTTATGACATAAACTTCTTCTTGGCCCCATGTGGGTACGGAGAGGGGAGGATCTCCGGTGTGGTCAACTCGGAAGGTGTGCCGCTGGAGGGAGCATCGGTTTACGCCTACTTGGGTGACCAGGTGGCAGGGTACGCCCGCAGCTCCTCGGAAGGAGGCTACGTGATCAACGGGCTCCTTCCGGGCACCTACACCGTTTCCGCATCCATGGTTTCCTACTACGATGCAACCTATCCCGATCCTGTGGAGGTGGTCTACGGGAAGGCCTCCGGCGTGAATCTTGATCTTCCACCGGTTCAGGTCGGTGACGTTACCGGTGAGGGAGTAGTGGACCTCGGAGACATAGTCTTTCTTATCAACTATCTCTATCAGGGCGGCGAGCCACCGAACCCCATGGAGGCAGGCGATCTCAACTGTGATGGGGTTGTAAACGTTGGGGACATTGTCTATTTCATAAATTATCTTTACAAAGGGGGACCTGCACCATGCAGCCCCTGATGGGTAGATGATTTGAAAATGCCCCGCCGTTCACTCCCTCGGCGGGGCATTCTTATATGTGTGCTGCCCGATAAATGTAACTCCACCGCAAGGACGGTCCGAAAGTTCCAGGCCTTCTCAGTCGAGACTGACAGATGGACGGTACCTACCTTGCATTGGCCTTACGCAGGGATGAAGGGGGAAGGAATCTCATGAGTTTGAAGGAGCGATTATCACATAAGTAGATATGTTCGTTTGTGACCCTCAAGTTGCCCGGCCTGTCCAGCGAGCCGTAGCTGGCTGCCAGAAAGGGGGTAGAAGGAGTGGAGACATCGACCACCTCTATTCTGTCATCTGCCAGAGTCAGGTAGGCGTAGTCTGCTTCCACATACAGGTCCTTGACATTCGCAGCGACGGAATAGAATCCCAGAGATTCGGGCATCTCCGGATTTGTGATGCCGCACACCTGCATCCCTTCAGCCTCACAAGCTAAGAACAATAGACTGTCGGAGGAGAACACATCGCTGCAGCTTCCCACCGTGGGGACGGACTTGACCACGTAAGGATTATTCTTATCCGCAGCGTTTATTATAGTCAATCCTGCAGACCGGTCCGCAGCGTAAAGATAATTCCCGGCAACGAAGACTTCCTGCACGCTTCCCGGTGTTGAGACAGAACCCGCGGGTGCCAGATTCAGAGGATTCTGCACATCTATGATCTGTATGTCATTCCCGGCGTTTAACAGATAAGCGAACCCATCTTTCACCGTTACCCCATAAGTATAACCGTCCGGCTGATAGCTCTGCCCCACCTGTGGGTGGTTGGAGTCCGAGACGTCCACAACCTGCATTCCGGTCAAGAGAGCGGTGATGTATGCATAACTTCCTTCGACCTCGACGCCGTTGTTGTTGTAGGGCGCGTGAAGAACTCCTGCCAGTTGAGGGTGAGTTGGATTCTCGACGTTCAATATGTGAAGCCCGGAATGATCGCACATGACGTAGGCAAAATCACCGGCTGCAGCCACGTCCTTGCAGGTGCCGGGGATGATCCAGCTGCCGGCCACAAACGGGCGATCCGGGTTGAAGACGTTGATCACCTTCGAGGGTCCAAAATGGTCGCTGACGAAAACGAAGCCTGAGTGGAAGAAGACTCCTCTGGGGTTATCTCCAAGATTCAAGGCAGCAACTTCCTCCGGCGAGGTTCTGTCGTCGATATCAAGAACCATAAGCACGTCGTAGGTCAGGCCAAGATACGCATGATCTCCCCAAACTACCATATCAGCTATGGCGGATGCGGACGTGTAAGCGGAGAGAGGAAAAATGTCTCTCGGATTGGTTACGTCCAGGATCGAAAGCTGCGCCGGATTTCCCAGATAAGCGTAAGTTCTTCCGCCCTCCGCTGCAGCAAAAACTTTGTTTCCTCCCGGGACGGCGTCGTTTGATCCAAACAGGAAAGGCACGTAAGGAAAAAAGACGTTGACCAGTCTCAAGCCTCCGGCTCCAGCCAGATAGGTTATGTTGTCGCGCAGGCAGAGTGAAAGTGGCTGAAAGCCTGACAGGTCGCACGAGCCGATCAGGGAGACGTCGAGGGGGTTCGAGACGTCCAGGACAAAAAACCCGGAGTCCTTTGCGGAGACATAAGCACAGTTCCCGCTGGCCGCAATATCAGTGGGAAGATCAGGGAGTCTAAAGCTGCTTGCCAAGAACGGCTCATCGGCAGATGAAATGTCAATCACGTAAACGTTGCTGTCTGCGGCAGCAACGCAGGCATAATTTCCTGAGATATCCACCTTAAGCCCTTCCCCGGAAAGCTCCACCTGTGCGACCTGAGAAGGGGAGTTGACATTGGACAAATCCACAATGGCTAACCCGTCGAAGAATAGGGAATAGGCTTTGGCGTCGCGGAACCCGACGTCTCTTAGGTCCGACCAGAGCGCGCTGGAAACCTTCACTATGCCGGAGTCGGGAAAAGAAGACTCTTCAGCTCGAAGCGACAAGGAAAAAAGGACAGACATTACCGCCAGCGACAGCGTGATGGAGAGTCTTGTTAGCACCTTCCTGCTCATCTTAACATAAGTTAGCTTCGGCATTCTCTCTGTATTTGATACGCTCGCCCTTTGGTTTCTGACAAGTTAAGCAGCCCAGTTCTATCCGTGTTTCAAAGGGACTCGCTTTTGAACCGGGCGAGGGCAACCTCCTGCGAGGAGATTCCTCTGTGGGAGGCGGATGTCGCTCCTTGGTGTCTGTCGCAGGGAAATCTCCAGCGCTGAGTCTGCCTGGAGAAAATCCGGCCGAAGAGTCAACTTTTCCCTTGACTTGTGTTAGAAAAGGCTTTATCTTGGTGTCGGTTTCATAGGATAAGCGAAGGATTCTTTGAGGGCGAGCTTCGGATGCCTCAGGATAGTTTTTAGCCCCCCTATCCTACCGGAGTGAGCCCTCATCTTTTGTGGTGAAGAGCGCGCATTAGGGTTGCCAAAAATAAAGGTTGTATTTCACATCTGTTCCTCTTATAATTCTATCAGCTTTGAGTTCGATTCCATCAATGGGACAGGATGAATAGAGAAACACATCTGATGAGTGCTCTCTGGTTGCTCGTCGCGGGCTTGCTGGTCTGCAGCTGCGTCGGCAAGAGACCGGACGATGACGTGGCGATGATCAAACGGGTTCTGGCCACGTTTGAGAGGGGAGTGGACCAGAAGAGCGAGGGGGTGATCGATTCAGTCGTGCTGGACAAGAAACAAAACATATCTTCTCAAATTCTGGACGACCTGGACCTGCAAAGAGAGTTCGAAGGAGTCCGAATAGCAAGCAAGAGTTTTGTGATCGTCGGAGACAGCGCAGAGGTGAGATTGACGCTGAGCCTGGAATATCCTACCGATCAGAAAAAGCCCCGACAGGTTGAAAAACCAATCAAGCTGTATCTGAAAAAGAAAAGGGGGAAATGGAGGATTAAAAGCTTCAGCACCGCAAGGGACGAGGGCGTCCGTGACGAACGAGAGAGAGAAAACGGAAACGCAGGCTTAAAGCCTGCGACTACCGAATGATCCCGCATAGGAAGGGCGAGGAAAGAGGTAGCCGCAACCTACAGGTTGTGTTTAAAAGATGGCAAAACTTGCCCGTAGCCTTCAAGTTAAGTAGAGAGAACAGCAATGCTGGACATAGACGAAACCATCGAGAATGAGATCAGCAGGGCGGTCAGCTTCATCCAGGAGGCATTGGATCAGGAGCCGTCGTATATCGAGATGGACTCAGGCGAGGAAGAAACAGAGCCTCTGCTTCTGGATAAGAATCTAAATGAGCTTTCTTTCCATATTATAAAGGAAGAAAAGCTGCAAGGCAGGGTTGCCGCCGTGGATGGCGGTTCGGCCACCGTGGTCAGGGGAAGATCATTTTTCATCGGCGTGCACCGGGTTGGGTCGATCATTTTCCATCAGGGAAAGAGAATAGACCAGAGAATGATGCCTTTGAGGTTGGAGATCATTTCTCGACCCAACCTCTCGTCAATGTACAGTCACGCTTATCGGGATCTTGTGGGCGAAGAGCCTTCCGAGGCGCCCGAGATGGACAGAATGCTGGACCGGCTGCGCCTTTTCGGCGAATGGAAACTGGCCGGGCAGCTCTTAGACGAGCTTGGCAGCGGCGATATGCTGCTTATCGATGGATCGCTTAAGGCCAGCATTGCCCCGCCTTATAACTTCTGGCTTGAGTTCACCCGGAAGGCAAAAGCTAAAGGGGTTCATATGGTGGGAGTCACCAAGACCAGTACCCTCTATTGGGGGGACAAGTCGCCTCTCATCCCGGCGGTGATGAAAACAGGAGAGAGGTTCTTCCCCAATTCCAAATGGTTCTGCCAGATCTCGGATGAGAAGCTGCTCACCACGTCGTCCAGTTACTTTGGAAGAATCTATGTGGCCAGGCTCAAAGCGTCTTCTGATTTTGCGTTTCGCGTAGACGTCAGCCGTATCGATCCGGTCGACGCAAATGTGATCTTCTCTGTTTTGTCACATCTTTCAGGAGACCCGGCTTTTCTGGGATATCCCTATCCTCTGGCGGCAGCTCATAATATCTCCCGAGTCTCTCTGTCTGAAATTGAGGATATCAGATACAAACTGCAGTCGAGGGCTTTTGAGAGGGGTATCAGCCTTTCAGACTGGGATCTTTTGTTTACCGATTTTCATCAGGTGTTGAATGCGGACTTAAATGGATGAAGTCGGTTTGTGACCAGAACCTAACTTAAGTTAGGTTCTGGTTCAATCAGTGAAGAGAAGGGCGCTGAAATGGATTACAAAGGAAGGATCACCGGCAAGAAGATAACCGAGCTTTACTTTCGGACGTTCTATGAACAGGACCTGCACCTGGGAGATATTCTTCTGGCGGAGGACGAAGACAAAAAGCTGCCTTACCTCCTGAGGGTGGTTGACATAAGCTACGGAGTAGAGGCGTCTGATCCCAACTGGGCGGAGCGAACTGCCGGGAACATGATGCTGCTGGACAGACAGAAGGAGCCCTTCCAGTTTCACGAGAAGGAGAGAAGGCTATATAAGGTTGGACGGTGCGTCCCTCTGGGATACATCAAGGGAGACCTCTTCCACAAGCCCAAGACCATCCCCTCTCATTTTTCCAGGGTTAGGAGTCCTCAGAAAAAAGACTTTGAATTCCTGAGGAGTTTCATGGGTGATCTCGACGTTGGGTTTCTGCGGTCGGGTGAAGACATATTGGATTTCCAGGCGGGTATATCGGGAGAGCTCTTTCCTTACCACATTGGCATATTCGCCACTACCGGCATGGGCAAAAGCAATCTGATGAAGGTCCTGGCCGGCTGTGTGCTTGAATCCGGAAAATACGGAATGCTCATCTTAGACCCCCACGGAGAATACTACGACGGCGGGGGAGATCCGAACCATAAGGGATTGGCGGATCATCCGCTGGCCGGAAAACGGCTGAGAGTCTACAGCTCGCGAAACCTCAAGGGTCCCTACAATCGACTCAAGATAAGCCCGCGGGAGATCGATATTAAGGATTTCCGGCACATCTACGATTTCACCCAGCCACAGGTGGAGATGCTTTACGCAGCCAGATTCCTGTTCGGGGGAAACTGGATGGAGGAGATGGCACATATCAGGACGGAGGATCTCTTGATTAAGTTCTCCAGCGGAAAGGGGTTCTTTGAATCCACCGCTGCGGTCATCCAGAGAAGGGTGGAGCAGATCCTCAGGCTTCCCTTCATCCACAAGGATCCAGAGTTGTCCATTACCCGAAACGTGATCAACGATCTGGATTCCGGCAAGCTGGTTTTGGTGGATACCTCCAACATGTCCGAGCAGGAGGAACTTCTGATATCCGCGGTTTTGGGGCGCGCGGTCTTCTACCACCGCAACAAGGCCTATCAG
>JBAUFO010000185.1:0-26928 GCA_049679185.1 Candidatus Zixiibacteriota bacterium
AGCTATAACACCCCTTGCGAGCGAATATGGTTACATGCTCAATATAACCTGGTTTTCCCCCGGTGCAAGGAGAATTTTGCCAGACAACGGGCTAAAAATGGAACAGCCGAACCTCTGAGGCTAGAGGTTCGTCCGGGTCTCTGACAACTGAATAAGCTCCTAAATCAAGAGAGACTCATTTCAACAGGACCAGCGTTTTGGTCTCAGAGAAATCCCGGACTCTTAATTGGTAGAAGTAAATTCCTGAGGCGACATCCTCTCCAGAGTCATTCTTCCCATCCCAAAGCACAGATTTATAACCCGAGGGCAAATGTTCCGAAGCCAAGGTCCTTACCTTTCTTCCCAACAGATCGTAAATGCTCAGGCTGACAAAACCCGACCTCGCCAGAGAGAATTCTATCTTCGTGGTCTGGTTAAAAGGGTTCGGGGAGTTTTGAAGAAGAGTAAATTCAGAGGGTTTTTCTCTGCCTCCAGTCTCGTCATTTACTTCATTGCCGCATTCGACCCCGGCACAGGTGGTTTCATCGCCCATGTATGTGCCACCTTGACCTGAACATTCTGTCCGAGTTAGATCGTCGGCGCAAGAACCGTCAGGATAGCAGCAGGCGCCTTGAGCTTGAGGGTCACATTCAACCTGAGCGCAGGTGGTTTGATCGCCCATGTATGTGCCACCATCAGCTTCACATTGTGCCTGGTATTGATCGTCGGCACAGGAGCCGTCAGGATAACAGCAAGCACCTTGCGCTTGAGCGGCACATTCGACCCCAGCGCAGCTGGTTCCATCACCCTGGTATACGCCACCTTGACTTTCACAGTCTGCCGAATCCAGAAGATCAGCGCAGGAACCGTCAGGATAGCAGCATGCACCCTGGGAGATTGACCATGCCTTTGTGGGGGCAAGGCCAACGTGGATGAAGCCCAATATCACTACAAGCGATAAAACGGAAAGCCACTTACTCATCTTGCACCTCCGACAAGCGAATTGGTTATCAAAGCACTGGAGCCTCATTTTAATAACACAAGCTTTCTGGCCTCAGTGAAAGCCCCGGCTCGCATGCGGTATATGTAAACCCCTGAGGCAACGTCTTTCCCAAAGTCATCCCTTCCGTCCCAGATCACCTTGTGGTCGCCGACATTCTTGGGCTCATCCACCAGAGTCCTGACCTTTTGCCCAAGAAGGTTGTAAATCTGCATTTTGGTGTGGATTGGGTTCTGTTCACCTCCGACAGAAAACTGGATGATAGTGGCGGTATTGAAGGGATTTGGGAAATTCTGCAAAAGTTGGAAAGACTCAATGCCGGGAGTTGCTTCACCTTCAACCACGGTAATGAAGTGCTCATAGGGCACGAAATTCGGCTTGGTCGCCACCACGCTCATCTCCCCCACATCATCTAAGTTCAACTCGCAGGAGAGATAGCCATCCTGACCGGTCTCCCCGGCGAACACAATCTTGTCTCCCAAGGACAAACAGACCAGGGCCTGGCCGATGCCGTTTCCCTGGGACGAGACGAAAAAATCAAGCGTTGGCCGGCCCTGGGGCACCTCTTCTGGGTGAGTCACCACCAGAACTGATGGATTCTCAGTCCAGACCGGCATCTCCGGATCTCCAAAAAGATTGTGCCCATAGTTCAAACTACGGCGAGAAGGATCGGCACACCTGGAAAGGGCCTCCGCCACTCCAAGATGATGTCGCAGGCGGTGGTCAAAAATATTCGTCAGAAAGCTTACAAAAAGATTGTATGAGCCAAATACCGAGCCGGCTCTGGAGTAACCCAGAAATGCCACCCCGGCCTTCCTGGAAGCCAGGGGATAGAATTCGCCCACGCAAGGATCTCCCCCCAAGTCGGGATACTTGTCCACGTCTATGGCACTCTGACTGCAGGCTATGGAATACATGATCCCGTATCTTGATTCGTTATTCAGATTGGGCAAGTGCCCGTGGCCGTCATTCTGACCCGGAAAGGTAGTCACCCAGGACTTGGGATTACCATTGTCTAAGTGGGATTTCGCCACAAAGGCGCTCGATTTCCCGTGAGCCAAAACCCCGATGATTCCCCAACCCTGGTCCATCACCTGTATGCAGGTTGCGCCATCCGGACTTGCCGGATTGGGTGCGTCTCCTGCGGGAGATTCAATCAGCGTAGTCAGGTCCTGATGGAAGTGGGAGGGCACCCAGCGGGCAAGCTCACTATGCTGGTCCAGATCCCTCATGTAATCGGAGCAGATCCACAGGGCGCGAGTCAAGTAATCAATCGCCCCGGCTCCGGGTTTCTTCTCGTAGCAAAGCAGTTTTTCCACAAAGGCCTGGGCCTCGGCCGAATCGCCGCACGGAACTCTACCCACAAACAGATCCGGATAGATGTCAGGCCTGTCGTGCTCGGGTTGTCCCCAGATGCCGTCGTTATCCCGATCCCACTGCCCGTCTACGTCGGAGAAGTAAAGATCGCAAATCTGCTGATAGGTGGGATCCACAGGCGTGCCGTACCGGTAGGGATAGGCGTACCTGATTGGAACCACATCTTCATCCCCTCCCAAAAGCACCCAGCTGGTGCCGTTCTGATAAGCCTCAATCAGAAAATTCCTGAGTTTCTCCGCGTCGTCTCTTCCCGAATAAACCGAAAGGATGCTATCGATGCGGACGATGCCCGCCAGCGTTCCCTTTTTGGTTTTCCATTCCACTAACGGCAAGAAAGCTGACTGAAGCTCCCCAGACGTGACAACCAAATACTCAGGATATGTCGAAGCGCCCGCTTCTCCTTTGAACAGGACGGGATCAAGATTCCTGCAGATGAAACCAGGGACGTCCTTCTTGTTGTCAGCAAAGCGGGCAAGAATCTCCTCGTGCAGTCGCTGCACCCTGTCAGATCTTCTCTGCGTTCCTGAGGTTATGGGAACCTCGCGTGACTCATACAATTCCACGCTGATCTCCAGCTGGGTATAGAAGAGAAGCTTCCGCGATCGAGGCTGACACTGCAGAGGATGCAGCACCAGAGCAACCAGATGACTTCCGGACATATATCCTTGGTCAAGTATCTCCACAGGCTCAGGGGGATACAAAGAATCCGAATCGTAGATCACCCGGTTAGGCCTCACCAGCTCCGTCAGGTTCGAGCCATCGGTTTTCCGATCCGGCTGAGCGGGGGCGACCAAGAACTCCCCATCCAGAATCACCTCGCGTGCATCACTGACGGAGACGTCAGTTACCCTGGCATCTCCCGGGAGTATGAGATGGATTATCCTGGAAGGAAGATCGGGATGACCAGGGGGATGTGTTCGGACGCATCCTCCCAAACTCACAACGTCAAAGCCGTTTTTCCGATCAAATATCAAGTCGGCTTCAGAGAAGGACGCATGATGTTTGACCGGGGCTTGTGCCGACCCCGACACCCGGAACAAAGCCGCAAGCAGTAACAGAAAACAGGTCAAGCCCCTGCGCGTGATCGCCCCCTTTTTGGAACAAGTCTTGATGGAGACTGGAGGTCCACCGTTCCACTCTGTAATGAGGCGAATCACGCTTGCACCTCCTTACGCTTACGTCACGAAGGGGACGATCATCTCGCTTGTCGGTTGATATTCTTCGTGATGGTCGGCGAGTGCGCGAATCAATGTGACCTCTACTAATATATCCAGTTTTCCTGCAAGAACAAGAGGATTCTCTGTCTAATCGTATCATGGAGCAGAGTCGATTCCCTCCGACCATGACCCTGAGGGCCTCTCGAGACGGCGATTTTTCTTAAAAATTCTCAATTTTCAGGAGTGTTGGGATGTATATTACATGTTGACCACTCAGGAGGAAAACATGGCAGAGAAACAGGATTTGGAAGCAGTAGAGAAGCTGAATGAAGCACGAAACAAGATAAAGAACGAAATCAAGAAGGTAATTGTGGGGCAGGAGAGGGTGATCGATGAGCTTTTGATTGCGCTTCTGTCCAACGGTCATTGTCTTTTGATCGGCGTGCCGGGTTTGGCCAAGACCCTGATGATCTCAACCATCTCGCGAATCCTGGAGCTGAAATTCAATCGAATCCAGTTTACTCCCGATTTGATGCCCTCGGATATCACCGGCACGGAGATCATCGAGGAGAACGTCTCCACCGGCAAGAGGACCTTCAAGTTCGTCCAGGGGCCAGTCTTCTCCAACATCGTGCTGGCGGATGAAATCAACCGCACCCCACCCAAGACACAGGCAGCGCTTCTCCAGGCGATGCAGGAACATGAGGTCACCGCAGGAGGCGAGACCTATAAGCTGGCCGAACCCTTCTTCGTATTGGCCACCCAGAATCCCATTGAGCTGGAGGGGACCTACCCGCTTCCCGAGGCTCAACTGGATCGTTTCATGTTCAACATCTACGTGGACTACCCGTCGGAGGAGGAGGAGAATACCATCGTCAAGTCGACCACCAGCGCCTACGAATGGGAGTTAAACCAAGTGATGGGAGCAGACGAGATAATAAGGCTGCAAAAGCTTGCCCGCCGCGTTCCGGTCTCGGATCACGTGGTGAACTATGCGGTCAGACTGGCCCGCAGCACCAGGCCGGGTGAGAACAACTCGCTTCCCTACATCAAGAACTGGGTCAACTGGGGAGCCGGCCCGCGTGCTTCTCAATACATGATCCTGGGAGCCAAGACCAAAGCCATCTTGGATGGCAGGTATACTCCCTCCACGGAGGACGTCAGGGCGGCGGCAAAGCCGGTTTTAAGACATCGCATAGTGACCTCCTTCAATGCCGAGGCGGACGGCGTGGGCACCATGGAGATCATCGAGAAGCTGCTGCAGGACGTGAAGGAAGAATAGTTTTCGAGGCTCGTTTGGCGGTGGCGAAGCCCAGACGGGCAGGCAGACGCCCCCGTCCGGGCGTCCGTGCTCGTTTCGAGGCTTGAAGCTCGGTGATTGAAGCTGGAAAATTCTCAAATGCTCCCTGTGGATGTTATCATCCACAGGGGAAAACTCGGGGATGATAACATCCCCGAGGAGCCAGGAGGCTCGAACGTCGATAGTCGAAACTGGAACTTCCTCTGATATGTCTCACGGACTGACCAGTAAATCTCAAATAACGAGGTTCTTATGAGGTGGGGAGATTTTCTAAAGAGTTCTTTGGCTCTTTTTTTGATCTTTGGGTTGTTGAGTTGCGCCAACAAGGAGAAGGAGGCAGAGAAGCACTTCAGACAAGGATTTACATATCAGAATCAAGGCGACCTGGATAAGGCCTTAGAAGAATATGAGAAAGCAGTCCAGCTTAATCCCGCAATGACAAAGGCGTACACAAATGCCGGCGCCATACACCTGAGAAGAGAGGAATGCGATCGGGCCATCCAACAGTTCAAAAAGGTGATTGAGCTAAGCCAGTGGGACACCAAAGCTCACTATAACTTGGGTTATGCTTATCTCAAGAAGGGAGAGGTGGAAAAGGCGCAGGAGGAAGTGGTATTCTTGAAAAGCCTCCGTTCCGAACTCGGAGATGCTCTGGAGAAGAAAATAGAGGAGAGGTAACTGACGACCAGGGCTGGAAGCCCTGGCTACGCGTTGCTCGGGAGTTCGTCAGCGGCGCGCAGGCAAGCCTTCTAGGCCTGCGAGCCTCTCAAGAGTATGCAAAGAGCGCGTAGGCAAGCCTTCACGGCTTGCCAGCCAAGGCATGAAGCCTCGGGCACGCGTTTGTGAAAGGTATGTTAATAGAATGCCAGAGGATTATCGCAGATTTTTACGTCCGGATGTCGTCTCCAAGTTGTCCGGCATGGAGATCAGGGCCAGATTGGTGGTGGAGGGTTTCATCGCCGGCTTGCACAAAAGCCCCTATCACGGCTTTTCGGTGGAGTTCGCCGAGCACAGGCAATACATGCCGGGCGACCCCCTGAAGAACGTCGACTGGAAAGTTTATGCCAAGACCGATAGGTTCTTCATCAAGGAGTTCGAGGAGGAGACCAACCTGAAGGCCTACCTCCTTCTGGACACCTCCGGTTCCATGGGCTACGGCTCTGAGGGTGTCAACAAGCTGGAGTACAGCAGCTACCTGTCCGCGGCCCTCTCCTATCTGATGTTGAAACAGCGGGATTCGGTCGGATTGGTTCTGTTTGATCAAAGCATACAGAAGTACATTCCCCCCAAGTCGGCCTTGAGGAGTCATTTGCACGTCCTCCTGCAGGAACTGGACAAGCTTGAACCCTCCCAGACGACCAACATCAGCACAGCCTTACACCAGATGGCGGAGAGGATAAAAAGACGTGGGCTGATAATTTTGATCTCCGATCTGTTTGACGATCCCGGTAAGGTGATAGCCGGTCTGAAGCACTTCCGTCACAAAAAACATGAGGTGATCGTCTTTCACGTGCTGGATCCGAAGGAGCGCACCTTCGCTTTCCCGGAGTTAGCCGTTTTCAAGGATCTGGAGACGGGTGAGGAGCTGATGACCTCTCCCTGGCAGATAAGAAAAGAATATACCGAGAGATTCAAAGCCTTAGTCGACAGGTATACCCTGGAGTGCCGCGAAAGCCTGATCGACTACGTGCTTCTCGATACATCTATTCCCTTTGACTATGCTCTGTTTTCCTATTTGAGCAAAAGGCAAAGGTTGTGGTAGGTCAAGGGATGAAACGGTCAACGGATTGAACGGATAAACGGGTCAGCGGATGAAACGGATTAAACGATCAACGGATTGAACGGATAAACGGGTCAGCGGATTGAGCGGATAAACGGGTCAGCGGATGAAACGGATTAAACGGTCAGCGGATTAAGCGGATAAACGGGTCAGCGGATGAAACGGATTAAACGGTCAACGGATTAAGCGGATAAACGGATAAATAGGTCAACGGATTAAACGGATGGAGCGGATGAGAGTTGACCAGATAGGTGGGATTGCTTACTACCTTTAGATAGTGGAAGAAGCGGCAAGGCTTATGACGAAAAAGCTGTTGATCGGCGCTCATATATCTATCTCGGGGGGAGTCTTCAACGCATTCCCGCTGGGAGAGGAGGTGGGGTGTGCCACAATTCAGATTTTCACCAAGAACAGCAACCAGTGGAAGGCAAAGGAACTCGCCTCCGAGGATGTGAAGAGGTTCCGGGAAAGCCAGAAGAGGACCGGGATATCTCCGGTGGTTGGCCACAACGCGTATCTGATAAACTTGGCTTCCCCAAAAGAGGACGTTTATAAACTCTCCATGGAGGCGATGCTGATCGAGTTGAACCGTGCCGAGCTTCTCGGGCTGCCGTACCTGGTGATGCATCCGGGTGCCCACCTGGGGACTGGAGAAAAGGAGGGGATAAGAAAGATCGCCCGGTCCATAGACACATTCCATCAGAAAACCAAAGGATTCAGGGTGAAAATCTGTCTGGAGATGACTGCCGGTCAGGGAAGCGCCATCGGATACCGGTTTGAGCACATGGCTGAGATAATCGACCAGGTTCAGGAGAACGAAAGGCTTGGAGTTTGCTACGATACCTGTCACACCTTTGCCGCCGGATACGATATTCGCACCGAGAGAACCTATGAAGCGACCTTTAAGGAGTTTGATAATGTCATCGGGCTTTCCAGGCTCAAGGTTATTCACCTGAACGACACCTTGAAGGATTTTGGTTCCCGGGTGGACCGGCATCAGCATATCGGAGAGGGAAAGATCGGGCCGGAAGGATTTCGTTTGATGATGAACGACAGGCGGTGGGAGAGGATTCCCAAGATCCTCGAAACTCCCAAAGAAGGAGGGACTGCAAAAGACATTGAGAATCTAAAGGTACTTCGCAGCCTGGTCAAATGACGTAAGCACGCTTACCAGTAGAAGAATGGTAGCCTGCGATGGCCGCTCGATTGTTCAACTGAGAATCATGAAGGGCAAGTCTCAATTCGATTTTGCAGGTTTCCCCAGAGGCAAGAGACTATGGAGGTAAAAATGAAAAAAGCGAAATTCACGATTGCATTGATCTTCTTAATTCTTCTTTTCGCGCCCGGTCTGAGGTCCGCGTATGGTGCGTCCGGAGTGCTTCTTAAGATCAGGGTGGAGGAGGGGGCATCGGGAGACAGCGGGAGTTTCGAGCTAATAGACGAAAGAGAGATAAAGCTTCTGAACGGGGTGGAGACAGCTTCTTTTCAGGCTAATTTTACCCTCTCAGCGACTCCCACCGTGCTGGCCGATGGAAACGTCATCCTCGATTTGAATCTTGTCACCTTGCCTCCCCGGCCCCAGACCATTTTCACGGAAGTTCTGGCCAAGGATAAAAAGATGTTCCTTCTGGGTGAGGTTGAGGTTAAAGAGGGGAGGTCCTTCAAGGTCTTTTTGACTCCCAGGATAACCGACCTACCCGAACCGGGTTGCCGCGTGGATACGCGGGATAAAGAAACTGAAGATTGGGATGAACTTCCCAGCTCTCATTTCTTCTTCCGCTACATTCTCAATTCTCTGGCTGACCTGCACTGGAGGAGGATCAAGGGTCACGGCGAGTCCGAGTATAGACGCTTTCGGGGGGTCTTCGGATTTACCCAACCGGCCATGGACAGGATGGAGTATTTTCTTCTGCCATGCCGGGCCGGCCAGATCGTTTGGGACGACCGATTCGATATCGGCCTGGATCCGGTGAAGAACAAAGTCTACGTCGTTTATAATCTCTTCGAAAGAAGCATAGATTCCCCGGGTGTGGGATTCCTTATGTTTTACCGGCTGTGGGGATACGCCCCGCCCATGCTGGCTGAGGGGGTAGGGAACTATTTCTCTCTTTCCCATCACTTTACCAAAAAGATAATTGCCAGCGGAAGAAGGGTTCCTCTGCGCGAGCTGACGATAACCAGAAACTACAAAAGACAACCAGAAGACGTGGCCTTCTGGGAATCCTCTTCGTTTGCGAGGTTCCTGGTGAAGACCTACAATCTGGACAGATTCAGACTCCTGTACAAGAAGGCCACCGATCTCACCCTGGAGCAGACCATCGAGGAAGTGTACCAAAAAGACTTAGCTGCTCTGGAGAAGGAATGGCTCATCTTTCTGGAAGGATACCGCGACACCATCACCGATTTGTACCACGTGGCTGAAATGAAGATGAATAACCGTCATCATGATGAAGCCATTGAAGTTTACCAGGACATGTTAAGTCTGTACGGCAGGGATGTGGGAATACTCCGCAGTCTGGCGTACGTGCACTATCTCAGCGGAGACTATGATTCGTCAGAAAAGCTCTATGGGGAGGTGCTCGATAGAGATACTCTGAATCTGGAGTATCTCCACACTCTGGGAAATATCAAACGCTTGAAAGGCGAATACGAAAAGGCAAAATCTTACTACCACAAGGTAATCTCATTGGATTCTACCTATGTGGATTCTTACATCGAGTTAGCCCAACTGGAGATGGTCCAGGAAGATTTTCTCCTTGCCAAAGAGCACTTTGAGCAGGCTGAAGGTCTTGGCCTCAAAACTCAGGCCAAGATCGATATCTATTCCGGTCTGGGAACCATTCATCGTAAGTTGGGGGAAGCTGAACAGGCTCATAAGACCTTTGAAAGAGCATTGCTTTTTGCCAAAGGCTTTGTTCACGAGTTCTCCGACAGGCCTATTCCTTACCTTATGTTAGGCGAGTCCTTTTTCAACGTCGGCAAGATAGATTCCGCGGTCAACTTTCTTGAGATATCGGAGTTTATGGAAGACAGGCCTGTGTACCGGGGTAGGGTGCTCTTAGCTCTGGGAAGGGCGTATCAGAAAAAGGGAGATGCCTCAAGGGCCAAGCTGTTCCTGCAGGAGGCACTCGGCCTCCCCTGTGGTTTCGAAGAAAGAAAACAAGCCAGGAGGCTTTTGAAGTCCATGTGAACGGCCAGGTCAGAATGGAGGATTAGACCAGAAAATCAGTGGATCCGAAATGTCCGTAAGGACTTTCGGACGAAGTAATGAGTCGGATAGTCCCGCCGGAGGCCGGACATATCCGACCTACTTCCTACCGGGCAAGAAACGACGACCCCTCCCCCTTGTTCCCCCTCTCTCCCGCCTTTAGCGGGATCTTCGACATGATACGGAGAGGAGGCGATAGGGGATGAGGTGAGACCATCGTTCGCTTATGTTCAATTTCCTTAATCCCATCATACTTTTTGCGGCAGGCGCTGCCGTCCTCCTTCCCCTGCTGATTCACATATTCAACCGGCAGAAGGTAAAGGAGATCTTTTTCAGTTCGCTTTTGTTCTTGAGGTCTCTGGAGAAGACCCGGATGAGGAGGGTGAAGATCAAGGAGTATCTCCTGCTCATAATCAGAACTCTGATCATCCTGCTGGTGGTAGCCGCATTTGCCCGTCCCGCCATCAGAGGCGGCTTTGCCACCAGGATGGGAGCACATGCAAGAACCTCCGTGGTGATACTTCTGGATAATTCCTACAGCATGGGTTATGAGACTAAGGACGGATCGCTTTTTGATCTGGCGAAAAGAAAAACAAAGAGGATACTGGGGCAGCTCAAGGAGGGAGATGAAGCCAGCCTGGTTTTATTTGCCTCGCAGCCAATGTCCGTCAACTCCCAACCTACTCGTGATTTCAGGGGCATGGTAGGCTATCTGGACGAGGAAGCGCGACTCTCCGCCGAAAAGACAGGCGTCGGCGCAGCTCTGGCGAGTGCTTATGGCATCTTGAAAGAATCCAAGAATTTAAACCAGGAGATTTATCTGGTCACCGATATGGACAAATCCGGCTGGTCCGGTGTCAATCCCGCTTCTCCTTCCTCCCTAAGCCAAAAGGAAAAACTCTATTTGGTGGACGTTTCTCCTCTGGAAAAACAGAATTTTTGCATAGAGGAGATAGATTTCGGCAATCAGTTGATAGAGAGGGGAAAGCCTTTTGAGATTACCGCCAGGATCGCCAACTTCACTTCCCACCCGGTCGGAGATCTTCTGGTAGGACTGTATCTGGACGGGAAGCGGGTGAGCCAGACCGACGTTGACGTTGAGAAAGGCGGCAAGGCGACGGTAAAGCTCACGCCAACCGTTGAGGAGCCGGGGATCCATACTGGATTCTTCGAGCTTGGTGACGATGATCTGTTGATAGATAATCGTAGATATTTTACCTTTAAGATTCCGGAAAGAATCGACGTGCTCCTGGTGGGTGAAAGGCCGAGGGATACCCATCACTTGAGCCTGGCCTTGAATCCGCTGAATGCGAAGGATGTCAACAAAGAGATCACTCAAATAAGCAAGACTGCTCTCGCCTCGGTCGATTTCACCAAATACCAGGCGGTCATTCTCTCGAACCTCTCACAGTTGAGCGACGTCCAACTCACCAATCTGGAGAGTTTCGTCAGGAAGGGCGGAGGGGTGTTTTTCATCCTGGGTGACGATATAGATCCCGAGTTTTACTCCGGGCAACTGATTAAGAGATTCTTCGGACTGAACGTGCAGGGCGCCCTCACGCCCACCAAAAGCGTCAGTGGTTTTTTCAGTTTTGAGAACGTCGACCTAAACCATCCCATTTTTCAGATATATCGGGACGTGGAAAAGGAGAAACTTCCCGTCATTAAGTTCTTCTCTATCTTCGAGCTGCCTGAAAGTGGGGAAGCAAAAAGCCTAATTCGCTTCAATGTGGGGAAACCGGCGTTTTTGGAACGAAGCTTAGGAGCGGGCAAGGCGCTGCTTCTGGCTGCATCCCTGGATGAAAGCCAGGGTGATCTGGTGGTGCATCCATTCTTTGTTCCGATGATAAACCGGGCGGTGGAGTATCTTGCCTCTGATCTCTCCAGACTGGACGAGGATATTCTGGTAAGCTCTAAGGTAACCAGGGAGCTTAGTGCCGATCTGGCCGGAAAGGGAGTGGAGCTGTTCACTCCGGAGATGAAAAGAATCGCTCTGCAACCGTCCTTCCAGACTGATAAGCTGATCCTGAAAATAGACCAGACTTACCTGCCTGGCATATACGATGTGCGCCTATCGATCTCCTCTTCAACCAGGGGGCAGGCGGTGGATCGATTTGGGGTGAATATCGATCCCAAAGATTCCGATCCGGAAAGAATCGAGATATCAGAGGTTGAGAAGCGCCTGGAAGGTCTATCTCTCTTTCACGTGCGCCTTCAGGATGACATAGAAGAGTCAATTCTGCAGTCCCGTTACGGCAAGGAGCTCTGGAAGACATTGCTGTGGATGGCCGCCGCTCTTTTAGCCGTGGAGATGTTTTTAGCCAGGAGCAGAAGAAAAGACACAGTCTCCGAAGAAAAAACCTAAAGAATTTGGAGTATCAAGCTTTAGCTTGATCTTTACCATTTTTCATCTGTTTGATCTGTTGGGAAATTCGTTCAATATTCCTTTTCACTATCCCAATCTGCTGAGACATACCTATTTCTTCAAATATCTTCAGACTCTTCTTGCAATACTCAATAGCCTGATTATGCTTGCCAAAGGCATAATATACTTCCCCAATGTTGTTCAGGGTGGCCCCTTCTCCTTGTCGATCCCCTACCTCTTCTGTTATCTTCAAACTCTCTTTATAATATTCAATGGCCTGATCATACTCGCTTCTGGTCTTGTATATCATCCCGATATTGTTCAGGGTCACCCCTTTATTCTTGCGATCTTTTATATCTTCAAATATCTTCAAACTCTTCCTATAATACTCAATCGCCTGATCATACTTACTCCTGGCTTTGTATATCATCCCAATATTGTTCAGGGTCACCCCTTCTCCTTGCCGATCCCCGACCTCTTCCCTTATCTTCAAACTCTTCTTCAAATATTCAATCGCCTGATCATACTTGCCCCAGGCATCATATATCATCCCAATATTGTTCAGGATCACCCCCTCTCCTTGCCGACCCCCAACCTCCTTGTGAATCTCCAAAGCCTCCTCTAAATACTTCAAGGCCTGATCCAGTTCACCTTTAGTTTGATGGATCACACCGATATTGACAAGGTCAGCTGCTTGCCCTTCTCTGTCTTGAACCTTCCTAGCTTGTTGAAGAGAATCTTTGAGGTTGGTCAATGCCTGGTCAAGATTACCCATATCATAATAACATCTCCCAATCCGAGCTAAAACTTTAGCTCTATACGCACCGGTTGCCAGAGCTAGCGCCATTTCGAAGTAATCTATTGCTTCGCTCCACCTGTACTTATCCATTGCCTTCTCCCCCTCTGCTCTTAGTCCTTCTATGACAATTCCTTTTCTTTTCTCTTTGGGAACAGAAGGAATACCATCAAAATAAATTTGAAGGTCTTTAATTTGCTCTTTCAGAGTAGCTACTTCGCTATGAAGTTTTTTCTTCTGAAAAAACAAAACCGCAAGAGCTATTGAGATAATAACTCCGGCAATAAATCCAATTATGAAAGTCATCATTTGAAATTAGACAAGGGAAACAAGGGGTTGATCAGATGTCTGCCATTGCTCCCAATCCTTGCGTTTACGAGTCTCATAGGGAACAAACTCGAAGGATACCATGGGGCTGGGTATCGGTTCCAATTCGGGTTCTGCTATCTGTTTGGGGGGAGGTGTTTCTTCGGTACAAGGTTTGGGAATTAGGCCTCTCTGCAACGCGACTTCTTCCAAGGTTTTCCTTGATCTAGCTATCTCTTGTGCCGCTTCATGGATGGACTCAACCCCGGACAAAGAGGCCTCGAAGGCTCTGGTTGCCTCTTCCAGGGAGTTGAGGCTTTCTCTTGTTGCCTGCTGTGCCTTCTCTTTAATGCGCCTTTCCCAGGCATCCATGAACCTATCTGCTCGGCGCACGAAGTAGAAGTACAGCATAACCCAGAGAGCTCCTACTAAACACAATCCGATGATGCCAATGACGATCATTTCGATTTCTCCAGTCCCTGTCTTATCTTATCGACGAGCTGCGCTAACGTCTTCACTTCGTTGCTGATGGTGTTCACAGCCGGGACGATCTGCGCTAATGTCTGGATGTTCCGAGCCTGAGCCGTTATCATAGTGTTGACCGGGTTCAGGGCATTTAGTACATTGTCTTCCGAGTCGGTGATAGCCCTCTGGAACTTTCTCCCTGATAACGCAGCAACTATGAACGAAGCTATCAAGCTCCCGAGAAGTCCGACAAAGAGCTGCACCAGAATCAATCCCAGGCTGGGGAAATTTGCATTCACAATGAATAAATTTACATAATTAGCAATACTTGTCAAGCCCAAATTCTCGTCTCCAGCAGAATCATATTACTTTTCTCAGAATAGAGGCTTGGGAGTCACTGTGTTGCCCTCGCTGAGATTGATATTGACTCAATTGGCCAAACCTGCTAATATAAAGACGCTGGCGTTTCCCTGTTAGTTGGGATGGCCATGGAGATTAGGGTGAAAGGCAAATGACTCTGGTAAGCTTGAAAAATGTCTCAAAGTCTTATGGCGCCGATCTAGTTCTAAATGATATCTCCTGGCAGATCGAGGAAGGGAGAAAGATCGGGCTTTTGGGATCGAATGGGGCGGGGAAGACCACTCTGTTCCGAACCATCACGGGTGAGTTGGAGCCGGATAGGGGAGAGGTTGTCAGGACCAAGCGCCTAAAACTGGCTTTCTTGCGCCAGGAATATCAGCTGGAGGATGATCTTACCCTGTTTGATGAGATGCTCAAGCCCTTCTCTAAACTCTTGAAGCTCCACGATGAGCTGCGAAGTTTAGAAAAAGAAATGTCCTCAGCGAAAGACCCGGGAAGGCTGTTAGAGCGTTATGGAAAATTGCAGCTCGAATACGAGAACAAAGGTGGCTACAGTTACGAGAACAAGATAGAGGTAGTCCTCTACGGTCTGGGCTTCAGGAAGGAGGATTTCGACAAGAGCGTCAATATCTTGAGCGGTGGGGAAAAGAACCGGGCCGCCTTAGCATCCGTCCTTCTGTCCGAGCCGAATCTTCTTCTGTTAGACGAGCCTACGAATCACTTAGACATCGAGGGGACGGAGTGGTTAGAGCAGTATCTAGCGGAGTTCCCCGGAACCGTGGTGTTGGTGTCGCACGATCGTTACTTCCTGGATCGGGTCATCCATGAGGTGACGGAGCTTGAGGATCACAAGATAACGAGATATGTGGGCAATTTCTCATCCTACGTGGTTCAAAAGGCCCAGAGGCTCGAAAAAGGTCTGAAGGAATATGAGGCGCAGCAGGAGTACGTCCGCCGCACAGAGGATTTCATTCGAAGAAACATAGCCGGACAGAAGACCAAGCAGGCACAGTCCAGAAGAAAAACCCTGGAGAAGCTCGAACGGTTGGAAAGACCGAAGACCAAATCGAAGAAGATGAAGATCTCCTTTTCTCCCACCAAGCGAACGTCGAGGGCGCTCGTCTGGACGGAGAACTTGGGCAAAGCCTTCAACGGAAAAGCGCTGTTTGGGGATGCCAACTTTTCAATCGAACGATACGATCGGGTTGGCTTGATCGGTCCCAACGGCTGCGGGAAAACCACCTTTCTGAAAATCCTTATGGGAAATGAGACCGCTTCGTCCGGAGAGTTCAATTCCGGCTCTAATCTTGACGTTGGCTATTACGATCAAGAACACGAGGGTCTGGATGTAGAGAATTCGGTCATAGAGGAAGTCTGGAAGGCCAACCCTCGCATGCTGCTGGCAGACCTGCGGAGTTTTCTGGCCAGGTTCTTATTCTCCGGCGAGGACGTTTTTCGAAAGGTCAAGAGCTTCAGCGGGGGAGAACAAAGCCGGGTTGTTCTGGCCAAGCTGATCCTCTCCAAACCCAATTTCCTGATCTTAGACGAGCCGACCAATCATCTGGACATCGCTTCAAGGGAAGTCTTGGAAAATGCTTTAGCAGAATTCGGCGGGACGCTTCTGGTGGTTTCGCACGACCGCTATTTTCTTAATAAGATCGTAAGCAGAATCTATGCTTTTGAAAACAGCAGCCTGAAAGAGTACCTGGGCAACTACTCCCATTACGAGGAAAAGAAAAAAGAGCAGAGAGAGAAAAAAAAGAGGGAGTTGGAGTTAGCGAAAAAGGAGAGAAAAAAGCGAGCTGTAGCTAAGAAGACAAAGCCCAAAATCAAGAAAAGGAGTCTGTTTCAGATTGAAAAGGAAATCACCGAGATAGAGCAGAAAATCGAAGAGATAGATTGCATGGTGGCCACCGAGGAGGTCTACACCGATTGGCAGAAGCTCATAGAGTTGAATCAAGAGAAGGAAGAGTTGTCCAAGAAGCTCGCAGGGCTTTACGCCGAATGGGAGGACTCAGCCCAGCGCTAAGTCGGGCCGTCCGCCAGGACCACCCGGCAAAAAGACTATGCCGGAAGATCAGAAGAAACCTTACGTCTTTGATTGGATCGCAGGCGTTTTCACGTTCGCGATTTTCGTGCTGAGCCGTTTTTTTGAGCGAGGCGGAATCCCGGCTCTTCGCTGGGTCGGGGTGGTGGTCTTAATAGCTGCCTTAACACTTGCCTTCCTTCCGATATTCACGCTTCGAAAGTACGGGCAAGTGAAAAAAGGCAAGAGCTATATGGACACCTCAGTGCTTGTGGATGGAGGTATATTCTCGATTGTCAGGCATCCTCAATATCTTGGATACATGTTCTTCAACTTCGGGTTCGTGCTAACTTCCCAGCACTGCGTGATTGCATTACTTGGAGCACTCGCCATTTCGTTCTTCTATCTTCACACACTTGACGAGGAGAGGTTCTGCCGGAAGAAATTTGGAGAGGACTACATACAGTATAGTCGAAAAGTCCCGCGCTTAAATCTGATTCTCGGAGTCATCCGGCTCTGTCGAGGGTCGCGGGCTCGGCTGAAAAGTTCGCAGAATGGGCACCATTGCCCGCCTAAGAAGTAGTGGTTACCCTTCGGTCCTTTCGAGGATTAGATTCATCGTTGTGAAGTCGAAAGTCAGCTTGTACGGTCGGAAGAAACCGTGAGATATTATTCCGCCTATCCGGAATCCGAATTCGTACTCTATCCCTGTGCTACCAAATGCGCCGAATATTCCCATAACGTTCTTCTCTTTGGCATCACCGAGAGTGAGTTCATCCACCATGGCCGGCTTTACGCTTACCTTTCCTCCTCCTCCTTCGCCTTCGAATGATTCTTCGGGCAACTGAATACCTGCTTCTTTAACAGTCCTGTCTGATCCGAGGAATCCTCCCCCTGCTAATCCCGTATCCACAAACCACAGCAAAGGCTTGCTTCCGTTCACCGTCCCCCAGGCCACCATGAAATGGTCACCCGCCATCCAGAAGGGAACTACGATGCTTTTCTTCGCTTCGAGATGCTTCTTTACTTTTCCAATGTTCTCTTTCGTCTTTCGCTGGAGAATCAGTTTGCCGTCAGGATAGTCCAGTGTGAAGATGAAGTGATACAGGAATACAGTCCCGATTATGCCTCGAATTGGCATCCCGAACATAGCAAACATGGCTCCAGAACGCTCACTGATACTGACCGGGACATTTCTGACCGTAAAATCGCCTATTTGGACTTGGTCGACCGTTCCCTCAAAGTGGGTAGCTTTCTTGCCGCCGGCAAAAGTACCCTCTTGCCCTCCGAATCTCATTGCGTCTACTTCTTTGGCGAATTCATCTTCGATTATCAACTCCCATCCGCCGGTATCGATCAGGAAGAGCACCTCCTCGCTGTTATTGATCCGCATCTTGACAACCGGCAGCGGATCGGTCTGAACGAACTCAACCGACGTTACGTCAACCCCGCTTTCAATCTGATATGGCACCTTCTCAGCAAAGTACTCAAATTTGTCAGCCCTGGGTATCCTGTCGATGGCGCGAAACAGAGGCGCAGCCTCACGAAAGTTGTCTTGCCGATAACATGCCTCGGCCAACAGCGCCTTAGGCTCCTTCTCCTCAGGGTTAAGCTCAATAGCCTTCTTGAGCCACTCCTCCGATTCCTTCAGAGAATTTTCATACAGGTTGATTCTTCCCAGTGAGAGCACGGCCTGATAGTTGTCGGGATCCGTCTTGGCGACATCTGCGTAGACAGCTTTTGCCTCCGCGAATTTCCCTTCCTCGAAGAGCTTGTCTGCTTTGACGAGATTCTCCTTAATGCTCTGGCCCTTGGCATAGGCGGGGATCAAGAGCAGAAGCGAAATGAAGAGGATGATTGGGCGCGCTTTACCTCTGCAACTACGTGCGCGCTTCCCGAGAGAATCATGATGAGAAGAAGTCGATTCTGGTCCCCGCAGACTATGCCTCACCAGTCTCTCTGTTCTCATAATTCCTCCTTTCTTGACCTGTTTATAGGTTTTTACAATCTATTCCAAGAAAAGTTGCATGCTGCAACTAAAGTGTCAAGACTTTTTTCCCTGTGCATTCATCAGTTCTAATCAGACTGTCGGTCGTGGCGGGTGCTGGTAACAGAGGGATTGGAACGAAAAAACCGTTGACATATCCTTGATTTTTCCTACCTTTACAGATAATTAGGGATGTTCTTGTCCCGGAGGTTGGTTGGGGAATGCTGAACAGAAACGTCCTGGTGCTGAATCAAAACTACGAGCCGCTCTCGGTCTGCTCGGTGAAGAGAGCCGTGGTCTTAGTGTATCTGGGTAAGGCGCAGATCATCGAGAAGCATGACGGGTACAAAATTCGTTCTGTCTCCTTGGCAATTCCCATGCCCAGTGTGGTGAGGCTTGGGTTCTACATTCACGTTCCTCACAAGAGAGTTCTCCTTACCCGCAAGAATATAGTCAAGAGGGACGGGCACAGGTGCCAGTACTGCGGCGCAGATCATGGAGCCATGACCGTGGATCACGTTGTGCCCAAACTCTATAACGGAAGGGACACCTGGGAGAACTTAGTCTGTGCGTGCATAAAATGTAACAACATTAAGGGTAACCGCGCACCGGACCAGGCAGGCCTTAAGCTTCTGCGTCAGCCCAAGCGGCCAACTCACATAACTTTTATTCAGCAATTCGTGGGAATCTCTGATCAGAGGTGGAAGCAATACCTGTTCCTGGATTGATTCAGGTCTAAGGTGAAAGGTGGAAGATCTAAGGTGAAAGGTGGAAGGTCTAAGGTGAAAGGTGGAAGGTCTAAGGTGAAAGGTGAAAGTCAAAAGGCAAAAAGCAAAAGACAAAAGACAAGATACCCCATGAAGGCGAAGGTTAAGAGTTTCGAAGATTTGGATGTTTATCAGAAGCTGTGTGAACTACACCTGGAGGTAAACAAGCTCTCGCTGTCGTTTCCCAAGTTTGAGCTTCATGAGTTGGGCTCTCAGATTCGGAGATCGTCAAACTCGATCTTTGCTAACATTGCAGAAGCGTGGAACAACAAGCATATCAACATTTACTTGGGAGGGATAAATAGAGCTCAGGGAGAATTGCAGGAGACAAGACACCAACTGCACGTGGCTCACCGAAAAAGATACTTGCCTGAGGACACTTACAGGGCTTATTTGGAGAGGTACAGCGAATGCGGCAAGATGCTGAGAGGTCTGGCGCAATCTCTGCAGAAATGGAAAACAGCAGGCAAACGCCTTTGACCTTAGACCTTTGACCTTAAACCTTAGAGGTAGGAATGGCAAAAGAGGTGATCTTAAGCGGCATGCAGCCCACAGGGATGCTGCATCTGGGGAATTTAGAGGGGGCGCTCAGGCATTGGGCAAAGCTACAGAACGACTACGAGATGTACTGCTGCATCGTGGACTGGCATGCCCTAACCTCTGATTTTGACGACACCTCGGAGCTCAAGCAGAGCATAATTGATGCTGCAATCGACTATATCTCTGGAGGACTGGATCCGGAGAAGTGCGCCATATTCGTCCAGTCGCAGGTGAAGGAGCACGCCGAGCTGCATCTCCTCTTTTCCATGATAATTCCGATTCCCTGGCTGGAGAGGGTCCCGTCATACAAAGAGAAGAGCGTGGAATTGGGGCTCGACAGCTACGGTTTTCTGGGCTATCCCGTGCTTCAGGCGGCGGACATACTGATCTACAAGGCCAACTGGGTGCCGGTGGGGAAGGACCAGCTTCCCCACATCGAGCTTACCCGCGAGGTGGCAAGAAGATTCAACGGGTTATATGGCGATGTTTTTCCCGAGCCCCAGGGCAAGCTGAGCCAGTTCTCCGGGATCCTGGGGACGGACAACCGAAAGATGAGCAAGTCGTACAACAATGACATATGCATGGGAGAGTCCGAGGAGTCGACAGCCAAGAAGATATCCATAATGTATACCGACCCGGCCAAGATACGGATGGGCGACCCTGGCCATCCGGACAAATGTCCGGTCTACCTCCTGCACACGATCTATAATCCTGATCACAAGACCATTCACACGGGATGTTCGTCAGGGGAGTTGGGTTGCGTGAAATGCAAGAAGATCTGCGCTGAGGCTACCAACACCGCCATGAAACCGATCCGCCAAAAGAGGGCCGAGTTGGAAAAAGACTTGCCTTTTGTGGAAAAGGTATTAGCTTCCGGGGCAGAGAGGGCAAGGGCCAAGGCACAGAAGACTATGGAGCACGTAAGAAGGGCAATGAAGCTGATGTAATATGTGCCATTTGAGGGGATTGCTTCGCTAACGCTCGCAATGACGTAACATACTTCCGGTCATTGCGAGGAGTCCAACCCACGGCGGGACGACGAGGCAATCTCTTGGTTGCATCGAACCGCGGCGAAAGAGCAGAGGGGGAGAATGGAAACGATTCAGACGCAAAGCCAGGAAGGCACTACATCATATTCTGTAAAGTTGGACGCTTTTGAGGGTCCCTTGGACCTTCTTCTCTTCCTGATAAAGAGAGATAAGGTCGACATTTACGATATTCCCATCGCTCACATCACCAGGCAATATCTCGAATACATCGAGTTGATGGAAGAGTTGAACCTGGATGTTGCAGGCGAGTTTATCGTCATGGCGGCTACACTCATGCGAATAAAGGTGAGGATGCTCCTGCCCAGGACCCAGGATGAGGAGGAAGAGGAGGACCCGCGCGAAGGGCTGGTCTTAGCGCTCTTAGAATATCGAAAGTTCAAAGAAGCCGCCCAGATTCTAAAAGCAAAAGGTGAAGAGCAATCCCGATGGTTTCCCAGAACCGACGTCTCTTTCTTAAGTGATCTTCCCGAGGACGAGGTCCTGGTGGAAGCCTCTTTGCACGATCTCATCTTCGCCTTCAAGAAGATTCTCGATACCCAACCCAAGGAGATCTTTCACAGCATAGATTATCCCAAAGTGGGCGTGGAAGAGCGAATCGAGTATGTTTTGAACTGCTTGGCGCAGAAAGACGGAGTCGTCTTCCCCGAGCTTTTCTCCGATACACCCATCAAGCTGGTCATGGTGGTCACCTTCATGGCGATCTTAGAACTTATCCGGCTGCAGAAAATATATATTCGACAAACCAGGCATTTCTCCGAGATCTGGGTTTTCAGGAACGCGAAAAGGTAGATTCATAATCTGGTCCGACCTGGCATTAGCGAATTAGTTTTAAGACCAGAACCTAACCTAAGTCAGGTTCTGGTAGATTCCGCACAACCAACTTATGACAATGTCTCGATCTTTCCTCCTCCTTGTAGCTTGTCTGTGTGTTATTGGGTTTCTATCGTCCACCGTGGACTGTTTCTCAAGTGGCGAAGATAAGACCGTCGTGCAAAGGATGCCCCAGCTGTTGACCAGGGTCGATGCATTCTATCCTCCGCTGGCGCGGACGGCCCAAATCGAGGGGATCGTAGGCGTGAGATTCTCCATAGACTCAGAGGGTGGCGTTATTCGCGACGAAGTAGAGAGAGTTTCCGGGTCAAATGCAGGGTTCGAGGCGGTGTCCAGGGAATCGGGAAAGGAAAACCGCTGGATACCCGCTTACTCGCAGGGGAAGCCGATCGCACATTGGAGCTATTATGAAACAGTCTTTATCTGTCGCTGGGCAAGTCCCGACACCCAAAGAGTTGATGCCGCAGAGGATCAAGTGAGGGAGCGGATTCCGAGGGCGCTCTCAGATTCACTCGTGGAGATTTGGGAGTTCTATGATGTTCCACCCAAGATTCAAAAGACCGCGATCGTTGAATACTCAGGCGTGGAATCACCAAAAGAGGACACAGGCTCGGTGTGGATCCGATCGGTTATTGATGATTCGGGTGCGGTCCGGTATGCGGTCGTCGTACAATCCTCACTGGCCAATCGCGAGCTTAGGGATGCTTTGGTGAAAGCCTTCTATTCCTACCAATTCAAACCAGCCACAAGCGAAGGCAGGGCGGTGACCACCCAAATTGAGTCCCAGATTGTCTTTGCCCCACGGCGGAAGTGATCAGATGCTATTAGGCGCGCGCTTCCTTCTCGAAAAATTCCTCATCCAACCACATTCGGCTCTTTGTACTAGGGCCTGGCACTGGCGCGTGAGTTTTAAGACCAGAACCTAACTTAAGTCAGGTTCTGGTTGATTTTTATTATCGTCGTCTTCACATGATTGAGAAAGGAGGATTCTTTTTTCGTTAACAGAATGCACTTGACAAAGGAACAAAATAGAATAGTTTTAGCCCGAAGCAGGACTGTACAGAGAGTACAAAGTGGGAATTCACGGTCTGAACAGAACCTTAATCTGAGCCGCAGCTTATGTCCTTCAGAGCCAAGCTAAACACGATCTTGAGACGGTACTTCTTAGGTGGAATCCTAGTCATTGTGCCGCTTATCATAACTATTCTGGTCCTGCGTTTCCTTTTCGAAGGCGTAGACGGACTTCTCTCGCCGAGTATCACCAAACTCGTGGGTTACAAAATCCCCGGGCTGGGGGTTGTGGCTACGATCGTCTTAATCTTCTTGGCCGGTCTTCTCACTGCCAACGTTCTCGGATCCAGGCTTTTCAAAATCTGGGAGATATTCTTGATCAAGACGCCTCTGGTGCGAACTATCTATGGCTCCTCCAAGCAGTTGATTGAAGCCATTACCACCAGCGACAAGGACTCCTTCAAACAGGTGGTGCTGGCGGAATTTCCTGCCAAAGGGATGTTCTGTTTGGGTTTCCTGACTCAAGAAATCAAGACGAATTTCGGCGATGAGCCCAATGATTTGATCGCTGTATTCATACCCTCCACCCCCACCCCCATCACTGGGTTTACCTTGCTTTTCCACAGGGAGAAGGTGACCCCTTTGGAAATGACCGTGGAGCAGGGAGTCAAATTCTTTGTCTCCGGTGGAATAACCGCTCCAGAGATATTCTACCGCAAGGACATTAAGGTAACAGGAGAAATAGACTAAATACCCATCCAAAGCTTTGTTGTTGATGCTTTTGAACTCAAATCCATAACGGCTGCCACCGCAAAAGCCAAAGCCCTCTCTGCGATCTGGACCTTCCCCTCCATAGTCTTCTCCGCTCCGGTGATCGGCTGGGCAGCGGAAGCAGCGCAGTTTTTGGCTTCTCAAGATGAGATTGTGACCCCAGCACACATCCGGGATGCAGCGGTATAAAAGAAAGAGGAAGTTTTGATGTCGAGCCAAATCCTATTGTGGATTGCCTTTAACATTTTCGTGCTGGCGATGCTGGCTTTGGACCTGGGGGTTTTCCATCGTAGGGCTCATGTGATTAAGATCAAAGAAGCGCTCGCGTGGAGCGCTTTCTGGATCGGGTTGGCCCTTCTTTTCAATCTGGTAATTTACTTCTGGCGCGGACCGGAGACGGCGCTCGAATTCCTGACCGGTTATCTAATCGAGAAGTCTCTCAGCTTAGACAACCTCTTCGTCTTTTTGCTGATCTTTTCATACTTTCGTGTGCCGCCTCTTTACCAGCATAAGATCCTTTTTTGGGGCATTCTGGGTGCATTGATCATGCGGGCTATCTTCATCCTCACCGGCATAACGCTGATTCAAGAGTTTCACTGGGTCATCTATATTTTCGGAGGCTTTCTGATTTTGTCCGGCATCAAGATGGGTTTGCAGAAGGACAAAGAGATTCATCCGGAAAGGAATCCGGTGCTCAGACTCTTCCGTCGATTTATGCCTGTCACGGATGGCTATAAGGACAACAAGTTTTTCATAAAGAGAGCAGGCCGTTACCTTGCCACGCCGTTGTTCGTTGTGCTGCTGGTGATTGAGACCACAGACGTCATCTTTGCGGTAGACTCTATTCCGGCTATCCTCGCCATCACGCTGGACCCATTTATTGTGTATACCTCGAATGTCTTCGCTATTTTAGGATTACGTGCGCTCTACTTTGCATTGGCTGGACTTATGCGACTGTTCCACTATCTTCATTATGGGCTCTCTGCTATCCTGGTCTTCGTGGGGATTAAGATGCTACTTGCCGAAATATATAAAATTCCGGTTGCCATAGCATTAGGTGTGGTGGCCAGCATCCTGCTTATCTCCGTGATAGCCTCCATTATTCGACCGCGCAAGGAAGTGGTCGTCCAAACTTCAACCGATCCTGAAAGAGAGAAAACAACACCCAACCGTGAACATCCAAGCTAAAGATGGACCATGCTTCTTCGTAAGGGAGTTGTGGTTCCACTGAACATCAGCGCTGAGCAAGGAACAGAATTCTTCGTTTCCCCCTGTTCGCCACGGATTCATCCTGCACTTCGTCCTGCCCTTCGGTCCTGAGACCTCAGTGTCGAAGGAAGACTCAGTGTCGAAGGAATCTCGCCTTTGGCGGGATTTCCAACTTTGGGAGAGCTGGGGCTAGCATATGTTAAGTAAAACATTTCACTACGAAGAACTAACAGTCAGGTGGCGGTCCCTCTTTCAATACATAGTTTATCAAATAAACTACATCTCCGATGTCAACTACTTCATCACAATTAACATTCCCAACCTCTGAAGATTGAGGAGCAGATCCGTTCTTATATAGATAGGTAATTAAATAAATTATGTCAAGAACGTCTATAACTCCATCTCCATCAGTATCCCCTCGCAAGGCTTGGAAATACTTTATGGTAGCATAGTCTTTGTTTGATCCAATACCGAAACTATATCCGGTTACATAGACATTGCCAGACTCATCCGCGGCAATGGCATAAGCTTCGTCACTTGAGTACGCCGGTCCGTCGTATTTGAAAAGCCAGAGTTCGACTCCATCTGCGTCATACCCCAAGGTTGCATAATCATCGGATGTGCCACTGCCCCAACTATACTCCGTAACGCCAGTCACATAAACATTACCGGAATCATCAACTGCTATGGCACGAGCTTCATCGTCCAAATTTTGTGTTCCGGAATCATCAACTGCTATGGCACGAGCTTCATCATCTATGTCCAGTATCCCGTTATATCTTTTTACCCAGAGCTGGTTGCCTGAAGAATCATACTTTATGGTGGCATAATCACTGTTGTATGGAACCGAAGTATTTTGTCGACTATATCCGGTTACATACACATTGTTAGAGGCGTCAACGGCTATGGCGCAAGCCACATCCATAGCCATCCCCCCCAGTCCGGTGTATCTTCTTACCCAGACCTGGTTGCCGGAAGAATCATATTTTATGGTGGCGTAATCCGACCATGTCCCATTGTCATCACTAGTTCCAGTTACATAGACATTACCGAGAGCATCTATTGCTAAGGCATTAGCATAAGCAATGCCGTTTGCTGGCCCATTGTATCTTTTTACCCAGACTTGGCTGCCTGAAGCATTATACTTTATGGTAGCGTAGTCAGTTTTATACACCATACCATTTGCCACGGTGTCGAAACTAATTCCAGTTACATAGACATTGTTAAACGCATCCAATACCAAGCCTCTGGGGCAATCCAATAAATCCTTTGGTCCGTTATATCTTTGAACCCAAAGCTCATTCCCATTTGCATCATACTTTATCGTAGCATAATCATAGCCGTCTATATATGACCCGTGTCCTACACTTGATCCAGTTACATACACGTTGCCAGAATTATCCACCGCTACGGCACAAGATATATCCCACCAGTCATCCGGCCCATTGTATCGGCTCACCCAGAGCTGGTTGCCAGAAGAATCATACTTTATGGTAGCATAGTCCCAGGATGTGCCACTGCCGACACTTCTTCCAGTCACATACACATTACCAGAACTATCCACTGTCATGTCATAAGCCTGATCATCCGAGTCTCCTGGTCCATTGTATCTTGCTACCCATAGCTCATTCCCATTTGGATCATACTTTATGGTGGCATAGTCATTATACGTTCCTTGACCTTGACTCAGTCCAGTGACATACACATTCCCAGGACTATCTATGGCAATGGCTAAAGCACAATCGGCGGAGTCCGCCGGTCCGTTGTAGCGTCTCACCCAAGCGGTATCCACAACCATCTCCGCCAGGGCGGGCAAAGCCCAGAGGACAAGGAACGAGACTGTTAAGAGCTTCTTGAGCATGTCTCACCTCCGAATAGGTAGGTTTTAACCCGAAGATTTGAGTAGCAATCATCAGGCTAAGAACTCCAGCCGTTCTTGCCGGAGCGAAAGCAATCGTCAAGAATAGTCGTTATAACCAGTCCAAATATAACTCAATACTAAGTACAAAGCAAGTGAAATTTACCAAAAACAAGAAAAAAATCCTCTGTCACCAGTTTCTCTGGGGAACCTTATTATCCGCCTTTACCAGTTTTATTCCCTTCAAATGGCTGGTCTGATTGGTTCCCCTCCTTTAACCAGCATTCTGCGTTCGCTTATCCAATCCCAAATAAAACGGTAATAGACGGCACGCTTCTACCGGACAAACGAGGCTGAAGCCTCTCAGACAATCCAAGATGCTCTTCCGCACCCATGTCTTGAAGAATGCATGAGTCTCAGGATCGGACGATGCCTTGTGTAGTTGCTTGATTCCCAGAGGGGAGCGTCCGCTCATCGAGCTCATTTGTGCCTGATAAATCAGGCAACTACAGGTTCAGAATTACTTTCTTAGCTGCCCACAAGGGAAAGCCCCAGCTTAGGTGGGAGCTGAAGCCCGTTCCCGTGCCGCCGGTTCTATGATCTTGGAATCGCAGATTAGGTTTTCAGCTCGCAGTGCTCGGTGACCTTCTTAATCTTGCCAGCCGTACGCTCTTCAGCGAGACAAAAAAGAAACCTCGGAGCGGCGGAGAGGGAAGCCCGGACTCTATCGAAGGGCCTCTTTCACACCATTTACCACGAACTGCACCGCCAGGGTCAGCAGGATCA
>JBAUFO010000186.1:0-11600 GCA_049679185.1 Candidatus Zixiibacteriota bacterium
CCTCTAAGTACTTGTAGGAAACTAACTGATCGCTGAAGAAGTCAAGCTCAATCTGACTCAATTCGCTGCGCTTTTCTCTCAAAACGTCTTTGGCTTGCTCGAACCTCTCTTGTGCTTCTGCCTCCAAGAACTCCCACAGCCGAACCAGCAGGTCTCGCGCCCCTGACGAGAGGGGCTGTTGGCAAAGAAGGCACACATCGCCCTCTTGTGGGTATGGCTCGTCTGGAACTTGCTCGGCGGTAGCCAAGGCTTTGGCAGCTTCGAGAAAGCGATACCAAGCGTCGCTGCCGATTTGAGTCAAATGCGGAGACTTAAACTGGTCAATACTTATGCGTTGGGCAACTTTCCCTGTCTCAATGCACACTTTCACGGCCCTTTTGATGTCACCCATTGCATTGTCACCGAGCCGACTCTCCGCTTCATCCAAGCGGCCGATTAGATTCTGCAAAGCATTTACATTATTCTCCATTTTCCTCATTTGAGCAGGGATATCCGTGGTCTTCAGCTCTGCATTCTTAAGATCCAAATCTTTAATAAGCTGCTTTTCGTCCTGAGTCATCCTTGCTAGTCGTCTTATCTCTTCAACGTCAGTTTCAGCGCTGAGAGTATCAACCAGCTTGCTGACCATAGACTCGCCTGGAAACAATCTCCTGAAATCATATGTCTGACTGCTCTCATCAATTCTCGCCCTGAGGCGCTCTCGAACTCTGTCTGTCACATCGGCCATTTGCTTGAGGCAAGCGAGGCCAGCAGGAGAGAAACTGAAGGTATTCGACCCCGTCAGGTGTACCTGCACACTCGTGCTATCGAATACATAGAATTGGCGGAGTTCTGGACATGGATTCCCGACTTCATAATGAATCACCTTGCTGGATGTCCGATCCGTGATTTCAATATCCGCAGTTAGCCTGGCGGTTTCATCGAATGGCTGAGTCACGTCAGGAAGTACCTCTCTATCACCGCGGGTAAAACCTGCACAACCGAGAACCCGGGCGTATCCCGACTTACCTGAACCGTTCGCTCCAAACACTGCAGTAAGTCCTGGGCCAAAGGTGAGCGTCTGCCCCGGTACTAGCGCGTTAATATTCTCCATGTTGAAGATCTTCACCAATCGCACCTGGCTGTCAGAAGCCGGAGCCTCGCCCATCTGATTACCGAGAAACCTCAACTCTGGACGCTTGCTGGTACGTTCCGTGAGGCCACTATCTTCCAACAAGTACTGCAGCAACTCGTCGTACTCTACGTCGGTGAACTTCACGCCTCTTACTATCTTATCCAACGCTGCCTGTTCCCAGTGAGGTAGAGTGTTTGCCCATTGTATTATGTCAGCAAAGATAGTAGACATCGTCCTAATCTCGCTTTTTTAGACTTACGGCAGTCTTCTCTGAGACTTCCTGCCAACACCCAGTTTGCAATTAGGCACATCTGATCATCAAGCATTCTCAGGATGCAAGAACGCGCGACCTCCTCCCACGGACTCCTTATGGTCTTGTTGCCCGATCCTTACAATGCTCCTTGCTTTCGTTCTTCTTGAATTTATATTATTCCGCGCAAAAAATCAAGCTATTTCCGTCCATGCCTGCCCGCTAGAGGATTAAAGGCTCAAAAGGTAAGCCGGATCTGAAGAGCCAATACTAGTCATCGATCCTCAGCTTCTATAATATCTTGGTCATAAGATTCGGAGGATGATGATCTCCCCAAGCGGGCAAAATCCATTTTTTCGGTAAGTGAGAATAGTGAGATTCGGCGCCAACCACAATCTAATGAGTACAAGGTTGGCAACGAAGTCAAGCCGAAGGTGAACTGAGCCCACCACGAACCACGACAATGTGCGGGGCACACCCAGAGGGGGGAAAGAGCCGCTTGCTCGATTGACGGGGAGGCGGCTTCTCTTTCTGGTCATTCTCGGGTTTGTAACAAAACTGAAACAGCCTTCATATAGGTCCAAGGGGATTAGCGAGGATAGGCTGGGTACCTACCAGTAGGTTTGGGCTTACCCACAGTTCATATGATTTTCCGTACTTTGTAATGGGTTACTATTGTCAAGACTACTCGCCAAGCTAACCATAGCCAAACTGTGAATGCAGCCTGTTTCAGGCTCAGGTTGTCTACCTTGAGCACATACAGGACTCCCATGAGAATTCCATAGACAGCAAATAACACAACTGAGCCAGCCCGCCATATCCTTAAAACCTTCTGCTCTTCAGAAAAACCTTTGCAGATGCTAATGTAAGCGCTATCCCAGAAAAACGAAAGCAAAGGATATATGACTATCGGCAGAAATATGTGAATCGACGCCTTTGATGCAAAGTAGATCAAGAAAACGAAGTCCAACATCAACATGATATCTATGAGAAAGATCAAAACACTGTACGAATAGTGACTAGCCATGTAATGCGCGCCAAACCAGTCGTCGCAGATCAAGAAATAGGCCCAAAGTAGCAGGATTATCGAATTTAGGGAGAGAGAATCGATGATGTGAATGAGGAAATTGACCCCGACGCCGATAACGACTCCGTACATTATATCGGAGAACACAATAAACTGTATTTGCCTATGTTCATTCACTGATACTCTCCGTCAACGACGAGTTGATCTTCAAAAGACTCTTCTGGTCTCAGTGTTCTCCGGATCTGGTGAATCTTCTCTTTATCAATCATTATCTCCTTTGGCGACCCAAAGCTCAAAAAATTCGGCATGCTCATCGTGTAACCATAAGCTCCAGCATTAAGAATACCTATGATGTCGCCCTCCTCGGGCATCGGAAGCTCAACAGCAGTTCCCAGCACATCCAGGGGAGTGCAGCAGGGACCACAAACGTTGAACTTCGCCCAGTTTTCAGAAGCGACTTTGTTCAGTATTCTTATCGGATGATTCATTCTCATAAACGCTGGCCTCGTCAAATGATTCATGCCGGCGTCTGTTATGACAAAGTTTTCCCCTCGCGATTGTTTGATCCTGACAACTTTTGTCACAAAGACGCCTGCTTCGGCTACTAGGTATCGTCCAACCTCGAGTATGTAGACGCAATCGGCTAAGGATTCACCATATTTCTTCAGAAGATACTTTGCCTTTTCTGATATTTTCTCAAAATCTAATTCTCTTTCTTTCTGTTGGTAAGGGATTCCGAACCCACCGCCAAAATCAACACATCTTACTTGAAAGCCAATCTCTTTTGACAGCCTCAAGGACACTTGTAGAATATTCTCTAGTTGCTCACAAATGAAATTCGAATCCAGGACTTGACTTGCGGAATATACATGGATTCCAATCAGTTTCACACGTCTCAACTCTATACCAAGCACCTGGTCCACGACACTTTCCTCATCAAAGCCAAACTTGCTTGGCCCGCCAACCATAATCTCAGGAGCAACTTTAGGTCTCTTGCAGGTGTTAATTCTTAACAAAACACTAACAGATTTATCTAGGTCTTCTGCTATGCTCTCGATTAATCGCAGTTCATGGCCCGATTCTACGGCCAAGGCGCGTATTCCCCTCCTTACCGCATATTCTATCTCTCCTTTGGTTTTGCCTGGGCCAACAAAAATGATGTTCCCGGGCTTGAATCCAGCTTCTAGAGCTGTTTTCAATTCGCCCAGAGAACTCACCTCTGCACGTGCTCCTAGGGAAAGCAGTACCTTGCAGATCGCTAGGTTTGGATTTGCCTTAAGTGAATAGAAAACGCTGAAACCGGGAAACCATCTCTCAAGCTGCCGGTATTTCTTTCTAATCAATTCGGCGGAGTATAGATAAAAAGGGGTCGCATATTTCTCAAGGACCCTGTCTATATTTACGCCGTTCATTGAGAAGCGCTTGCTGGCAAAAAAGTGGCCTTCAGGCAAAACTTGCTACCTCCTATATACCTCTATTCTAGTTCTCCCTTGGAATATGTAAAAAGGAAAGGGCTCCGAAACAACAACATCAATTCCGATCGTGTTACAATACTCTTCAGCGAAATTAGCACCTGTTTCAGCGAACATCAGGAGCTTCGTGCCGCACGCGTGTGCTGTTTCAACTATACAGTCCAACGAGTGTGTTGCCAAGGTCATGCCTGTGATTATTGCGATGTCACAGTCTCTTACATAACTAAGCGTCTTGGACCCTCCTTCAATGTTAACTCCATGAAGAGATCGACCCACGACGGCTTTATCAAAGTCTGTCGCAAAAACGGCGTAATTTCTATCTCTTAGTTTCCTAATTAAGTCTCCCACAACTCCAACATTCACAATGCGAGCTTCTCCCCTGCTGCGACCTTTGAGCAGCATTTCGGCTTCATTCAGAATTATAGAGTTCCGTCTGCTCGTTTTTCCAATTGAGTCCCCTTGTAGCTCGTGAACCTGTTGAGGTTGTTTAGGGATCGAAGAAAATATGGAGTCAAGTACAGCAATGCCAGTACAACTCGTCTGCGTGATGATTTCTCGAGAATCTTTTCCGATAAGATCATGATCAAGAAGTACATCCTGATCGCAATAGCTACACCCTTGTCCGACGGTTTGAGCGAGTACGAAAGTATATCGAAAAACTCTTTCAAAGATGTTTGGCTTGAAGAATAGCTCGGTTTTCCAGAGTCCCCTTATAGCAAAGTCCTCATCTTGAAAAGAACTAGTCTTCCTCAGCATTTGTTCCCGTAATTTTGCAAAGATATCCATCACGGCTTCTGCCCGCTCAGATAATTCAAGATCCATTCTTCGATTTTTCGTGAGAGTACCCTTTCATATCCCAGGTAGTTGTGTGGGGCCCCCTCAATTACACACCCTGTGAAGACCTTTGCGTTTCTAAATTGCGTTTTGAGATCCGAAAGGAAATGTTGAGGTTGACCTATAAACGCTTCTTCAACACTGCCTACTGTGGCTAACACGGGCACTTCGACTCTTTCGAGCTCTCGAAACTTCTCTCTATCAGTTCTTGATAAATTGAAAATTCCAAGGTGAGAGTTCTTGTCAAAAGAATCCAAGTATGTCCTAGCGGAAATCGGATAAACGAAGTACTTACTCGGCATCAACTCCTCTCCTTTTCGTTCCTTGACCTTCCTTCTTGCAACATCTAGCGCTTCATCAAACGTCTTGCCTAGATCAGAACGCTGTAGTCCCATGTCGTCCGATGGTGACAACAAGACAAGCCCCGTGATCCTCGGGTCTTGTACTTCAGTCAAATAGTACACAGCCTTGACGGCTCCGTGGCTGTGACCTTGAAGGATCACTTTGCCACTGCCTCTTGATTGTAAGAACTCTATCCATGCCCTGATATCCAAAATGCACTCCTCAAAAACTTCATACGCACTACCTATCTGCTTGGATGTCACCTTGACGGCATCTTCCTGAAAGAAGAAATCCGCTATGTAATCATGTCCTCTGTTGTTAAACGGCAGAAAATTCAGACCACGTTTCGTGAGCACTTCTGAGAGGTAATCGAGAAATCTATTTTCATAGAAATTGCCCGCTAGACCATGCACGTGAAGAACAGTTGTTTCACCCACCTTATGCTTGGGAGTCACAAACAGTCCCTGCAACTCGATTCTATCTGAAGTCGTCACTCTGCAAAACTCGCCTTTCATGAGTACCTCCTCCTTTTCTAGGGGAAAACTGACACTCTCTAGAATTGGCTAGCTTGAAACCTGAAGTCTTCTTTGGTTCTTTACCTCTTTGGACGAGGCATTCGCGGTGAAATGCACAAACCGATTGACGAAATACTCCTTTCCTGGTAGCGAGTTGCGCCCGGTTGCAGTGCTCTTAACGTCGGCAGAAGAGGACGAGGATGGTAAGACCTACAGGCTATCCAATTCCTCTCTAACTCCCTGTATTTTCTGCGCGAGCCTCAGCAGCTTGGCTGTTTTCTCCTTGGTCAAGGTTTTTCCCTGACTATCTGCCAGTCGTACCACCCCTCGGGATCGCCCAGCGGTAGAATATCTGTTACGTTTCCGCTTAGCTCCAAGAGCCGTTTGGCTAGTTCCTCACCTTTCTCATCCCCGTCTTCAGGCACTGGATACATCTGTGGAAAGAGCTGCGAAGTGTGTGCCGCAGTCTTCCGTCAAGCCTCAGCGATTCCGGCTCTACTTCCAATAAAGCTCCGGAGGCCTCGTTGTCAAGGGCTACGGTTTTGATAGTAAGGGGATTCACTTAGTAACTGGAAAACGGCTCGGACTGGGTCCATGTCCCAGTCCGCATTGTTACCGGACAAGACGGAGAGAGTCTCTGATGTCGAGGCGATTTCGAATTACAGACTATACCTACTCTTGGCTCCCAAGAGAACAACACCGATTGTCACGTAACTCTGGTATACTGACAGTCAGCTCAGCGGGAGAAAGGCCGAACCTCGAAGGAGATTCGGCTATATATCTTCACAAGTGTTTCTTTATCGTCCGGTACGAAGGTTTTCAATAATATCCGAACTCACCCAATAAATATCGCCTCGTGATTGATAGAATAGAAATTTCCCGTCTGGAGACAGCATTGCACCTATCTCACTGGTTGCGGTATTGATATTATCGCCAAGGCTAATTGCTTCACCCCATGTGTTGTCATCGTTAGGGAAACAAACGAATAAATCTGCGTTATCGGGATCATCAGTTCTCTTGGAATCAAAAACAATGAAGCTTTCATCGGGAGCAATGCAAGGATGTGCACCGGGAGAAGGTGAGCTTACCCCTCCTGTTAGCCGTTCTCTTTCAGAATATTTGCCATTCACGAGTTTGTATCTACATATTCCTTCTGAGGCTTCTCTTATATCCGTTGTGTAGATTGTCCCGTTTTCAGAAGTAGTCACATACATACCGTTAACACAATATTGAGGATCACCCCATCCTTCTTCAGTTTTATCCATAACCCAAATATTAACGAGTTGCGCTTCCATGTCTCGTGGGCTGAGAGTCTCATCTTGCTTCAAGCCTTCAGGAGGAGGCGCGAATCTGGTGAAATACATTCTTGTTCCATCAATAGAGATGTGTGGTTCAAAACCATTGAACTTCGCCAAAACCGGATCAGCTTCAGGCATGGACCAGGCATCCATTACCCAACGGGTGATCATTATGACATCCTTACCGTCCTTCCTTCTGGCGAAATAGAATTCTTTTCCATCAGGTGCCAGAGTATTAGAAAACTCAAAATATTCTTCAGAGGAGACAATGCCTGCTGCGAATACAATGGGTTCAAGATCAGGTGGAACCTGTCCAAGGTATTTAGATTCACCCGAAGTATCCGGTACACGATTACAGAAAACAGAACCCAGTAGAATCACTAATAGACAGAGTAGATACACTTCCTTAGGTTTCATTATTCTCTCCAGATTAATTAAGTAACGTCGCCTAACGACCGAGCCTGGCGGCGCGCGTTTCTTGCGCGTCCGCGTACATAGCCTTTCCTCTTTCGAAGAAAACGTACACTCCTTCCTCAGGCGGTTTTGTTTGTAGGTCAGGCGCCTCGTGCCCTTGACTTATCTTGGTGTCAGGTACGCAGGGCACCTGACCTGCGAGCCTTGATTTTGCTGTTGGGTGTCCCACGCTACTCAAATTACGACGAAGATGTGCCTTTGTCAATGAGAAAGAAGGGCAGACGAGCATCGTTGCTCGGTACCTGTGGAAAGTGTAGAGCCAGCCCCCTCCCCCTCAAGCAGAAGCGGGATTTCAGGCCAGAAACACGACGGTCAGGAGGTCTTCCCTGTTTTGAATTCACGCTGCAAGTCTATTCAATTCAAAGGGATAGCACTTCAATCTCCGTGCCCTCAGTTGACATAGTATCCACACCGAAACCTCTATGTGTATGTCTATCCGATCCAGAAGCGGGCCGGATTAGTCAGGGGTTGCATACCCCACAGGGAACGTATCCTCGGCTCTGTGCATACTCCCTGTCTTCGAACCAAGTCCTATTCCTTGGCAGAATCTGACCAGCATGGACGCAGCTCGGCCTATGATACCTGTTGGATTGAGTGCTGCCAACATATCTACCACCTGGGGCAGGCAGAGTCTCTCTTTGTAAGTCGCCTTCAGAATCAGCTCCCACGAGGCGTCTGAGACTGTCCAACTCAGCTTGGAGAGTCCCGAGTTCTCTTTTGTAATCCTTCTTTTCCTGTTCAAGTGAAGAGATTTTTGCATTCTTCAAGTCTAAAGTTGCCCCGTACCACTGTTGGGATACAAGGAAGCAAAGAAAAATAGTAGTCGTCGCGGTTGCAGCCGCAATCCGAAGGGGATGGTCACGAAACCGTCCCCCGGAATCCCTCCCGGTTTCTCCATTCTCATTCGACACAGCCGATTTCTCCGTTGTGATTTATGAATGGACATTTCTTGGTTTGTGAACCTAAGCTTACTCTAAGAGCTTCTCTCGCAAAAAAGCAAGAGGTTTCTGCTACGAGAAACAGAGCGAGTTCCGGCTCATATCGCTTTCGTTCTCTTCAGCAGGCCATCATCTCGACCGCCTCCCACTCTACGGACGGACACAGTTACCGAGCTGAATAGAGTAGAGGCTACCCTTGACAAAAAAGTCTTCTGAAGAGGGAGAGTATTTGATGTCGACATCTCCATCCACGACATTGCCATCCCCGTCTTCTGTCTGAAGAACCTCCCAGGAAACCTCTTCCAGTCTCGTGACCGTACCTGGATCGGGATGACCGTATGAGTTATTTCCGACAGAAATGATGGACACTATTGGATATAGCGTTTCCAGAAAGAACGGATTGCTGCTGTATTTGCTTCCATGGTGGTTGACCTGGTACACCTCTACTTTGCCCACGGCCGGGGCAGTTAGAGTCTCCACGTCTGTGTATCCGCCCGAATCGGCACCGCTGAGATCACCCCCAACGAAGAAATCAAACTCCTCATATGTGAGCTTCAGAGCGACAGAAAGATCGTTCTCGTTGAATGCACTGCCCAAAGATACCCCGGACTCAAGCGCCTCTGCGTTCACCGCCACACACGTAAGAGAAACGCCCGCTCCGAGACTGATTACCTGGCCAAGCTCAATCGTAGTTCTCTTTGTGTCCGCTGCTGCCACGTAGTCATCATAAGTCTGAGTCGAATAAGACCCGCCCCGGTCAAACACACAATCCACAGAATCCAGACTCAGGCTTATGATAACCTCGTCAATTCCACCGATGTGATCTTCATGGTAGTGGGTAGCCACGATATAGTCTAAAGAGGTTATACCCATATTGTTTAGGAACGGTATGACTTCACTATTTCCCCTCCCGTTCTTGCCAGCATCCACCAACATAGTCTGCTGCGCAGGTGAGACAATGAGGGTAGCATCGCCTTGCCCCACGTCCAAGCAGTAAATGTAAAGGGTGTCGTTCGAACTACCAGTGGTCCCCGGATTTTCCGGGGAGTCTGGAGATCCAGGTGTCTGTTCGGTGTTTGGAGAAGTCGGAAACCCTGCATCTCGGCCACCGTGTCTCTGGTCACAAACAAAAACTCCGAGAATAAGAACTGCAAGAAACACAGCCCTCAGAGATTTTGGCGTAAGCATCAAACGCCTCCTTGTTTGAGGATTGCGATTTTGAGCGTCAGAATGGAGAGCTTTAGAGCATTAACACCCTTCCCGAATGAGCACCCCGCTCTCATCATGTTTGTCTTATAACAACAACAAATATGTGTAACCCAGGACCGATGTCAAGCGCCAAAATAGAACCGATTGGTATATTCATTTAGCTCCCAATGAACCCCCGAAACCTCAGTCTTTGCAAAGTCAACAGACACAATGTCCAAGGGAGAGAGCCTCGTCAACCGAAGACGGCAAATTTACACAGTTTACCCTACGTTCGCCCGAGAAGCAATTCCTGGGATTCCGCGAGAACTGCTCTCTCCTGCCGACCCTCGCCCAAAATTAAGAGCTGGTGTGATGGCCTGAGGGCTGCGGGTTGCAAGGCCCTTCGCGGAGACGTTAAGGTGTGGTCAAAGAATTCTCTCACGACGAAATAGAAAAGCCCCCTCCCGCACAAGCAGAACGTATGTACTTTCGGAAATCCGGCAAGACTTTTCTTGGGCGATACCTAAGTACTTGAGCAGGGCCCTGGGGGGCGGGTGGGGCGACAAGGACAATCCGGCCTTTCCCGGAGGCAACACGTAAAACACTCTTTATATCGTGGGAAATAGGAAAAGCCTCCTTTCGAAGCAGTAATCTCGATATTAGTATATGAAAGATGTGTGCAAAACGTGAACAAAAGCTTCCTACTCAACTTAATCTCCAGCGAAGTACACAGCTGATGTGGTTGTTTTCTCTGACAAATAGAAATTCAACTTGACTTTCTGAAAAAAGTCATTATATTGAATTCAGAAAGAAAACGATTGAGTGTATCTTAAGTTTTTGGAAAAATCCTAAAATGAAATTAAGAAGATTGATGATATTCAGAATTTTGCTTGTACTATCTATGTTGTGGATTGGTTTAGCATACGCCGGGAGCACAGCCCAACAAAAGGTCATTTTCAAAGTTAACCCAATAAACACGATTTATGTGAGCGAAGATCTTTCTCATTGGTCGATTACTACAAATGAGGTTAATAAGAGAGTTATGGCAAGAATCAAAACACCAGGGGTCACATTGACTTTGGAATTTGAAGCCCCTTCGAAAGGAATATCAGAAGGTTCTGTGACTTTGACCGGCGAGATGCAGTGTTTAGTCAAGAATATCAGTAAGGTGGCCCAAGGTAATTTGAAAATATATTGCGAGAACTTATCTGGCGTAGAAAGAGGAGATCTGGAGTTTATCCTCACAGATTGAATAATCAGGTTTGCTAAACGAATCATAACAGTAAAAGAAAAAGGCGGAGTGGGGCGAAAATAAGTCGGGGTTATCTCTCCCAAATTTCACAAGAATCCCTCTGTACCTCAATTACTCTTATGCGGAAGGGCCTGGGGGGCGGGTGGGTCTCCTCTGAGGGGACAATGTTTTTCTGACATTCTGACCGGGCCATTCACTTCTTGGCTCGACCCCCCGGTCGGTGGGTGTTCCCCCCCTCTCTGGACCCACAGAAATCTCTCTACGCCTCTCTCTGCTCTTGTGACTGACCGGGAAGGGCGATTACCCCACCCCCGGTCAAGGGATTCCTTTGCCCGGTCCTGGGAGTCGCTCGTGGCTTCCCCCTGGCACCGGAGATATAGTGAGTCGAGGGGTAGGGTAAACTGAAAGCAAACTGACGCAGTATGCGTGGCGAGGCGTAACACTCCTTCACCAAGGGTGAACCGCACCGTGAGTGAGACAGCCAAGACGAGACTGCCTTACCCTGCCTGTTTCACTTTTGTTTCAACTAAGGTTGGATTTAAGTGGGTTTCGGTGGGTTTACGTGGGTTGTCTCAAAGTAGCCTAACTCATTGGCTCACCTTCCAATAGGCTACACAGCAAAGGGTTGACAGACCCCACCGAGTTGGAATAAACATCCAGATACCAGTAACCCTGCGCATCGGTGAGGGTGCTCTTGTGGTAAGGGCTAACGAGCACGTTCTGATATCTTAGGGGCACTCTCTTTATGCCAGCCTCGATCCTTGTCCCCACCACCGGCTGGTCGTTTATGTCATAAACCCAGCCGTACACCCGGCACAGGCCTGCCTGCGGCGGCGTTCCCGGATCGAATGCCTGCGCAAAGTAGATCGTATCCTCATCCCCATCCACCATCAGGG
>JBAUFO010000187.1:0-2624 GCA_049679185.1 Candidatus Zixiibacteriota bacterium
GATATGCTCTGGCAACTGCCATGCCCAGCAGGTCCTTGGATTTTTGGGTTGCCGCTTCCGGCTCGTGGGTATGCACCCAGGAGCATTGATCCCGGATGTTGGCCATCTCGAACAGGTAAGGGTTCAGCCCGGCACGTCGGCAGCTCTCCTGGAAGATGGGTTCGTGCGTTCTTGGAGTGCATGCCGCCACCACCACCCGGTTGAGATTATGCTCTTTGATATGATCCTGCATCAACCTTTGGGTTCCGTCGGAACACATGAACAGGTCACGAACAACATGCACCACTCCGGGGAGCGACTTAGCATATTCCTCCACCTCCTCCACATTCACCACACCGGCGATATTGGACCCGCAGTGACAGACAAATACTCCGATTCGTGGTTCTCCGTCCACCTTAATAGGCTCAACTTTGATGGGCTCTTTTTTCACCTGTTGACCTCTTAGGTGCTCCGAGACCTTCAAGGCGGCCGCTGAACCCAAAGCCACCGAATCGGTAATGTCTTTCAGCCCTGCCGCACTGCCGCAAAGATAGACACCTTCACGGGTGGATTCCAGAAATGACAGGGGATCTTTCTGTTTGAAGAAATTAGTGCTATCCAAGTCGATCCCCAGAATCTTTGCCAGCTGGATAGTGCCTTCGGAAGGAACCCCGGCTGCGGAGAGGATGGTAATATCCGCCCTGATTTTTTCAACCTCCTTGGTCTCTGTATTCTCAATGAAGATCATAAGGTCCTTGGTTTCCGGGTCCTCCTCGATCTTGGCGGGCCTCCCCTTGTAGAAGATCACGTTCGGGTCCTCTTGCGCTCGAAGATACAACTCCTCGTATCCTTTGCCGAAAGCCCTTATGTCCATGTAAAAGATGTATATCTTATCTATGTCTGGCTCGTGCGTCTTAGCCAGAAGGGCGTTTTTGACGGTGTTCATGCAACAGAAATAGGAACAATAGGGGTAGCCCCGCTCCCCGACTGATCTGGAGCCCACACATTGAACGAAAGCCAACGTCCTGGGTGTTTTCATGTCCGACGGACGAACCAGATGTCCACCCGAAGGTCCAGAGGCATTCAGTATTCTCTCAAATTCCAAACCAGTCAAAACATTCTCATAGCGGGCATATCCATAATTGGTCAGACCGCGGGGATCGTATTCGTCGAATCCGGTGGCAACCACCACCGCGCCAACATTGATGGTCTCCTCCCTGGGTTGCATATCAAAGTCAATACAGTTCAACTTGCAGGCCCGGGAGCAGCTTTCACAAACCAGGATGGTCTTATTTAAGCAAACGTCCCGGTCAATGGCATAGGTTCGGGGGGAAGCCTGAGGAAAGGGGGCGTAGATGGCTTTTCTTGCGCCCATTCCCAGATCGAAGTAGTTGGGGGCAATCACCGGACACGCCTTGGCACACTCCCCGCATCCCACGCAGGTATCCTCATTCACGTAACGCGGGTTTCTTCTGACCGTAACCCGGAAGTCTCCCGCCTTACCTTCGACCCCGATGACCTCTGAATAGCTCCAGACTTTGACGTTGGGATGTCGACCGGCATCCAGCATACGCGGGCCCAGAATTCATATGGCGCAGTCCATGCTGGGGAAGGTTTTGTCTATCTGCGCCATCCTCCCCCCTAAGGTGGAAGCTCTCTCGACTAAGTAGACCTGAAAATCCGCATCAGCTAAATCAAGAGCCGCCTGAATGCCCGCTACCCCTCCGCCGATGACTAAAGCGCCTTTTTTTTCCTTTTCTTTCTCCTTATCCGTCACCATACCTCCCGACTCTTCTCAAACTTCCAGTCAATCCCACAAATGAAAACCTGGTAGCCGCACCCTTTAGGGTGCGTCCCGCCAGAGGCGGGACGGCTACCGGCTTTTCCGAAACTCAACCCTTTCAGGTACCGGGCCGTCTTCTACCCAGATCTACCGACTCGCCTGGGCTCCGCTTTTTGCCCCAGCCTTCTGAGTCAACTGCTCTTTTCCGTATTGGTATCCTTTATCGAAAGCTTTGAGATTAAGGTCTATCAGCTTCTCTCTAAAGGAGCTTTCGATGGCCTTCCTGGCGGATTCCGGTTTGACCAACCCGGTGACCGCGGTGAAGAAGCCAAACATCACGATATTTGCTACTATCTTCGCTCCCATCTCCTCGGCGAAGCGGGTGGAAGGTATGGCAAAAAGTTCGACTCCTTTTTTTGTCCGCTCCGGCTTGACCAGATCTTCATCGATGATCACGGTCCCCCCCTCTTTTACGTTCTCCCCGTGTTTGGCAAATCCCTCCTGAGACATGGCCACCACCACGTGTGGGACGGTGACATAGGGATACAGGACCCTGTCATCGGATATCACCACCTGGGAACTGCAGGCGCTTCCCCGTGCCTCTGGCCCGAAGCTCTGGGTCATGGTGGCCTGCTTTCCGTCATAGATGGACGCCGCCTTTCCCAGAAGGTATCCGAAGCGGATCACCCCCTGTCCACCGAATCCGGTTAACCTCAGCTCCGTCAGCATTGGGGACCTCCGTAGGCAACGAATTTATCCTTCAGCCTCTGCTTCATCCAATCGTTGTGAGCATCCAGAAACGTTGGCCTTTCCCGGTCGATGAATTTCCCCACCACGATTTTCTTCTGGAACTCGATAGCCA
>JBAUFO010000188.1:0-3608 GCA_049679185.1 Candidatus Zixiibacteriota bacterium
TTATCAAACGCGAACCGAAATTAAAGCCTCAACAAAGAAATTCTGAACCTATTTGGATTCTTGACTCTAAAAGTGATGTTCAGGAGGCAAGGTATATTTCAAATTGGATTGAAACTGCAATAAAAAACAGCCAATACTTACCTAAGGATACAGCCATTTTATATCGTGGTGGAGATATTGCAGATAAGATTGCTAAGAACCTTTCCGAAGCAAAGATTCGAATAATAAGACCCTCACCAGAAGAAACACACCATGTAAGAGAATTCATTGCTTGTCTAAGATTAATTGTAGATAGACGAGATAGTTTAGCTTTAAGGGGATGTCTGGCATCAAAGCTAGCAAAGGGTATTGGTTGCATAGCTATAAAGAAACTACGTGACCTAGCAGAGGCTACTAATTGCTCCTTCTGGGATGCACTGATTACAGCCAAAAATGAAAATTCCTTTAAGAGATGGCACAAACCACTTCAAGAATTTAACCGAGTCTTTGAAGACTTATCAGCTACAGCATCGAAGTTAAAAATGAATAGCCTGCTCTATAAGGTAGCGAAAGGTTTTGGGTATGAGAAGGAACCGAGAATAGTAGAACTAATTAAAAGATCTGAATCGATACCTAATAATTGGAGCCTCTATGATTTTATCCAGGACATTAGAGGTTTAAAAGGTGAAAAAGCTGCAGACCCAAGAGAATCAGGAGAAGAAGAGGCTAATGCGGTATTATTTATAACAATGCATTCAGTCAAAGGTCTGGAGAGAAAAGTCATCTTTGTACTGGGTATGGAGAAAGGAAGTTTTCCTCAATTAGATGGAGATATTGAGGAACAAAGAAGACTATGCTATGTAGCTATGACAAGAGCTGAAGAGAAGCTTTTTCTATGCTACGCAAAAAAACGAGAAGGTAAGATAGCTCAGGGATTCAAATTTTATGACAAGTCTCCATTTATATTTGAAATTCCGGAACTATACAGAGAATTTATAACACCAGATAGTTAGACAAGACAATTTTTCTCTTGACAGGTGTACCCTTTTTAGGTACAATCGTACCCAAATTGGGTACAAAGGAGTGAGATAATGGAAGCGTTGTTTCCCAGCACCAGACGCAAGGTTTTAGCACTTTTCTTTTTGCATCCGGACGAGCAATTCTATTTCCGTGAGGTCCTCAAGCTAACCAACACAAAGCAGGGCGCTATCCAGAGGGAACTGAAATCCCTCACCAAAGCGGGTATCCTGGAATTGGAAACCAGAGGGAATCAAACCTACTATGCCGTGAACAAATCGCATCCCATTTATGAGGAACTAAGGAGGCTAATTCTAAAATCATTTGGCTTGGCGGACATTGTGAAAGGTGTCCTGACTCCCTTCAAAGAGAAAATCGAGGTCTCCGCTATCTATGGCTCAATTGCCACCGGTGAAGAAACCGCCAAAAGCGATATTGATCTTTTGGTGATCGGGAAGATAAGCTTTGACCAGCTCTCTCGGGCGATCAGCAAAGCGGAAAAAGAACTGAAAAGAGAGATCAATCCCACGCTCTACCCTGTCAAGGAATTCAAAGAAAAGCTAAGTCAAAAGAATCACTTTTTAAGATCAGTTCTCAAATCTAAAATGCTCTTTCTAATTGGCAGTCAAGATGACCTTGCAAGATTGGCTAAAGAATAAATGGCTGAAAAGCCACAAAACCAGCCCCGAAGAGATCAGCCAACAGATTGAGATGGCGGAAAGAGACCTGCATGATGCTGGCGTCACCACCATCAGTCCGGATTGGCGACTCAGCATGGCTTACAACGCCTCCTTGCGGTATGCCACCATTGCCTTGAATGTTTGCGGTTACCGAACTTCAGGAGAGGGTCATCACGAGAGACTGATTGAATCGCTGAAATACACCCTCAATGCTGATTCAGATGTAATTGCCAAACTTCACCGCTTCAGGAAAAAGAGGCACGTAAGCTCCTATGATATGGCTTGGATTGTGTCTGAACTTGAAGTTGAGGAAGCAATGAAATTGGCTCAGGAACTTGGTGAGTTAGTGAAACGGTGGCTAAAGAAAAATCACCCTGGATTGGCAAAGGATATTTAAAACTAAAAGATAAGAATTTCATTGAAGCCATGGACGGGGCATAAGTGCGGAAAAAAAGAGGTCTTCAGAATGACGATTCCCAAAGAAATAATAGACAACAGCGAAGGTAACAAGTTGGTTACCTTCTTGAATAATATGCTGATGGAATATCCGCAGACGAATCTGGATATTGCCACCGCTTTTTTCAATGTTCAAGCCTATGCGATGGTGAAGGATAATCTGAATGGGGTAAAGAGATTCAGGCTACTTCTGGGCAAAGCTCCAGAGATCAAAAGCCAGAGAACTTTGGGCGATGAATTGCTAACCCTGATGAGACAGGAAGTGGAAGGTTTTGATCTCTCCAAGGAGAAAGAGAATACCGTCAAGCAGCTGATCGGGTTTCTGAAAAAGGGAAACGTTGAGGTGGGGATTTATGACGAGCAGTTCCTTCACGGAAAAGCCTACATCTTTGATAATCTGGTCGTAATCGGGTCATCCAATTTCACGGCTTCAGGTTTGACCCACAACACAGAGCTAAATGCCGTGTCGCTGGAAGAATCGAAGGCGACATATACAAGAGAGAAGTGGTTTGACAAGTTCTGGGCCGGGTCCAAGGACTTCAAGGAGGAGTTGATCAAGCTTCTCGAAAATTCAAGATACGGCAGCCAGGAATACCAGCCCTATCAGGTCTACATGAAGGCACTCTATGAGATGCAGAAGGACGAGCTGAAGGCTGAAGAAAAGAAGGACGAGAGGACCGGGCGACCTCCTACCAAAGTGAATCTGGCTGAATTCCAGGACGACGCTGTTGACAGGATCATGTCCAGGCTGGACAAATACAGAAGCATTCTCGTGGCTGATTCCGTCGGCTTGGGAAAAACCTGGATCGCGAAGAAGGTCCTTGAGGAAATCGGCTACTACGAAAGAAGGGGCATCCTGGTTATCTGTCCTGCACAGCTCAGGTTTATGTGGAAGAACGAGATGAAGAAAATCAACATAGCGGAGAACATTCTGTCTCAGGAAGAGCTCGCAACAGAGGATTTCTTGAAAAAGGCTAAAAGGGCAGTTGGCGGAAGACTCGATGATGTGGAATTGATAGTTGTCGATGAGAGCCACAACTTTAGAAATCCGCTATCGAACAGATGGGAGAATTTCTTCACGCTACTGCACGACAACATAAACAAGAAGGGCAACCTCCCCTATATCGTATTCCTGACTGCTACTCCCATCAACAACACCATCTGGGACCTGTATTGGCAGATAATGCTTCTTGTTTCAATGAACCGGCGCGCATTTATGAAAGAGAGCATCCCGGATCTGTTTCAGTTCTTCAAAGATGTGGATAGCAAAGGCGACCCTTCGTTGCTGAACGACCTCCTCAATGAGATTTCGATAAGGAGAACGAGAGACTACATCAAGGCCAACTATCCCGAAGCATACATACTCAGAGAATATCCCAGCGGAGAGGTCAAAGAAGAGAAAATCGTGTTCCCGGAGCGCGAGCTGCAGAACATCAGTTACGAACTGGATAAGACCTACAGAGGGATGTACAAGTG
>JBAUFO010000189.1:0-15170 GCA_049679185.1 Candidatus Zixiibacteriota bacterium
GCGTAAGGAGCGGATCGCTGAAGAAATCATCCTCAACTATGATGAAGCTCGAAGCTGGTATCCCAGTGCGGTGGGAGACGAGGACAGCTACGACTTCGTTATCATCACTCTTGACGAGCTGACTTCGTTCGTCACTCCCCTGGTGGACTGGGAGGACAGCAAGGGGAAAAGCGCAGGCGTGGTGACCACCTCCTGGATCGACGCCAACTACACCGGGTACGATCTCGCCGAGAAGATGAGAAACTTCTTGATAGAGAAGTATCCTTCAGGTGAATGGGGTATCGAGGACGTGCTTTTGGTTGGTGACTACGACGACGTGCCCATGCGCCGCACGGCGCAAGACATTGGGTACGGTGAGCCGGAGACCGATTACTACTATGCCGAGCTTTCGCTGCCGGACAGTCTGTCCTGGGATGCTGATCAGGATCAGCGCTGGGGCGAGAACTCCGACCCGATTGACTTCTATGTTGAGGTGAACGTCGGAAGAATTCCCTGGAGCGATACTGCGGTTGTTCGACACATCTGTGAGAAGTCCGTTGCTTACGAACAGAATGATGATCCGGCCTTCAAGAGAAACATCCTCCTTTTGGGCGCCTTCTTCTGGGACGACACCGACTGTGCAGTCCTCATGGAAGCCAAGGTAGACCAGCCCTGGATGTCCGACTGGACCATGACCCGCCTGTACGAGCGCTTTTCCACCTATCCCATGGATTACCAACTCACGTACGATACCGTGCTTCCTGTCTGGTCGAATGGTCAGTACGCCTTCGTGAACTGGGCCGGCCACGGCTCGCCATATTCTTCGCACATATGGTACTCCGGAGGCGAGGCTTTTGTATCTACCTCCACCTGCCCGAATCTTAACGACGACTATCCGGCAATCATCTTTGCCGATGCCTGCAGCAATTCGGACACCGACCATCCGAACATAGGGCGGGAGATGCTCAAGCAGGGCGGCGTCGGCTTTCTGGGCGCCACCAAGGTGGCATTCGGGGCGGGCGGCTGGAGCGATCCGTATCACGGCTCCAGCCAGTCATTCGACTATTTTTTCACCACCTCCGTTACCTCCACGGATTATACCCAGGGTGAGGCACATCAATGGGCTTTGCGGCACATGTATGTCAACGGACTGTGGTACATGGTGAAGTTCGAGATGTTCGAGTGGGGAGCCTACTGGGGCAACCCTGCGCTCAGCATGGCCTCTTATGTCCTGCGCGGAGACGCCAATGGAGATGGAGTAATAGACCTTGCTGACGTTGTGTATCTGATAAACTATCTTTACAGAAGCGGCTTCGCCCCTAACCCGCCAGAGGCTGGAGACACCAACTGTGACGGAATAGTTGACATTGGCGACGTGGTCAATCTCATAAACTACCTCTACAGGAACGGCCCGGCGCCAGCGTGTTGAGTCATGCGCGTCGAATAGACGCACTATAAATAAGTCAGCCCCAGCTCTGGTTTAGAGTTGGGGCTTTTTCTTCAACGGAGGGCGAAGACAAGCTTCGCCCCTACGCGTGCTGCCTTTCCCGCAGTTGCCAAATTCATTGGGCGGTTTTTTGTCTTGATCTGTCGGGGCGAATTGCGCCAACCTTTCCCCTGCTCGATGAGCGGAGCGTCCCGTCTGGGAATCTAGCGATCACGCCCACCGGAACGCCTAATACGGTTGGTTCGGGGTGCCCTTCAGGGTGTCCTTCGATCCCGAAGATCTCAGGATCGAGGGAAATCTCCTCAGGATGAACCCTCACCACGAACTTAAGGTGTTGCGGAGTTGAGGTAGCCAGCAACAACAGTAAATTCAACCACCCTCCCCCCTGCTCGATAAATCGAGCAAGTACATCTTTCCCTCTGAGCGAACTGAACCATGCACACCATAGCGGCGGGAATTCATCCCGCCGCATAAAGCCACTCTCATGGACGCCGATAAAAAAGCATATACCTAAAGGAAACGCAGATGCTTATTCCCGTCCGAATCCATGTAGACTACCGGGAGGACTATCCAGTAACCTTAGCTCTGATCGGGATAAACCTCCTGGCGTTGATACCGGTGCTTCTGACATCCTGCGAAGCGAAGATGGCACTCTTCCTGAATTGGGGTCTGGTCCCTTCTTCGCCTGAGCCTCACAAGTTCATCACCCATATGTTCATGCACGGGGGGATACTTCACTTCGTCTTCAATATGCTCTTTCTTTGGCTTTTCGGTAAGGTGGTGGAGAGCATATTCGGGCACTACAGGTTTCTGCTCTTCTATTTCGGCGGGGGCGTAACCGCGGCACTTACCCACATGGCTATCTGTCATCTCACCGGAACAGGTTTGGACATACCCATGGTGGGCGCCTCCGGGGCAATTGCAGCGGTCCTTGGCGTCTTTCTGATCAGGTACTACTTCGTCAAAATCGAGATGCGCTGGTTTTTCTTCTTCTTCCTCTTCTTCAGGATGTACACTTTCCATCTGAAAGCCTGGATCTTTCTGCTGGGGCTGTGGTTTGTTCCCCAGTTGATCTTTGGACTTCTGACATTGGGTTGGTTCACACCTGTGGCTTACTGGGCCCACATTGGAGGATTCGTCTTCGGGGCCATACTGGGACTTCAGATGAACCTCTTGAAGGAGGCGAAATCGGAGGTACTGTGTCTCAAGGGACAGGGCGCTTCATGGAGCGGCGATGAGAACTCCCGGATCCATCTCAAGCAGAGCATCGGCGCCTCGCCTAAGAACATCAAACCGCGTCTGGAATTGGCTCAGAGTTACATTACGGCGGAGAAGTTTGATGAGGCGGTAAAGGAGTATGTCGAGGCATTCAATGTCCTATACAAACACGGCGAGATCGAGAAAGCACTGAGGGTTTACGACATGGCCTTTGCTCTCAAGCACGACGAACTGATCCTATCCGAGGATATGGAATTCGAGATAGCTAACCAGTCCAGCAAGTACGCCAACTATGAATTGGGATTCCAGATTCTCGAAAAGCTCCATCGGCTCCGACCGGAGCACCCCAAAACCGAACAGATTTTGGCCAAACTGGTTAGTCTCTCCTCGAACAAGTTGGGACAACACCAGGAAGCCTGTGCATACTTCGAGGAGTTGGAGAGCAAGTATCCATACAGCAAGTACATCCAGATGCTGCAGTGGGAGATGAACAAGATAAGGGATCAGCTCGCTATCCCCTCCTCAAAGGATTCCTGAAGCCGAAGTCTTGCCAACCAATATCTCAAGATACATCTTGTATTCGGTGGCCTTCGGGCTTCTAAGCCGAAGGCGATGGAGGTTGGAGCGCCGGCTACACTCCATATGCACCTCCGGCTCCCACAAAATCTGTTGACACATGATAGGTATTTTCGTAATTTCCCTATTGGAGAGATAATATCAATGAACTAACGGATCACTTCAGAGTACCGATAAAGTAGCTGAACGGCGGTACAATCCCAGTACCCGGGCCGCGAATTGCGGCTGTAACATCAGAATCTCATAGGTGCAAACGTTGCCAATGAAGGACTTTCAGACGCTTTCCGACGAAAACCTCATCTCATTGTGCATAAAAGGCGAAAGCCAGGCCTGGAGCACTTTGATTTCCAGACACAAACGGCTCATCTACTCAATTTCTCTGAAATACGGCCTGAGGGAAGAGGATAGGGACGATGTTTTTCAGTCTGTCTGTTTAATCCTTTTGGACAAGCTACGATCGCTGAGAGAAAAAAGGAAGTTCACTTCCTGGCTAATCACAATGACGTCAAGAGAATGTCTGAGAGTCAGCAAAGCCACTTCACACAAATTGGCCAAAACGATCGAGATGAAGAGCGCGGAGAACCAATCCCTTTTTGAGGATATGACCGTGTCTCTGGATCAAGAGATCATTGACCTTGAACAGGAGCATCTTCTGAGGTTAGGGATTCAAAAGCTTCCTCCAAGATGTCAAAAGCTATTACATTTTCTCTTCTACGAGAAGGATTCTAAATCTTATAAAAAGATAAGCAGAGATTTAAACATCCCGGTGTCAAGCATCGGGCCTACACGGGCCAGATGTCTCGTCAAGCTAAGGAAGATTTTGAAAAAAATGGGCTTTGAATAAATGTATGTATTTATTTATGATTTCTTACTCTCTATTTTTATGAAGCACAAGTTACTTTTAGGTGTATTGGTGCCTGAGGGGAGGATTTCAGAATGACACACATTTCTTTGGACAGGCTTTTGGATTTTGTTGGAGGAAAGTTGACTAAAAAGGAAGAGAAGAAGATTCAACAACATCTTGCCTCTGGGTGCATAACATGTAATGAGAAGTTATCCTGGAGCAGAAGAATCTTTGAGCTGGCTCAAAAAGATGATTTGAAAGAACCGCCTGAATGGATGGTGGAAAGAGCGATTCAACTCTTCAAGTCACGGAAGAATGGGGCGAAACTGCGTGTCCCAGCGAAAATAGCTGCAACTTTGGTCTTTGATAGTTTCACCCAACCCAGTTTAGCTGGTATCAGAAAAGTTGGGACCTTAGGAAGACAACTTCTATATAAGGCGGAATCTTTTGATATAGATCTTCGTATGGTGGAGGGTGAGAAGTCTATGTTTTCAAACCTCGTGGGGCAGATTTTAAAGAGAGAGGAAGGGTTCCACCGGATTACCGGCTTAGAGGTCGTCTTAAGGAAGGGTAAAAAGAGGATTCAAAGCGCTCAAACTAACCAGTGGGGGAAGTTCAGTTTTTTTGATCTTGTTTCAGGGAAATACAGAATTGAGGTCAGCCTGCCGGACCAACGCATTGAGATTAAAGAGATTGAGATCTGATTTTTTGTGTATGCTCTCAATAAAATTCAACAATCCTGAAAAAAACCACTTTCTGATGTTAGAAGTCCCAGGGTGGGTGTTCAAACCATGCCATTGAACTTGGAAGAAGATATAAAACACATTTCGAATAAGAAGGAGTTGAAGGAGTTTTGCAAACTTCACTTCGGCTCGGATGATCACAAGCTGGCCAATAGCTTGAACGAGAGGATCAACGTTCTCATCAGGACTGATCTTAACTTAGCTCTGAGATTGGCTAGTGATTTCCAGAGGGTTAGTAGATTCTTTGCCCATCCTCTGGATAAAGTTTTGGCCAAAAGGGCAAAAGCCAGGGTTTTGCACATGATGGGAAAACACAGGGAAGCTATAAGAGTTTATGATCAGACGGTGAAGGTATATCAAAAGGAAGACAAACTTTTGGATGTAGCAAAAATAAATCGCGCTAAGGTGGATGCCTTGATGTATCTGGGGAGATACAAACAGGCTTTGGATTCAGCTGAGGTGGCGCGCCAGATTTTTCGAAAACAGAATCGGTTGGTGGATTTGGCCCAATTGGAAACCAATGTGGGAAACCTCTACCATCGCTTAGATGAAAATCAAAAAGCTTTGAAGCATTATGATAAAGCCCGGAAGGTGTTTCTTACCCAGAATGATTCAGTCTCCTTAGCTCGGATTGAATTCAATCGCGCCAACATATTCTCTAATCTTAACCAGACCGAAAGAGCTTTGGAACTTTATGAGAAATCAGGCGAACTCTATGGTCAGGCGGGGATGAAGCTGGCACAGGCACAAGCCAAATACAGCATCGCCTATGTCCATTTCCTGCGCAACAATTTTACCCGATCTCTCAAAGGATTCCTTGAGGTGAAAAGTGAATTCCAAAAGCTGGGGGATCGGCAAGGGGAAGCTTTGTGTGATTTGGACCTCTCCGAAATCTTTCTGCAATTGAATGCCTTCCATGATTCCTTAGAGTCGGGTCTAAGAGCTAAGAAGACCTTCCAAGATTCGGACATGCGGTACGAGACGGCCAAGGTTATTACCCTTTGTGCTCTCTGCCTTTTTCATCTTGAAGATCATAAAGAGGCGGAAAGAAATTTGAAGGAGGCTCAAAATCTTTTTCACCAGGAAAAGAACAAAATCTGGGTAGCTCTTGTCGATCTGTATCTGGCAGAACTATATTTGAAGCAAAGGAAAGCTCCCCCTTCTCTGGAAAAGCTAAAGGCGGCGCAAAGAATGTTCCAATCCCAAGGGCTTTTGCAGAAAGCAGGACAGGCTCAGCTTATTTTAGCCAAAGCCCGGCTTCATCGGGGAGAGACAAAAATTGCGCACAGACTATACCAGAAAGTTCTGAAGATGGCAAGAGAACAGGAGCTTCTGGGACTTTCCTACCGGTGCCATCATTTTATAGGTCAGTTACAAAAGGAACGCAAAGAGTGGGACAAGGCTTATTTAAGTTACAAAAATGCTATAGCAGATATTGAAAAGATGCGAACCGGAATAGCTCCAGACGAGTTCAAATTGACTTTCTTCGAGGATAAGCTAGGCGTCTATGAGGATATGATAAAGCTTTGTTTGGAAACTCCCTCCCTGCACAAGCCGGAAGATGCATTTCGTTATTTGGAGTCAGCAAAATCTAAAACCTTGCTGGAGATGCTATCGTCAGAGCTTAATATTAAAATGGCTCAAAGAAAAGATATAAAACCTCAACTGCTTACACGTTTGAGTCACATAAGAGCGGACCTAGATTGGTTGTATAACAAATCAATCCAGACGGAGATGCAAATTGCTCGAAGAGGTCCCCGGTTCGGAAGAGATCTCAATCGACAGATCCAACGAAAGGAAAAACAACTCGTGGAGCTTTGCAGGGAGATAAAGCTAAATACGGATGAGCTTCTCTCTCCACACTCCACAGTGAATCTCACTTTGGATGAGATTCAGAAACATCTGCGATCGGATGAGGTTATAATCGAATACTTCCTGACCGATAATTCACTAGAGATCTTTTTAATTGACAGAAATCGACTAAGAGTTTTCCATCAGGCTTGTACTGCTGAAGCGCTCAAAGAATGTCTAAGAGGATTGCGCTTTCAGTTGGATAAGTTCCTTTATGGACAAGATTATGTGGAGTCACACCAGAAAGAGATTTACCAGTGTACGATCCATTATTTATCCCGGCTTTACCGCTTTTTGATAGGACCTATAAAAGACTTAATCTCCGGCAAGAAGCTGATTTTCGTTCCGTATGGATTTCTTCATTTTGTGCCGTTTTTGGCTTTGTCTTCTGGTTTCGCTGGAAAAGCAAAGGAGAAGTTTTTGATAGAGGAGCACGAAATCTCTCTTGCCCCCTCAAGTTTTGTCTACAAGCTGTGTTGTGAACGGAAAAGGAGAAATCATGGAAAAGTTACCATCTTCGGGGTTCCAACTGAAACGGTGCCCGCGGTGGAAAAAGAGGCAAAAGTAGTGAAGAGCATCTTTCCACGTGGTCGGTTGTTTTTGAAAGAAAAATCCACCAAAGAAAAGTTTTTCTCTGAAGGTCCAAACTCTTCTATTCTCCATCTAGCATGCCACGCTATTTTTCGAGAGGACAATCCTCTGTTTTCCGCTCTCCATTTATTCGACGGTTGGCTAAGTTTTTACGACCTGTTGGGGCTTGATCTAAAGGCGGATTTGGTCACGCTCTCAGGTTGCCACACCGGGAGCGCCAAGGTAACCAGCGGAGACGAGTTGTTGGGGATCTTCCGCGGATTTCTCCTTTCAGGAAGCTCATCCCTGTTGGTTACTCTGTGGGCAGTGGGGGATGTGTCGACTGCATCATTTATGGAAAGTTTTTACCGACACCTTAAACGAGGGATGACAAAAAGAGCTGCGGTGAGGCAAGCTGTTCTGGATATAAAGAAGAAATACTCGCATCCCTATTTTTGGTCACCCTTTATGCTAATAGGGAAAAATTAAGTTTAGCGAACAACCCCCTAAATGGTCGATGATTCACTAACGGAGGTGAAAACATGTTAACAGTTAGACTCAAAAAACAGGCCGTCGTTTTGATTTTGACGACATTTGTAATCCTTCTTTGCTTATCCTTTCACCAAAGCTTTGCTGATCCACCCTTTCCTCTCTTTAAGCCAGGCGAGGTGATTTGCGGGATAGTCCCTGGTGGGAACATAGATTCAGTGAATGTTGCTCACGGTACCGGGCTTCTGGATGATTTGGCGGGACAGAACATATTTCTTCTGCAGGTAACGGAGGGGGTAACTGTGGAGGAGATGCTTCAAGAACTGAGTCAAGATGCAGTAATTTTGTTTTGCGAACCCAACTACTTCATGGAGGCACCCGAAGTCTTGAACCACCAATGGTTAGAAGCCAACCAAGTGAGTCAAGCTTTTTTAGACGGGGCCTCACCGGTTGAATATTTTGGACAACCGGCCAACCTGCAAATCCGTTTAACGGAGGCTCACCAGTATTCTACTGGCGCAGGGATTAAGGTTGCGGTTATTGACGCTGGCATCTGTTATGATCACCCAGCTCTTTTTGGAAGGATTGCTCCAGAGGGATATGATTTTGTGAACAATGATTCCGATCCCACCGACGAGGGTGAAGGTGATGGCTGGGGACATGGATGTTTCGTCTCCGGGATAATCACCCTGGTGGCTCCCGATTGTCAGGTTCTGCCCCTCCGGGTGCTGGATGTGGATGGAACAGGCACCGCCTTCAACGTGGCGAAAGCCATAATTTATGCAACCGGTCAAGGTGCAAAGGTAGTGAACTTGAGCTTGGGAGTGACCAGACTCAGCCAGACAGTATTGCTTGCCGTGGCATATGCAAGCAGGAATGGAGTATTGGCGGTGGCTTCTGCAGGCAACGACAATACCCAGCAACCACCACAATTCCCAGCCAGTGATGTAAATGTTATGGGAGTGGCAGCCGTTGACCAAAATGACATAAAGGCCGATTTTTCAAACTACGGCTGGTATGTAGAAGTCTCCGCACCCGGGGTTAAAATCTTTAGTATCTTACCAGAAGATCAATACGGCACCTGGAGCGGCACCTCCTTTGCTTCTGCTTTCGTATCAGGAACTGCTGTTCTGCTGTTTTCTTTTGATCCCCAAGCCACCCCGAATGAAATCGAGGATGCGCTTAAGTCCGGAGCAGTCGACATCGATAATCTCAACCCGTCATATAGAAATAGACTTGGAGAAGGAAGAATAGATGCGCTGGGGGCCATCCAATCGCTTTCTGGCCAAGAGTGAAAGGCTTCTACGGAATGGCGGCCGAATTACCTTTTGTCTTCGGCGGGATGCAGAAAAGAAAGTTCCCGAGGGGAGAGTCGTAAGCCAGGGGGGCAAGCCATTGTCTTAGCCGAACCTGAGGGTAGTTCCGAAGTCTCTTTCTTTCACCCAACCCAGAATTCTTGCCAACATTCCTTCAGAACGAGCGATGAGCACCCAGCATCAGAGGTGGGCAATTAAAAGAATGGCTCGAATTTGAAAAAAACTGTATCTTTTGGCGCCTCTTTTCTCTCTACTTTAATGAAACAAGTTAGGAAGGGTGCTGAAGATTGATGATCACCAGTTACCTTCTTTTCATACCGGAGGAGTCGATTCTATTGTGGGGGCTATTTGTATCTTGATAAAGAATAATGGGGCCAGAGAGATTATCTGCAATATGGATATAACAAGTTGATGTGCAAATCCAAGAACCCTATAGAGTCTCAGAAGGAGGTGAGAAGAGATGAGGAAAGGCTTGATTCTGGTGGTTTTAGTTGTGTTCTTAGCATCAGCCACCCTGGTCTGGGCGGGAATAAAGCCAGCAACGGTAAGGGGTCTTCAGACCGATAAGGGTATTCAGACGGAGTGTTGTGTAGAGATTGACGTTGAATCTTCGCCTCAGGTTTATGTTGGAGATCTCTGGTGGTTTTCTGCGGAGATAACCAACTGCGGAGAGGCCACTGCGTTTGTTCAAATCCGCGGTACTGTGGACATGCCTTTTGTTCCACAGCCTGTTCCATTTGCCATGCGACCAGTCTATCTGGGTGCCGGTGAGACCCAGGTAATCTCCCGGGAGTTTGAGGCTCCGTTCTGGTTTCCCGCAGGGACCTATACCATTTGCCTGACAGCTTTGGTTGGGGATCCGGAGGCGCCTGATTGTGAAGCCACTGATTGTGCATCCACCGAGTTCCTGGAAACGCCATAGCAATATGGCTCCTGGAAGGGACTTTAGTTTTTGAGGTTGCCATGGGCAGGGGATAACAATTCCCTGCCCATTACATAAGACCAACGTGGGGTTGCCAATAAGAGTCCCAATTTATGTGGTGAAAGTAACCCTTCACGTCGATGATATATTAAACTCACATCTTTATGTGGGATTAAATATGAAAGACCCAAAAATGAAAATTTACTTTACAGTAATCTTGATTCTTTTCAGCCTGACTTTCCTCCATAGTCGGGTAAGTGCATTTGAGCTTTTAGCCACGACGGCGGGGGAAGCGGATAGCGATCAATTTGGTATCTCCGTCTCTTCTGCAGGTGATGTCAATCATGATGGCTACGATGACATCATTGTAGGAGCAGACGCCAATGACGAAGCGGGAAATTGTGCCGGCAAGGTCTATATTTTCCTTGGCGGACCTAACATAGATAGCATCCCCGATGTTCAGATTTTGGGTCGATCAGGTGAGTTTTTTGGAGTATCTGTCTCGTGTGCTGGCGATGTCAATCAGGATGGATATGACGATGTGATCATCGGAGCTCACTTTAATTCAGAACTTGCGACTCGTGCAGGTCGAGCCGCCATCTATTTCGGTGGCTCTCCCATGGACACCATAGTTGATGTGGTAATGTATGGAGAGAACGCCCTGGATTATTTCGGAATATCAGTCTCGTCTGCCGGAGATGTCAATCACGATGGTTATGATGACGTGATCGTTGGAGCTTACAAACATGATTCTCCCACCATGGACAATGTAGGAAAGGCCTACATCTATTTTGGCGGGGAGGTGATGGACAGCATCCCGGATGTTACTATCACAGGTACTAATGACGGAGAACGTTTTGGTCGCTCGGTCTCTTGTGCAGGAGATGTAAATAACGATCTATATGATGACGTTGTGGTTGGAGCTTACAGCTACGACGAGGGGGTCCAGATTAATCTGGGGCGGTCCTATGTGTTCTTGGGTGGTTCTCCCATGGACACCATTCCTGATGTGGTGATGACTGGAGGAACCGATAACGAATACTTCGGCTGGTCGGTCTCGGATGCTGGAGATGTTAATTATGACAATTATGGTGATGTGATCGTAGGAGCTTACGGATATACTTACGGCGACACCACCAATGCGGGAAAGATTTATCTCTTCCACGGCGGATTACCTATGGACAACTCTCCGGATTTTGTGGCTGACGCGGGAAGAGCCCAGACGGATCACTTTGGTTTTTCAGTTTCGAGTGCAAAAGATATAAATTCAGACAGCTATGATGATTTCCTGGTGGGTGCAAAAGGGGATGACGATGCAGGGGCGGATGCTGGAAAGGTTCATGTCTTCTACGGCGGTGAATCAGTTTCTCCTGAAGCAGATATGATACTTTTGGGTGAGAATGCCGGCGATCAGTTCGGCCACTGCCTTGCCTCCGCAGCCGATGTCAACCAGGACGATTCTTCCGAGGTGGTTATAGGTGCCTGGGCATGGAATAACTCCACAGGGAAGATTTATGTATATGGAAGCAGTCCCACAGCTAATCAGGCTCCAGTACTGGATTCGATTGGAGCTAAGAGTGTGGATGAGGGACAGACCTTGGAGTTTAGAGTTTCAGCAACTGACCCTGATGGGGATTCGATAATTCTCGGTGCAGAAAATCGTCCTACAAATGCCACCTTTGTGGACTCAGGCAATGGGGCAGGCTCATTTACCTTCAGTCCGGACTCTACCCAGGCGGGATTATACAATGTAACCTTCACAGCCTCTGATGGATCATCGTCAGACTCTGAGGTGGTTTCCATAACGGTCAATGATGTTAATCAGGAGCCTCTACGCGGCGACGCCAACGGCGACGGGACGATAAACGTGGGTGATGTGGTATACCTTGTAAGCTACCTATACAGGGGCGGTGCCGAACCCACTCCTCTATGGACCGGCGACTGCAATTGCGACGAGATAATTAATCTGGGTGACATTGTCTACCTGGTAAGCTATCTTTACAAAGGCGGCCCTCCCCCCGGTTGTCCGTAGGCCAAACTGACCATAGAAGTGTTGGCTGGAATAGGGGCAGGAATTCATCCTGCCCCTTTATTGCTTTCCAATGGTCTTTCTCGCATAGAGGTGGGGTTTATCTGCACCCTTTCTTCGGGCGAAGGCAAGCTTCGCCCTCGCAAGCACGTTACACCGGAACACGAAAGCCCCAGCTCTGAACAAGCCGGGGCTTTTCTTCATTTCGGAGTCTGAGAATAGTTTCTATAGTTCCAGCGAGACAAAATAGAGAGCGCCGTCGCGTTCGATCAAGAGAATCAACCGGCCTCTGTTTTTTGTCCGATTTGCCAGCTTCTCGTAATCGTCAACGTTTCGGATGCGCTGGTCGTTGATCTGGCGGATTATGTCTCCCACCTCCAGACCCACTTCGTAGGCGCCGCTGCCTTTTTCCACGCCCGCGACGACCACTCCTCTTGTGTCGTTGGTTCCAAGTCGGTAGGCTAAAGCGGAGCTTATGTTAGCCACGGTCATTCCCAGCCTGCTTTCCGATCCTTCGCTCGGCTGGCCGGGGAGCGTCTCCGGCACCAGGCGGGCGTTTATCCTCTTGCCGTCACGCAGAAAAGCGAGATTCAGGGTTTGGCTGGCTCTTGCCAGGTAGGCTAAATCCTCCCAGTCGCTCAAGGTTCTGATCTTCTGATCGTCCACCTCGACTATCACGTCCTTCACCTTCAGTCCCGCCTTCTCTGCCGGACTATCGTCGTCCACGTCCGAGATGATCACACCCTGCGCCTGCTCCAAATCCAGACTTTGAGCCAGGATGGGATTGAGCTCCTGAACTCTGGCGCCGATCCAAACCGGGATGATTCTTCCGTACTCGATCAGATCGGAAAGGAGCGCCTTGGCCCGATTGATGGGGATGGCAAAGCCGATGCCTTCCGACCCGCGGCTGGTGGTGAAGATGAAGGTGTTTATTCCGATTACCTCTCCGGATGCGTTCACCAGGGGTCCGCCGGAGTTTCCCGGATTGATGGCCGCATCGGTCTGGATCATCTTCCTGTAGATTTGAACCTGTCCCCTCTCTCGTTTAATATCCCGGTTGACGGCGCTGATGACCCCGACCGTTACCGTGGGATTGGGGTCGTCCAGGAGGTAGCCGAAGGGATTGCCCACGGCTATGGCCCATTCACCGGTAATCAGATCGTCGGAATTCCCTAAGACCGCCCAGGGCAGATTTTCTGCCTCGATTTTCACCACCGCCAGATCCGAGGCTTCGTCGAAGCCTACCACCTTCCCTTCATATTCCTGCCCCGTAGTCAGGGTTACCTTCAATTGATCCGCTTCTCGTACCACGTGCGCATTGGTTAGTATGTAGCCGTCCGGATTGATAATGAATCCCGAGCCTATGCCGTACACTTTCTGCTTATACTCCCTGGGACGAAAGAACCTTTCCCAGAACTCATCCCCAAACGGGGAAAAGAAGGGATGCTCTCTGACCACCCTTACCTGAACCACGCTGATGGACACCACTGCCGACCCTACCTTCTGCGCCGCCCGGACGATGGCGTTCTGCCGGTTGCTGGTTATCTCATCCTGGAGAGATGCGGCGGTTTGCACCATCTCCGGCTCCGGCGGGAGAAGACTCCTCTCCGCCGCGCGTTCAGGCTGCGTCGATATTGGAGTGTGAAAGAACCCGAAGACGTAAAGCAGAATCAATATGACCGCTCCGGCCAGCATGCCGAAAAAGATGGAAAGGAACGTTGCGCCGGTCTTTTTGATCTTAGGTGTTGACATCTGTAAACCCTCGTAAAACGGTATTAAAAGGTCGGTACAGCTTCATGTAAGTCAACACGCAATCCCGACCTGAATCCAACTAATCTATCCCGATGGAACGAACCCACCGTTTTTCTTGCTTAATTTTCCTTTTCCTCTACGTCTATATATTTCTCGGGGTCCTCTTCGAACCTCCGTTTGCAGCCTTCGTTACAGAAATAGAAGGTCTGGCCATTGAAGACGCTCTTGGCAGTAGCGTTTTTCTCATCTATCTCCATCAGGCAAATGGGATCCACAACCATCCTTGCCTCCTCGCTTTTGAAGGTTTCGAATGTTCAATTGGAGAACCTTCTGCCCGCAGTCCTGGTCACCAGGCATGCATAGCAGCCTCCATATTAAGTATACCCCCGGAGGCGGCAAGAAGTTCCGGCAGAAAACGAACTTTTCAAATCGACCGGTGGGGACATCTTCTCATTCCCAACCCATCATGCTCCACCGTTCGTACCAAGACATCCTTCTTTGCATTCCCCCTCTTGTGAATCACCCCCAAGAGGATATGAGACCCCACTTCGGTGGCGGAGATCAGCCTTCTAAGTTGGTCCGTACTTTCGACAGACTTTCCGTTGAAACTAACTATTCTATCCCCGGGATTCAGTCCCGCTATGAAGGCAGGGCTCTTTTCGATCACCTCGGTGATCAAAACACCTTCCGAGGTTTTTCCCTTTTCGCAGGCGCCTGGCTTTGCCTCACAGAAGATTCCTATGCACCCCCTTTTTACCTCACCGTCCTTCCTGAGAACCTCGCTGACACGCATGCAGGTTTTGGCGGGAAGGATGAAGACCACCCCTTCTCCCCCCTTGGGCACTCCTTCGGTCAGACCCAGAAGTTCTCCCTTGCGGCTGAATATGGGGGTACCTCCGTGGTAGGGAACTACCGGGCCGTGCCATATCATCAGGCTCTCATCGTAGGCGTCCGCTCCTCCGATCCATGACTTGGTCACGGTCCCCAGGTTCACGTCCAAGCCCTTGGAGTAATTGGTGTTTCCTAAGGCGATGCCCAGGCATCCGTTGTCTACCTCGCCGGCCTCCGTCATGCGGACGGGCTTGAGTTCCTTCTCCTCCACCTGAATCAGGCTCACATTGGTCTCAAAATCACAGAGTATCTTTGATATCTGGTCGTGCGTTATTATCCTTCCGTCCTGCAGCTTCAGAGTGACGTTATCCACGTTGTCGAGGATGTTTTCCGTGGTGAGGATGTACCCCTCATCAAGAATCACTCCGGAGCCAAACTTCAACTCTCCGGAACTCTCATTCTTGGCCATTATACAGACCACCGCGGGTCCCGCCTTCTCCACCACCCTGGCCAAGTCCTCCTCTAAGCCCTCAAGCGAGCCACCGCCGCATCCCCCCCCAAGAATCGTCAGGCCCACAAGAAAGAGGAGAAGCGCCACCTTCT
>JBAUFO010000190.1:0-27085 GCA_049679185.1 Candidatus Zixiibacteriota bacterium
GGTTTGTCGAGCGTTATGGCCAATCTCGCCATGTCCAGCAATATCGCCTCAATCTTCTCGACAGATATGTCACCTGGAAGGGGCACCACGTCTAAGCCGCAACCGCAGACGGCCGAATAAAGTAGTAGGTCCGTCAGCATGAAGGTCCTCTCACTTGCTCTCTGGGCCAGTCCGAAATCTTCACAAACCGGAAGCATCAGACCGGAATAGCCGCAGGTTTTCACGGCGAGGCTCTTCAAAACGCCCGTGATCATGGCAGAGATCGCCAGCGTGCCGGGTTGTCCGAATTTACCGATCCCTAACTTTTCGTAGGCGAATGCCAGGCTTTCATCCTTGTCCAGCGACGGGGCAAGAGATGCGTCAATCCCCCTGAACCGGATATTGCATTCTATCGAGACTTGTTGTGCTATGTCCTGGACCTTTCTTAACTCCTCTTCGACTATTGATCTCAGGTTCTCCTCTGCCTCCAGTAGATTCTTCGAGTTTGAAAAAGCTCTCATCGCCAGATCGCTGCATTCCAGGCCGATGGAAAACGAGTTTTCGCCCTCGTGGTATGCCGCCGGGAAGAAGGGTATCCCGGGTTTGCAGTTGCACCAGGCACAGAATCGGAAATTGCCCACCCCGTTTTCGTTCACCTCGGAAATGCGCTTGATGACCTTTGCCGACGCTCTCAGGTTCTCGGAATCGATTCCACTTTCTAAATCACCGATTTTGCCGGAGCAGGAAATGAGTGATGTGCTCCTGATAATCTCCGGCAAGATTTCGATCGCCTCCGGGGTACCGGCATAGCCGATGTTGAAAAAACTAACCTCCAGACCGCGGCAGATCTCTTCGACTTTTCGAATCAGGCCCAGAAGTTCCGCGCTGGTTGTAGCCTGTAGATATTCCTGCCATGAGTTTGTGGCTATTCTGGTGGTCTGGACCTCATACCCGTTTTCTTCAAAAAACGTCTTTGCCTTCTGGTTGAACTCTGCCAGAGACTTGATCTTCTCAAAATCCTCTGGGGACTTGAAGGTGACGCCGGTGGTGATGGTTCTGATTTTCATAATAACGACAAAGCGGAAAGTGAAATCCTTTCCCTGTTCCCGCGTGTGATTTTCTATATTTAACGAAATTGGGATTATTAGTCAAGCACTAAAGAAGCTTGTGGCGGGAGCCCTGCACTAATACCTCTCCCCCTCGGTCCCCCTCTCCATTTTACGATTCGACTTCGCTCATCGTCCTGAGCTTGTCGAAGGATGGAGAGGGGGAAACAGGGGGTGAGGTCCTTAAGAAGGAGTAAGGATAAGGAACTTATAATGTCGAGAACGACGCTACGGCACCTGCGGCCCGGAGTTCTCTCTTCTGGACCTCTCCAGCGTCTTCCGGGTGATGGCGTAGTAGATGACCAGCCCGATACCCCCGAATAGGAACATACAGCCGATGGTAACCTCCTCCTGCAGCGAAGGCCGCACCATCTGGCCCACGAAGATAGCTGCTCCGATACCAATCGCAACCATCCCCCATTTCAACGATGAGGCAACCTGACCTTCGGGTTTGCCCAGGTAGAGATACTTGACGCTCTCGTCCACCATGCCTTTGTTAATAAGCTTGCCCCTGGTGGCGTAGTCCAGAATGATCTTGATGATGAAGGCGAACCCTGCGAAGACCACGATCGGAATTAGCACTTCATTGAGACTGGCCATGGCTTTCTCCTTTCTGTTTCATTTGCCTGTTCATATCGTTTTCTGTCACATTAGACCGGCGGTGTTGAGAAAAGTTGCATCGCACTGCAAGAAAATGTGCAACATTTCTTGTGCGCTGACTGTCTAAAAGTTGTGGAAGCAGAAAAGATGGACAGCAGGCTTTTGGTCAAAAAGACGCTGGCCGGCAACAAGAGGGCTTTCGAGTCGATCGTCGAGCAGCATCAGCGGCTGGTCAGCCATATTGTGTTCCGGATGATCCAGAACACGTCCGACCAGGAGGACGTCTGCCAGGACGTATTTCTGAAGGTGTACCAGAATCTAAGAGGCTTTCAGTTTGAGGCGAAGCTCTCCACCTGGATTGCCAGGATCACATATAACACGTGCCTTAACTATCTGGAGAAGAAGAGGGTTCCACTTTTTGACGACTTGACGCCGGAGGAGCAGACCATCGAGACCGTATCCGACTGCAGCGTTCGCCCGGATGAAATTGTCGAGGGAAGAGAGGTCTTCTCTCTTCTCCAAAACGAAATCGAGAAAATGCCGGTACATTACCGAACCATACTGACGCTTTATCATCTGGATCAGATGAGTTACAGGGAAATTGGGGAGATGATGGAATTGCCCGAAGGGACTGTCAAAAGCTATCTCTTTCGGGCAAGGAGACTTTTGAAGGAAAGATTATTGGCGAAATATCGGCGGGAGGATTTATGTCATTGAAACATCTAACCGATGAGGAAATCCAGAATTATCTGGATGGGAATCTCTCTCGAGAGATCGCGATATTGACCAAAAGACACCTGGAGAGTTGCCCGCTCTGCAGGGAAGCTGTGAAACAGTACCAGGGTGTCTACGCCGGGCTTGACAAGGAGGAGGGCTTTGAACTTTCCAAAGGCTTCGCAAAATCTGTCGTAAAGATGCTTCCCCCACAGGGAGAGACGAAGTCTCCTTTCGATCTTCTGAATATCTTCCTGACGATCTTGGGGATAGTCGTCGGGGCGGGGGTCACAGTCTATTATGTGGACTTGAGACCGCTGGGCAGAGCCTTTTCTCACGTCCTGCCTGGGCCCGAACTTGGTTCGGGAGTCGTCGCTTTTGTCGAGAATCTCTTAATAGGTCTGAATGGAAATCTGGGCTTACTGATCCTTGGCGTTTTGACCCTTTTGATCATTGGCGGCCTGGACCGTCTCCTTCTTCAGCCAAGACACAGACGGGTCCGATTCTGAAGTTGACCGAACACTCAGTCAGAGGCAATTCTTTTGATTTGCGCGCCGGGTCCCCTGACCCGGCGCATATCTCCTGTCGGGTCCGGGGGACCCGACAGGCACCCAAGGCAGTTGTCCTGCAAGCCGGCGCCGGTACTAGTAAACTGCGCCTACACCCTGATGGGAAGCTCTGAGCAAAAAGGTTCTCCTGGACTCCGTATCCACCAACCGCACAACCACCTCCACAAAAGTGCCTGGACCGCAGCACGGCCCTTGCCTAGCAACTTTCTCCAGTATGAATGGGTACGCGGCTGACCCAATGGACAACTCAGTCTCCCACGCAATCTCTTGGCCTTTGATCAACCACAATCGATCAGCATCAAGCGACCCGGGAATCCGCAATGAATCGACTGCAACAACTCTGATCGCCGCGATCAAATCAAGGTTATCGGGAGGGATGACCGGCATTAGGTCACAGTATATGTAGGTTTCCAGCACGAATTCCCTGCCATACATCCTCGCCGTCTCCGGAGCCGACAGCAAGACATCTACGAAATCTGAAGGGCCGTGGCGCTTCGAAGTACTACACGCGAAGATCAGCATGATCAGGACCAGAACACCCAACAGAATAGTCGTTGCTTTTGGATTAATCTGCGTCATTGGATGTGCCTCCCTTGGCAGGAACAACTCTTTAGCATAAACGCTGACCTCTAATAAGGTATGAACCAGATTTCGGTCCTAAGAGGTGATACGCACTCTCTTTCGCGAATTCCAGTGGCCGCCGGGTCCCCTGACCCGGCGCATATCTCCTGTCGGGTCTGGGGGACCGGACGGGCACAGAATTCGACAATTCAGTTCTTGGTGGCTACACTGACGTTGTCGCACAATATCACCGGCACCCAGGCTCCGTCATGGGAAGGATACAGCGTATCGCCCATGTCCACCACATTCTTCAGCGTCTCGTAGATGTTGCCTGCCACCATGGCGTCTTTCACCCGGCCCAATATCTCGCCATTCTCCACATAGAACCCGGGGTTCACGCCGACCGAGTAATTGCCATTGGGAATATTGCCGCTGTGAAATCCCAGCGCGTTTTCGATGATTATACCTTTGTCGATTAACTTCACCAACTCTGCAAACGACTTCTTACCCGGTCTTATGCTCACGTGAGAAAGCGCCGGTATCGGCTTCAGAGTGAGCCGGTCGCCTCCCCACCTGGTAGTCCTGTAGCCGTGTCCTGTCGGCTGGGCACTCATCTTCTTGGCATAATCCAGATCATAGTAGAAGCTTCTTAATATTCCATTCTCGACAATCGTCAGGGGCTTGCATGCCACACCCTCATCGTCAAAACAACGCGCTCCGGGAAACTTATCATTCAGTGGATCATCGCAGATGGTAAGCTTCTCATCGAATATCTTCTCTCCAACCTTTTCCGCAACGGGTGATACCTTCTCGTAAACGCTCTTGGAGCTGATTCCGCTCTCAATTCTCCAATTGAAGGTGATCTGGCTGCCCGGCATGAACATCACCTTCATCTTGCCGCCTTTGGGCTCCACCACCCTGGAGGTTTTCTTGTAGAGGTCGATCATCTCTTTGACAAGATCATCCGGCATCTTTCCAAAGCTCTTGCTCTGGAAGGCCCGCCAGATGCCGACTCCGGTTCCGGGATATATGATATTCCCGAATATGCCGTATTCTGAAGATCTCATCGAAACGTCCGTCCCGGCGCTATTCATGATGCGGAGGTTGCCGGTATTCGCAGATGCAGCCATTTCGATCTCGGAATCTGTTGCAGATTTAAACAGATCACAGACCCTGGCGCACTCCCCCACCATCTTCTCCGTAGAGAGACTCTCAACAGACGAATCGAAAGTGTCAAGCTGAGGGAGCTTCCTGGTGAGCGGGAAATCAAAACTTGCCTCCACTCCCCCTTTAAGAGAGTCAAGCGCGTTCTGTAAGAACTCCTGGCGATCTGTCAGATTTCTGGTGTAAGCAAAACCGAGTTTGCCCTCTTTGATTATCCTCAAGGAGATCCCAGACTGGAATTTGCTGTCCATGTTGTTAAGCTTGGCATTCTCGAAGAAAACGGAGTTGTCCGCGTATTCGATCGAGTAGATCTCTGTCTTATCGCAAACCTTCTTTGCCATTTGAAGTAGCTGTTCCACTATGCACCTCCTATTACCAGGCCGTTGACAAGTATATGCGGGCCACCTGAGCAGGAACGAATGTTCAACTGCATGATGGGTCCCTTGCCGCACCCTCCGATCTTCGAAAATGCCACATCGTTGCCCACGGCGGTGATATTTTTCATAGTCTCGTACAGGTTGCCGGAGATATTTATGTCGCGCACCATCTCTCTTACCTTCCCGCCTTTTACCAGGTAGCCATACTGCGCCCCGAAGGTGAAGTTCTCTCCGGCGGTAGCCCCGCCCTTGGCATCCAGGATATATAATCCATCCCTTAGCATGGCTACCAGCTCCTCCAGACCATGTGTTCCAGGTTCGATGAAGATGGTCCCCATTCTTATGATGGGGGCAAAACGATAATCCTGAGCAATACAGTGACCGGAGACCGGCTCTCCGAATTCCTCAGCACTCCTCCTTGAGTGCAGACGGCCGGTTAACACTCCGTTCTTCATAAGCTGCGTCGGGCGCACCTGAACGCCCTCGTCATCGTATCTGTAAAATCCAAGCTGGTCAGCAAGCGTGGCATTATCGACTATGTTTAGGACGTCATGGCCCAGCTTGCTCCCTATCTTCATCTTCTCGCGCATGGAAGGGAGATTTTCTATCAGATCCGCTTCGGAATAATGGCCGAAGGCTTCGTGGGTGAATACACCTGCCAGGCTCTGATTGAGAACGCAATTGTGCACTCCGCCGTCAACCGGCTTGGCCTGCAGGAGATCCAGAACGATTTTGGTGCGCTTCTCAAAATAGTCCTCCTGATCACGCACGGTTGAGAATCCGTGACTTCCGCCGGTGCTGACTCTCACGTTCTGGGTCAGGTCTCCGTCCTTGCCTATCAGCTCGCCGGCTATCCTGGTAGTTACCAGGTCCTCCCTTATCTGGGTTCCCTCAGAGTTCAGGAAGTGCTTCTCTCTGATGACATCCTGGTAGGTGATCGACGTGGTGGCTATTTTTTTGTGACCCAGCGGAATGTCGTTATACTTCCGGACAAGCTCAAGTTTCTCGGACATGGAAACGTCTCTCGGGTCCTCCTTTAGTGCCGGAACAAACGCATCCTGCACCAGCTCTACCTCGGCCAGTTTTGCAGGCTTTTCCACGTTTCGCGCGATCAATCCGGCGTTCTCCATAACGCTGCGCACGGCTTTCTCAGCGTCGGTCTCCTTGGTGAAAACGACCGAGGCCATCCCCCCGTCCTTCAGCGCTCTTATCACAAATCCGTCCGTGGAGTTGGCGCCGATCTCCGTCAGTTCCTTCCCGCTGAAAGAGACGATGGTGTCCTTCTTGACCTCATACCGGATGTCTGCGTAATCGGCGTCCAGCCTGCTCAAAATAGATTTTAGTTTGTCGAACATAAAACCTCCTTCTCAGTTGTATCTGTTCTTCGCACCTTCATGAGTTATGATCTCTGGCCATGAGCACTGATTACTCGATCAGTCCCCGGTTGCGCAGGCGTTCCTGTTCCCAGGTGGCAAAGTCAACCGGAGGCGGCACGATTTCATAATCCGGCTTTCGAACCAGCTTGGCTGCCTCACTTGGACATCCGGTAACGCACAACCCGCAGCCGATACATGCTTTCTGATCGACGATGCTAACTCCTTCCCTTTCGGAGATCGCATTCACCTGGCATCGCTCGATGCACGCCTCGCAGCCTGTGCATTCGTCCGCGTCGATCACGGAGTAGTAGTTGGCATAGGCCACTGACTCGTCGACCCCCCAGTCGGTGATTCCCCTCAGGATAGCGCAGCAGCAGCCGCAGCAGTTGCAGACATAGCCGAACTGTTCGGCCACGTTGCTCACGGTATGAACCAATCCGATCTCCTCAGTCTCGTCAAGAATGGCCAGCGCTTCTTCTTTCGAGATATCACCCGGGCGGGGCTTGCGCTCAATCGAGGAGAAGGAGAGGCAGTTTTTGAGCGGGAAATCACACTTGCGGCCAACTTGATCCTGCTGCACCCGGCATATGCAGTCACGCACGGAAAACGATTTGGCCGCAAGGAGAATCGATCGAACGTCGTCATAGGGCAGAATCCACTCCGATTTCACCGCGCCCTGTGCGGGAATTACGCGATGCAGGGCCGGCTGCGGTCTCATGATCCCGACTGCCCCGCCATCGGACATGTATTCTTCAAACAGATGTGCAAACTCGTGATCCATGTTCTCCAACTGCGACTCGTAGATTCCGACCACGAACGGGGCTAATCTGAACCGGGGCTTCCCGCCCTCCTTATCGAACCACAACAACCCCCGCTTGACCATCTCCATCAGCTTCGCCCTGGCCTCTTCCGCGGGCAACCCCAGCCTCCTGGCGATAACGTCAACCGGTTCCATGCTGCCGGATAACTTGATGGCGAGCGAAGCTTCTTCGCGTGAAAAGATCTTCTTCAGAAGCAGTATTTCGACGTTCGATGGAGTTCTGGGAAAACCATTGGGAAGTTTGTCCAAGGCGTCGGCGAGTTGCTCGTAGACTTCGTCGCTCATCTCCTGTTCTCCTTTCGTTGCTCCTTACAGATCTCGCCAGAGTGGAGCCTCGCGCAGGCACTGACTCGAATCTGCAGATAGTACAAAATATCCACTTTTGCCTGAATGTCAAGCAGACAAACGTTGGCCGGTCGAAGTAACGCGGAGTGAGCCAGCTTCCTGTGTAACGCCGGTCACCGTGTAACCCGGGTGTCCTCCCGCCTTACCCTGCTCTCCTTCTCATGGGCTGCACCCTGAGATAAGTGAGCGTCCGCCACAACCACTCTGCCGGGCCGAACTGAAAATGGCCCAGCCACAACGGCGAGATGAGCAACTGAAACACCCATATACCGATGACAATCAGGATTTGCTCGCTTCGTTCAACCCGCCCGAACAGCCCCAAACCATGGCCGTAGAAGATGGTTGTACAGATTATGGTCTGCAGGAGGTAATTGGTGAGCGCCATGCGACCCACGGCCGCGAACCGGCGGACAACTTTCTGCACAAGCCCGGATTTGCAGATCAGCATAACCAAGCTGATGTATCCGAGGACAACCAGAATGCTGCCCCAATAGTTGAACTGGACTCCGATGAACATGGAGTAGTCAAACGACCAGTTTGCCTGGTAGTTGCGCACGATACCATAGATCACCACTGGGAAGCCCAGCCCGAAACCGATGGACATCAGCGCGAGGTAAAAGCGTCTCGAGCGTTGAGCCGTGAGCACGCCCCACTTGAACAGCGCCATGCCGATTAGCATGAGACCGCCTGCCCGCCATGCCAGAAAAACCAAGAATACCTGGGTTTGAAACTTAAGGGCCGTGGGCAGGCGATGCGACATCTGCTCCGTCCAGCCGCCCTGATATGCAGCGATCTCCCTGCTGATAATCTCCGCACTCGGTGTCCAGGCCTCGATCATCTGCTGGTAAGCCTCCTGCGGCCAGTACTGCGTCGACCATCCGAAGAACAGAAACATTACAGACGACACAGCGGCGCACAGCACGCCCAGTAGCAGCAGCAATCTGGGCGAGAGTTTTCGAAAAAGAAAAACCAGCAGCGCACACATTCCATATCCTACCAGAATGTCGCCGTACCAGAGCAGGTATGCATGCATCAATCCGATCACGATCAGCCATAGGGTGCGTCTGTAATGCAAACCAGCCGACCTTCCGCCCTCAGTTTCAACTTTGCTGGTCATGAGCACGATCCCTGCGCCGAACAGGATCGAGAAGATGCTCAAAAACTTTCCGTCGGCGAACAGGTGGCTTAGCACCGAGACCCATTTGTTGATGCCGGTCAGATCACCAAACGCGGTTGGGTTCAGATACGACGCCTCGATCATGGCGAAGATTTGGATGTTCATAATCAGGATGCCTAAAACGGCAAACCCGCGAAGAGCATCCAACGCAACAATCCTCTCCGAGGGGGCGGTAGGGGCGCTGGGGGCCACGTTGTGCGTCAAACCTGCTCCTATATCATTTCCGTTTCAGATACTCTAACTACGATATTTCTTGACCGAAAGTTACGCACAACTAATCTGACCACGGCCAGTGCCAGAGAAGAGCCAAGGGGCGGTTGTATGCTGTCATGCGGTTAGGTTGAATCGGCTCTCTTAGTCGCGATAATCATTATCTCAATCTCATCCAAATCAATCTTGCGCCGTCCCCAGTTGCCTGCGGTTCCTCCCCAGATGTGGTCTACCTCGAATCCGGTATGGCGAAACATTAACTTTAACTCGGTCGATGTAAATCCTCGCTCTCTCACCATCATGCTCTTCTTGCCCTCGGGGGTATCGTACTCCATCGGATAAACCTCGGCCAGCGCGACCGGGTCGAAGACCCCCTTTTCCACATCCTCCTGCTTGTACTTGCGGATCAAGGCCAACCCATTGAGCACAGTCATCATCAACTTGGAATTAGGCTTAAGAGCCCTATTGATGTTTCGAAGTATGGATAATCCCTGCTCCAACGGATCATCAGTCTTGCCCAACAACCCGAACGCTCCCTCGCACAGACAGATGGCCGCGTCGAACGATTTGTCTGTTTTGAACTTCGTGGCGTCGCCATGAATCCACTTGACCTCAACCCCGGCCTTGCTGGCAGCCTCCCTTGCCTGCGCCAACATGCCGGAGGAGAGATCCACGCCGGTCACCGAATACCCCCGTTTGGCCAATTCGACTGAGTGCCGCCCAGTCCCGCACCCCATGTCCAGAATTCGAATCCCCGGCGAGAACTTTAGTTCTTTGATCATGAAGTCCACTTCAGCCACGGTATTCTTTGTGAAGACGTTCTCCATGTAGACAGGTGCGTGTCCGTCGAAGAACTCCTCCCATTCGTTTCTTGCGTGCATGTGTTTGTTCCTCCTTGTTCTGCTTGCAGCTCGTTCCCGATTAGACCAGCGTGGGAGTTCACTTGATGGCTGTGATCGGGGGATCGCTTTCTATCGGCGCGGCCATCTGCACGACAATCTTTACTAACGGCCGCAGCAACTCGTCAACGCCATTCATATCATTCGGACGATCCCGCTCGGACAGTTGTTCGAACAGCTGACCTGCGAAATCGGCTCCGCTGTGCGAAGGAATCACCGCCTGGAATCCGATCTCTTCAAGCCACGACACCATTGTCTTTCCAGACGCATGATTAAGATAGCAAACCCCGGCATCGGTGATTGCCGGGCGAGCCTCTTTTAGAAGCGGCACGGTAATCTCCTCAAACGAGAGAGCAGAGCCTTCCCGGGAGAGACGCGCCAGCAGCTCCTGCTTGGTCATCGCAAAAGTCAACCCATATTGTTCCACACGCTCCTCATCAATGTATCGGTCATACAGAATGAGTCGGACCTTGTCACCGTCGATGTCCCAAAGCCAGACGTCTCGTTCCTGGCCGCCCCGGTAGATGCCAAGAGCCTCGTAGTGAATTCGGAGGCGCCCTTCCGGACGCAGAACGCGATATAGCTCCCTCAATGCAGCCTTTGGTTCAGTTGTCTGGTCTACTGATGATGCGGCCATCGCACCGTCAAAGCTATGATCCGGAAAAGGCAGGGGCGAACCCGGCTCTACGTGCACAAATCGTGCATTCGAGATGCCGAGTCGTCCGGCATTCTCCGTGCATACCTCAACCCGTCGACGCGAGCCGTCGACTCCTACGACCTGGTCCGCAAAGGGGGCCACAATCAGAGATGGCCAGCCATCGCCCGGGCCGAAATCCAGCAGCCTCCTTCCGCCTGTGGAAAGGAGAAAATCAAAGAGCGATCCCCGGTCCCTCCAGTGTGACCTTTTTGCCGCATCGAACGGTTGATAGATGATCGGTAAACAACGGCCCGACTGTGATTCCACGTCATCATAGATTAGCTCCTCCGACGTGCAAGCCTTCGGCTTCAGTTCTCGTTTGATCCATTCAAATATGTCCATGGTTTTTCCTCTCCCATCTCACTTGCACCTTCGCGTTCCATTAATCCTCGGAAGCTCCGGGCTTGATCTTTAAACCTCTAACCGAATTCGGAGAAATCGATATCGAGGTAAGGAACGTCATTCTCGATCTTGCGCTTCCACTCCATGAATGCGGACTTTCGCCTCTCTGATATGATGCCAGACTTCCACTCCTGGTAGTGCAAGATATACTTGGAGATCATTCTCAATCTAAGAAAACTCGGTATCTGCTTCAGCCAGAAAGCATCTATGCTGTTTTCCTTCCCGTACCCCCTCATGAAGTTTTTCATGAAGTAAGCGGTAAAGGATATCTTGTCCATACCCTCTATTGGTGCCATGACGGCGTAGAACAGAATAATCGCAATATCGGAGACAAACCAGCTCTGCTCACAAAAGTCAAAATCAGTCAGTACGATTTTCCCCTCATGCAGCAGAACATTCCACGGGTGGGCATCTCCGTGAATGAGTCCGTAGGAGTCTCTCTCTTTGGGCAGAGTATACAGGGCCTCCGTGAACTCACCACATTTCCGGCGAACAAGCGATTTTGGGGGAAGCAGGCCACTGTCAAGCCAATCCTGCTCATGCCACTTTATCCTATTGAGAGACTTATCTGCAGGTTCATATCTCTTGGTGAGAGCGTGCATCTTCCCTATTGTCCGGCCATATTCTACGAACAGCTCACCGTTCCACTCATCACCGTCAACAAAATTAATCGGCCTGCCCTCCACTCTCTCAAAAGACACAGCGGCACAAGTGGAATCGTCCACCTCGATGATCTCAACTAAGTTCCCGTTTTGAGAAGGAATCGCCCGGGGAACGCATATCCCATTATCAGCAAGATAGTTGATCCAATTCACCTCTCCGGGAATTAGCCTAAAATCCACATGTTCCGGAGTTGTTAGCCTGAGGAGGAAGCCCTTCTCTCCACGTTCGTATAGATACAGGGATTTCCCAACGGTGGCGTTGCCCTCTCTGATGATAAAAGAATCGTGTAATTTCGTGAACTCATCTTTGGCCACTCCGAAACGACTGGCCGCTTCTCCCAATACTCCGTCACTGATGCCTTTGCGCAGTTCCCTCTTTTTGCTCATGTGCTTGCCTCTATATCATTCGGGAAAAGGACACACCGCTCCTCATCTACTATCTACTCAAGTTTCCTCCTGCTCTTTGACCATTGACTGATCTTCTTCCAAATCCTCTCGTTATCCAGTCGTGCCCGCTGGTCCTTGCGAATGGCCAGGTACTTCAGTTCCTTTGACAGCTTGCTGTAGCTTCGCATGCGCCCGGCGTCCAGAGTACCCTGCTCTAGTGCTTCTTGAACCGCACATCCCGGTTCGTGTTGGTGACTGCAGTCGCGGAATCGGCATTGGGCGGCAAGCTGCTCGATATCGTCAAAGGTCTTTTTGAGTCCCTCATCATCGCCCCATGCTGCGAGCTCGCGCATTCCGGGCGTGTCTATCACGACACCTCCGGTTGGAACGAGTATCATCTCCCGAACTGCCGTGGTATGCCGTCCCCTGCCGTCGGATTCGCGCACTGCGGCCACTTTCAAATGCTCGATTCCAAGCAGGCTGTTGATCAGGGCCGACTTGCCAACTCCTGATGAGCCGAGGAATACGGCCGTCTTTCCGACGTCCAGATACTCACGTAGAGCATTCACTCCCTCGTTTTCAACTGCACTCATAGGACGAATGGGGACGCCAAAGGCACAGGATTCAGCCTCCTTGATATACGCCTCAACGTCCGAACAGAGGTCTGACTTGTTGAGTACGACCACCGGGTTGGCTCCGCTGTCCCACGCGACTGTCAGGTAGCGTTCGATTCGCCTCAGGTTGAAATCTCCATCCAAACCGCAGACCAAGAAGACGGTATCCACGTTGGTGGCGAGTACCTGCTCCTCGATCTTACCTCCTGTATCGGGCATTCCCCCGGAGAGTACGGCCTTCCGGGAAAAACTGCTCGTCCGGGGGAGGAGGGCCTGGATTGTCGCTCTCCTTTCGTGCAGTCGAGCCGCGACCGCCACCCAGTCACCAACTGCGGGGAAGTCGCTTCTTGAGCGCGCAGCATGACGGATTTTCCCGGATACCTCGGCTATCAGTTCGCCGTGCTGACTATAAACCGCATATCTTTGCTTGTGCTCACGGGCCACCCTGCCGGGCTTTAAACCTTGTCTCTTGAATTGTCCAAAGTGTTGTTCGAAAAACGAATTCCATCCCAATTCCATTATATTCATTGTCTGTTCCTCTCCAAGAATAAAAAAAGCCGCGAAACCGTTGTTCCGCGGCTTTGGATGCAGTAATGCGCTCAAAAAGAGAACCGCGGACGCATCTCACGCCCGCGGCCCGGATATATGAAACGGCCGTCCCTTGGGGAAGGCCGCTGGTTTTCCGAAAGCAACAACCTCAGCTTACCAGCGACTTCCCCCCGGGCGTGACATTAACCTTAACTTTCGCTCTTCCCGCTTTCATAAATCACGCCTCCTTTCGCTGTGAGGTCACCGACGTTATCATTCACACGTCTCTATATACGTACATCTTTTCGCCGGGTTGTCAAGAAAAAAAACGGGGAAACTGAAGTTCGTAGACAGAGATATCACGCCTGCTCCGACTTTGAGCTTGGCTGCCAGCCTGTTACGATGTTTGTGGCCGAGCCTTTCTTCTTACAGTCAACATTACGTTCTCGTCATGCCATACGATATTGTCTGGATCTTTGAAATGATGAATAATGTTCGCCTCAAACCTCCCTAGAGCCTCTTCGAACTCCTGCTGATCATAAAGGTAAAACGTGGAATGATAGTCTATGATCCTCGTTGCGACTATTTCCCGTTAAGCGGCCTGTTCGTCGATGACAGAAGATCAGTTTTCTTATTCATAGCGCCATCGTTCTTGCACTGGACCACAAGGTTTTATATATGACGAGGTTCTTCTCATAACTGTCTTTATCTCGCAGTAGAGATTGGGATGCCAGGTACCGCTCCCCAACATACCCTCTAGTTTTTGCCTTCTGGGGATAATAATTAATGAGCATAATCCCTGATTCCTCCGACCTATCATCGCTATCGATTACGTAGAGTGATCTATCAGGTTTCTTTCTGTGGAGACGCACTTCCAGGTTATTAGATCGACTCTTATCGCGAATGTCTTTCAGGATGCTAATTGAAGCCTGTAACTCATGGTTCAGTCTATTGACATTGTCGTCTTCAAATCTCGATCTTTCTGCAAAGGCGTCACTCTCGGGGTCCAACAACAAAACTTGAAGTCGGCCTTTTCTATTCTTCAAGAAATCTATCAATTCTTCCCGACAGTGAAGGAAAGGCCCCAAATAACTAATTCCCAATACTTGGATGAGGTGCTTTGCCTCAATGGTGATGCTCCTATCCCATTCGGGATCAAGAGCGGGGCGCAATGAATAGTTTTCCCGTTTCAGCTTGTCGATGGTTTTCTTTAGGTTCTCAGTTTCCCGACTGTGTTTCTTTTTCTGAAAGTACGTCAAAAAAGTGAGAAAGGCTGTCATAAATGCAAACACAGATACGAGAACTTTCAGTATCTCAGCAGTCATCTGATGACTCCCTGGTTTTTGCAGTGTCTGATAATCTCTCCTCCCCGATTCATTACGACTTAATGCAACCCCTCAAAAAATACTACGGAACGCAAATCAATTCATTTAGTTCAGATAGTCGTTTCTCTTTTTCATGATGGCCAAGAGCGAATCTCCCCCAAGATGGTCCTCGTGTTCTGTTCCCGTGACCGACCATAAATGGAGAACCGCTCATCACCGCCAAGATCCGGGATGCCTCACCAAGAAAATCCAGGACTATGAAGTGATGCAGGGCATTCAAGGTGATTACCGCGTCTAAAGAATTGTCTTTCAGCGGCAGAACCCGAGCCTGCGTTCTCACTGTTTTGTAGTTCGTGATTTTGTGTTTCTGAAGCTTCTTGGTGAGTTCCTGCAGCATCTTCTCACTATCATCGATGCAGGTTAACCACAGCCTCTCTCCCAACTGCTCGAACAGTCTCACGTCATATCTTCCTCCACCACAACCAATGTCGGCGGCCTCGATTCTGTCTAGATGTTCGAGTTTCTTTCTGATGAACAGGATTGGCTCCAAGTCCGTGGTTCTCAAATCGTCGTAGATATGCGCGATCTTTGAAAAGTGAGAGCGGATTCTCTTCATGGCGTAAGAATCAGATCCGATGCCTGTTAGGTTTCCCCCCTAACATCCCCCGGTATACTACGTGGTTGGGCGTGGTATTCCCACAATTTTTCCCCAGCCTCCCCGGGTTGTCGGATGACCATCTAATACGTTTTATTAACGGGTTCCAACACCCTGATGTTGGGATTTATTGCCCCTCGCCCCTGTGGACTAAAACGAAATTCTTCGCCAGCCTTCCGATCTCTTGTGCCAGGTCTTCAGACAAATGCACCTTTTTCAGAACCTCCCCGTCCACACCCTTGCTCTTTTTATAGCCTGCCTCGATGATTGCCAGATCCGCTCCCTTTGCCAGCCTCTTGAGAGAAGGACAGAATCCGGTGTCGCCGCTTACCGCTATGGTTTCTCCTTCATGGGAAATCCGATACCCCATAGCCGGAATCCGGTCAAGTATCTCAGATCCCTCGATGCTTCCGCAATGAACGACGGCATAAGCTCTGATGCTCATGTCTGCGATCCGTATGATCTGTTGAGACCGAATCTCCTTTCGCCGAATCTCGAAGGGAATGGTGTCAGGATAACAGTTCTTGAAGTTATCAACCAGAGAAACCACCTCTTTACATCCCTCTGGAGTAACAATCGGCAGAGGTTCCGTCCTGCCTATCATCCTCATGAACCCGAGAAGAGAATGCAGACCCCCCACATGATCAAAATGACCGTGAGTGAAGATCACACCCCGGATTCGCTTGGGATCAAGGTCATTGGAGATTAGATCTCTGATCAGCCCGTCGCCGGCGTCGATGAGAACGGCGCCATTCTCGTTTTCGATCCAGATGTGCTGGGCAACTCCCGCCCTTGAGTACAGTACGCGGGCTCTCAAGCTCTTCCCTTCCCACGATTGAACGTCAGCCCGTCGATTCTTCATTCGATCCCCTTTCTCCTCGAAGATTCTTAACACATACCGGAAGATACAAACCTATGTCAGGCTCTCCAACTCGTCCAGGGTGAAGACCGAAGCAAGTGAACATCCTATCTCTTTGAGATTCTCCCTGCCGCCCTGCTGTCGGTCTATCACGCAAACCACGTCCTTAACCACCAACCCCAACTCCCTCATCTGCTTCACCGAGGCGCACACCTGACCGGCAACGGTGATCACGTCTTCTATGACCACCGCCGTCTCGCCTGCCTGAAATCCACCCTCTACCAGGTTGCAGGTGCCGTATGGCTTGGCGATCTTGCGGACAAATAGACACGGCTTACCGGTCTTCAGGGAAAGACAAGTTACCAACGGAATACCCCCCATCTCCAAACCCGCAAGCTTGTCGAAAGACTCCGGCAGGAGCCTCTCCATCTCATCTACCACGGCGCTAAACAGCACCGGATCGCTCTCGAAGCGATACTTGTCCCAATAGAAGGAACTGATTCTGCCGGACCGCAGCTTGAACTGTCCGGTTAAGTACGCCGCGGCTTTTATCTTCTTTGCCAGTTCAGCTTTTTCCATGAGGTTCTCTCATTTTTCCAGGTGATATCTTATGTTTTCCGGCTGCTTAATTGCGGAGCCATTGGACTGAGCCAGAGCGGAGCATAAGTCGCGCAAATAGACGACATTGTCCATTATTTCTCACCTTCCACAACCTGGCACACGCCCCGGAGTTTGGAGATTTTTCGAACCTTCTGAAAGCCCGCTTCCCTCACCTCGTTCGCCAGCCCGTGCTTCAGCATATCCCTTCGCGTGGACGTTTCAGCATTGAAGGGCAGCCAGTAGAAAAGCCACAAACCTGCGAAGAGCCGAACAAAGATGCTCTCTGGATTGTCCAACTCCAAGACAATCACTCGACCCCTGTCTTTAAGAACTCTCTTTGCCTCGGTGAGGACTTCGAGCCGGGTCCGCCTTGGCATCTCGTGAAGAGAATGAGTGATGAATACCTTATCAAAGGAACCTTCCTCAAACCCTGTGCTGGCGACGTCTCCTTCAAGAAACCGCACCTTGCTCAAATGTCTCTTTTTCCTGGCTCGTCTTAGCTGCCCCAAGGAGAGATCCATCCCGATTATCTCGCTTGCCTCTCCCGCTTTCCCGGCGATGGCAAGGGTAGCTCCACCGGTGCCGCAGCACATGTCAAGGATTTTCTCTCCCGGCGAGAAATCGATCGGCGCTATCAATTCCTCTCTGCATTTGGCCTCTCCGCCGAAAGGCAGAAAGCAGTACTTCATCAGAAGATCATAGTAGCGGCTGTGAATGTGGTCGTAGAACCACTTATATGATTTCCTGTCTAGCACCGTGATTTTGTCTCTTGAGCTTCGGCTTGGGAAACAGAGATCCTTGGTCGCTTTGGGGACCGCCAGACGTCTCACCTAACTTGAGCTCCCCTCAGAATTTCTCCATCGCCTCTTTCAGCCGCTTCCGCACCTCGTCGGAGTACCAGCATTCTATGAATAACTCTTCCCTCTCCTTCAAGCGCGCCAGGATTTCTGCCTCAATCGCCTCGGTACGGTTGCGTTTGATCATCTCCACCGCTTCTTGCGGATATGAACCCAAGAGCCGGACTTTGTCGATCGACTTGGGCAAAACCTGCTCTAAGGGCAGCACCTGATCCACCATGCCCATACCGATCAACTCATCCGGAGGATAAAACTCTCCGGAATCCACCACCTCCCGGGCAATCCGAACGCCGACCAGCTGTCGGAAGATGCAGTCAATCGGATACGGAACCGGAACTCCAAGCTTGATCTCATTCATTCCCATGAGTTTTCTACCCTGGGCGATGAATCGGTAGTCGCAGCAGAGAGCCAGAATACAGCCACCCGCCGTGGCATGCCCGGTTATGGCCGCCACCAGGGGTTTGGGCAGGGTGTAAAGGTCGATGCACAGCCGGTTGAATGCCCGGTAGAACGACCCAAAATCCTCTCTGTTGAGTTCAAAGAGCTGCGGAATGTCCAGACCGATGGAGAAGAACTTCTCATTTGAGCTCGTGAGAACCGCACCGCGCGCATCAGAGTCGCCCTTTATCTGTCGTAAGGTCCCGGTCAGCTCATCAACCAGCTGCCGGTTAATCGCATTCGTGGTTCTCCGATTCAGGGTTACCACTGCTACACCGTCGCGATTTTCTGTGCGAATCGTTTCCATTTTTTTGCTCCTGCGGTCGAAGTATTGTCTCGTCTGACCGTGTTACGATTTTCTGCAGACCAAAACACCGCTTCCGATCGGCACAATGAGTGCGTCGACTCGTTCATCATTCAACGCTCTATCAAGCATGGGGGTCAGCACTTCCTTATGAGTTGTGGCATTGTCAGCAACCAGCAAACCTCCTTTTACCAGATTGGGCACGATCTTTTCGTAACAGTCGAAATAGACCTCTTTGTCGGCATCAAGAAAACAGAAGGATATGTCTTTGTAGTCGTGCAAATATTTTCTGGCATCGCCAACCACAAGCTCCACAAACTCCTCGACTCCTGCCGTTTTGAAGGTCTCCTCTGCAAGACGTGCTTTCCCTTCGAACACCTCAAAAGTCACCAACTTTCTGCCGATCTCCCTGCAGGCTAACGTCAGCCAGAGAGTGGAATAGCCGGCGCTTGTGCCTATCTCTAAATAAGTTCCTTGAGGAGCCGTTGTGGCAAGCAGCGCTATGAACTTGCCCGTCTCAGGCGGTATCTGCCGGAGTCTCCGCGCAGCGGGCGTTCCATCCAGCCGATCTTTCTCATCCATAGACACCAGGTAACGCATCCTCTCCTCAATTGCCGTTGGGATATCGTGAAACATAGGATTGTCTTTCTCTTCTTTGTGAGTTCTGGTTTGATTGTGGACGTAATCAGCCCGAGTTAGATTCCGATCACTCATGCTGCAGCGGATATGTGTATCCGGCTACCGCCCCTTTCTTCTGTTTCAGGTAATTGGTCACGTACTGGCCGCAGTTGCTGCCGATGTCATTCTCTTCTAATTCACCGATGCTTAAGATGACCTCGTACCCCGCTTCCTTCAGTGCATCGATAATCTCGTACTTCTCTTTTTCCGGTAGAATGTGAGAGTATATCTTATTTTCATTTGCCCGATAGGTGGGGTTGACCGGGGTTATCTTGATCAGAAACTGATGCGGGTTGAAATAGCGTAGCAGAATTTTCGGGTCGATCGGCATCCCGTCACCCAAAGCGAAGTTGAGCGTAACCTTTCTCTCCCCTTTCCCGTGGAACGACTCTCCGAATCTTGAGATTTCGTCCAAGTCCCACTTCTCCACCGGAATAAGCCAATCCCTTTTTTTCGTATCCGTGGTGTGGATTGAAAACTGCAGTTGGAATCTTCCCCGGTACAGTTCGTTCTTGATCTCGGTCAATCTTTCAAAGAACGGCTCAGTCTTTGTGGGAGCTACTGTGGAGAGCGTGGGCATCAGTCCGGGCGCGTCATAAACCCCGGGAAGCTCTTCTAAGACGTCCAGCACGTTCCGGTTGAGAGCGGGGTCTCCCATTCTCGCAAACTGGATCTTGAACTTCTTAACCGTCACCCCACGGTCGGGAAAGCGCCTTTTTATCATATAGTCTATCTGGGACATGATTTCGTCTTTGGAGAGTTTGCCCTGATAATATCCGCCGGCATCGCAAAAGCGGCAGCCGACCGGGCATCCGTACAGCGTGGAGACGATCAAAACCCACTTTTTCTCCCGCGGAATCGGCGGCTGGACCGACTCAACGAATTCAATCAGCCTGCCATTGTCCATCTCCGCGATATAGACCGTGGCTACCTCTTCATTGCCCGCCTTGGCCACTACCTTCATGAGTCCTCTCCCCTCACTTTCCTGCAGATTTGCATGGCCGCCCTCACACCGTCTCCCACACAAACAGCAGTTTGCCTGTACATCTTGTTCTTGACGTCTCCGACCAAATAGAGCCTGCTTGCTTTCACTAAATCATCGAGAGACTTCTCGAGCTTCTCATCCAGGAAATCAAGGCAGGGTTCTCTTCCGGCAGCAATCACCAGGTAATCTGCATAAATCTGATGTTCCTTTTGGTTATCACCATTGAGGCAGGAGAGAAGCAGTCTGTCACCCTTGCCGGTTACTTCTTTCACGGACACATTGGTGAGATATGAGATAGCTTCAGATTTCATGCACTTATCCCTCAGCACTTGAATGCACCTGTCCTGCTCGCCTCTGTTTAGGATTGTAACCTTATTGTTTTGCGACAGCCCAAGCGCATAATCGAATGCCGCATCGCCGGCTCCGATGATCGCCACTCTCTTATTCTGAACTCCCCGGATTGGATGGATCTCGTAGAATATGCGATCGTCGATGCCGTCCGTAATTCGAATCTCAGAAATTCTCTTGGGCTTTGTGCCACTTGCAATCACGACAATGGAGGATCTGAGTGTCCTTCGGTTGGTTTTTGTTAGAAATGCCCCGTCTTCATGCTCCAGTTCCAGAACTCTTTCAGAGGAGACCGTCACCCCGGCATTTGCCAATTGCCTTTTGAAAAGCTCAACAAGATTCGGCCCGGAGATTCCATCAGGAAAACCCGGATAGTTCTCTATCAGGTTGGCATTTTTCAGCAGGCCGCCAATTTCTTCCCGTTCTAAGATCACCGGCTCGATTCCATGTCGTTTCAATTGAATCGCCATCGCGATGCCCGCCGGTCCTGCTCCGATTATGACCACATCCTTGGCTCTCACCTCTGGATACCTCCAGCTAATTCTTCTGTAGTTACATCCGTGCAGGTGACGTTTGATCTTCATTTTATCGATCAGCCGTCTGAAAGTCAAGCAGTTTTCAGTTTCGTGATTAGAGAGGGAAGATATTGTGACCGGCTAAGGGAGGGATCGAAGCAGAAAAACAGCCCCAAGAGCGAGGCTCATCAGACGCCGGGTTCCCTTTCGATATATCCTATTGTCCAGGGGCAGATTGAAATGCATATTCCGCAGATGGTGTCGTCAATGCCGAGTTTAGTCATCCCACGTTCTCTGGCTGCCCTCTCACAGGCGAAGACGTCAAAGAACGAATCCCTGTGCAAGCCGACCTTCCAGTTCTTTCCTGATGGAGCCTTTCCCGGACACGACTCGACGCAAAGCGTGCAGTCTCCGCAGAGCGAATCGTCTACCGGAGCCGATGCTTCTAACGGGGCATCGGTAAGAACCGTGGAGATTCGAATTGCGGAACCATACTCCTCGGTTACCAGAAGCGCACACTTGCCTATCCATCCCAGCCCTGCCCGCGTGGCAACGGTCTTATGCGGAAGAGCCGTGCTCTGTGTTTTCGGGTCAATTCCCGCATGGGTGGGCTTCTTTGAGACGGCCTTGTACCCAAAACCTTCGATCATGCTGCAAGCCACCTTTCCTAATCCCGTTAGAAGAGCGTTGGCTTTTCGATATTCGATGTAATAAGGATCGGTGGGGCCGTCCTGGATAGTGGACGTGACGGCTGCATCCAGTGCCACGGCCATCGAAATGGCGAATCTCATGGAATCACGAACGTCGGCTGGAACTCCGATTAGGTCGGCAAAACCCACAAGCGATGCCCCCTTGTCCATCAACAATCCCTTGAGTTCCCTGCAAAGCTCTTTCATCTTCACGCCTCGGTAACCAGGTCATTCTGTCTTCTTGTCCAACGGCTCAAGCAGGCCTTCCGGATACAAGGGAGCCTTTCCAGCCCGGAACTCGTCGATGGATTTCCACACGCCAATAAACTCGTCACCATTTTCTTTGCATCTGACGGATTCAACCTCGTACAGGTGCGAATCAACAAGTCTTGCCTCATACACCAGCACGATCTCGTGGCCCGGCTTACCGTCGTAAACGAATATGTTCTCAATCGTGTCCAGGTAAGTCAACTCTTTTACTTCTGCACCCATCTCCTCACGCATTTCACGGATTACACATTCCTGCCCGCGCTCGCCGAACTCGATGGCGCCCCCCAGCGGCCGGTAGAACGTTTCCTTTTTGGTAGGATCATAGTGCTCCCCCACGAGAAGCTTATCGTCGTTTCTCAAAACACATATCGCTATCGGTCTGATCCGTCCCGGTTTCATTACTCAACCCTGATTTGGATTTCACGTATGCCGCCGTTCTCTACTTGCTTCCCCATTCTTCAAGGAACATGACATCCGACAGCGGCCTTCGGACAGGAGGCAGCGGTTCCTGAGCCGGATAGCCGACGGCAATTACCGTCATGAGTTTGACTCCTTCGGGCACACCCAGCATGGACTTAATCTCATCCTCGACCGCCAGTGACCCTCCTGTCCAAACAGAGCCTAAACCCAGGGCGTGCGCGGCCAGAAGCATGTTCTGGCACGCAGCCGATACTCCCTGTGCGCTCCAGAGCATCTCTGTCTCCTCCCAGTCCTCCTCGATCTCAACCACGCTGGTATCGCAGAAGGCGAAGATGTGAACCGGCGCCGCCCAGATCCCGGCCCAGAAAGGTCTGATCCTTTCCAGGGGTAGGCCATGACCCTCGAAGTAGTCCTTCATCCGATCCAGGAAGGCGTTCAATACTCTCTCCTTGGTCTCTTTGTCCCTTACCACCACGAATTTCCACGGTTGGTCGTTATTGGCCGACGGCGCCCAGGTGGCTGCTTTCAATATGAGCTCGATCTTAGACTCCTCAACCTTTCTTTCTTGAAACCTCCGAATGCTTCTTCGCTCCTTAATGGCCTTCAGTACCGGATCTGTTTCGAAGGGAGACTTCGCACTGGGCCCGCCCCCCTGTGGATAGAGAACTCTCTCCGCCACCTGCATCGCCAAGGTCTCGAAGTAAGGCCAGTTCCCGGTGACGGTATTCTCATCCACCACGCACACCTGGCTGACGTATTCTCCGCCTGCTCCGGTGAGATCCTCCACCACCTCGTGGTGACCCGTCACCTTCCGGTCCTTGACTACCCCGGCGGCGGCCAGAACCTGTGGCCCATGACAGATGGCAGCCAGCACCAGACCCTTCTTGTCAGCCTGTTGAATCATCTCGATTACTCGCGAGCGTTCGGTTTCCAGAAGGCTCTTGGGGCTGTTTCCCCCGGGGAAGAAAATGGCCTGATACGAGGACAAATCGACCTCGGAGAGCAGCAGGTCGGTCTGGATTCTCTTGGTCTCGGATCGGTCCCAGCCTTTCTCCGTTCTCTTCCATAGGTGTCCGGTCAGTTCCAGGCCCGTGCCGGCGATGTCCACCTTCGCTCCCCACTCCTCCCAGTGTTGCTTTACCACCACGGTCTCGTGATAATCGAAGTCCTCTCCCAAGATGATCAAAAAGCGATATCCCGAAAGGTCGTAATCGTGTTTCTCTCCGCTATCTTCCCACCAAAGTTGACTATGCACCGCACTTCCTCCTATCAACACGAAAATCAGACAGAAGATTGCGGCTATCCCACCACAAAGCTTTGGCCCCATGACTTGCCTCCACGTTTTGAGTTGAGAAGGTTACAGTTTTTTTCTTTCTAAAAGCTTTCATAAAACACCATCTCGTCCAGGCTCTTCTTCTCCGGCATCTCCGGCCACTCTTCGGGAATTCCGACCGGCGTAGCGCAGATGAACTGAAGGTTATCCGGTGCCCTGAGGAAGGACTTAACCACCTCTTCGGGAAAGTAGGTGGTGAAAAAAGCCGTTCCGTAGCCCAGAGATTTTGCAGCCAGCATGAGATTCTCCACGGCCAGACAGCCATCCCACACCGCATATTTTGCATAGGCGGTCGTGTCCACAAAGACCATGATGTAGACCGGGGCAGTCATGGCGTCGGCAATGGCTTCCTTCCCACCCTCGGTGTACGACCTCTTCTTCTCCTCATCCAGTGTCTGGTTGGCAGCTATCTTCTCTTCCCATGAGGTGCGGAGCATTTCAGCCAGACCATCCAGACGTGCTCTGTCCTGAATTACCACGAACCTCCATGGTTGAACGTTCCCCGCCGTGGGGGCAAACCGAGCCGTATCCAGAATTCTTCTGACATGTTCATCAGGAACCGGTTGGGATTTATATTTTCTTACCGTGCGGCGCTCTTTTATCGTCCTGAACAGATACTCCTGATCCATGTCATACCTGACTTCAGAATTTTCTTCGGTAAGATACCGGGCTATGGGAGCACATATATCCGCCACCACTTTCCACTGGCCATCTTCCTTGTGAAAAACCAAGGTAAAGTAGGAATCCAAATTGTAAGTTCTGCCGTCCGGTGTTCTGGCTCGATAGTGGAAAATCGCGTTGGTGTAACCGTAGTCTTTGCCTTCCTGAACTTCCAGCAATTCAACTGGCATCTCCCAGTCTCTCTCCTTGAACCACCCCTCGTGGAATTTGCGATATCCTTCCCGGGTATCGATGAGCTTCCCGTTGGCGGTGACAAAGAAGAACCTCTCTTCGTCGGTGACCGTGCTGAAAAGTCCGTGCAGATCAGAGTTCTGAACCGATCTAACATAAATGTCAAAGGTTTCCTTCAAAGAAAGACCAGGCCGGTTTTCCGCCATAGTCGCTGAGAAGCACAGAATCAGCGACGACACCCAGATCATCAGGAACGCAAGCAACTTTTCCATAGCTCGCCTCCTCGCTAATGGTTAACTGAGTCGACTAACTGAATATACAAGATCTGCCGGACGATCAAAAGACAAATCCTGCAGTCTGAAAGGAGGCAAGACACTTCGTGTCCTGGGCTAATTGAGACGAACAAGAGGAATGAAAATGTAGCGGAAACCTTCAGGTTTCCAGTTCGGAAGGCGGAAGCCTTCCGCTGCTATCGCCACTCACTACAATTGGAACTTTCTCGCGACCATCAACACCACCTTGGAGTAATGCCCCAGACCGTGTTCTTCAATCTGCTGCCCGAATTTGGCCCAAACTTTCTCAAAGGGTTCGGTTGTGACCCCATAGATCTTAGGGTCGGTCTCGATCGCAAATCTAATCTCCACCTTGGCCTGTTCCGGGGTCAGCTTCTTACCGGTGTAATACTGCTTCTTTTCTACCAGTGTGAATCCTGCTCTCTGCAGGATGCTCTCATACTCTTTGCCAGTCAGCCAGGTGGCATTGCAGATGTAAGAGAAGAGGGCCACCTCAGTCCTTTGAGCTTGGGTCTCCATCTCGTCGGGCGGCATCACCACGAGACAGAACATGCTGTCCGGCTTGATGACTCTGGCCACCTGGTGGAAGGTCTGCTCCACTCCGGCTTTGCCCCTGGTCATGTGAATGTCTTCCAGTCCGGTGAAATTGACCGCCATATCGAATTCCTCCGCGGGGAAGCTCATCTTGGTGGCGTCCATCTGTAGGACTTCGACCCGGCCGGTAAGCCCCTCTCTCTTCAGATTCTTTTTGGAATTTCGGATATCGGTTCGAGCTATATCGATCCCCGTGATCCTGAGGCTCTTGTCGCGCCTCGCAACCTCCATGGCAAAATACGCGGAACCTGTCGCAACGTCCAGGATGCGCATACCGGACTTGACCGGCAAATCCGCGGCGATTCTGAAGCGAAGCCCCCCGAGCTTTGGATAGTAGGTCCGGTATTCCGGACCTGTTACATATTCTTCGTTCACTTTCTTGGGAACATCTCTATGCATTCCGTCGGACAGACGTCTGCGCACAGGCCGCAGCCGTAACACTCATCGCGGTTTAAGGTCAGTTCACCGTCGTCCATCTTCCTTGCTCCGAAATAGCAGACTTCGGCGCACTCCCCGCAATGGTTGCATCCATCCATCATGGTATTTTCGATAAGGGTTCCCTTATCGCATATGTTCTCGGTCGGTTTCACGAAATACCAGCAGCAGTCGTCGCAACAAAAGCATATCCCCTCGGTCTTGGTCCTATCCTTCTCGTTCCGGAAAGGTCTGCTTACCAGATGCTTCTCCTCCGCTTCCTTGAATATCTCATCGAGCTCCGCCCTGGAGATTTCCTTCTTGCCCGATCCGCCGCTGCCTCCGATATCACCTTTGAACATCAGGCAGAGGTCCATCCGCGAGCGGGCGCATTTGCTTCCTCGCTCCTCGCGGCATCCGCAGTTCATCACCCAGTACCGGTCGAAGCCCCCTGCGATCTCCTTGGCCTGATCCCTGGTGCAAACATAATGAAAGGCCAAATCCTGGTTGTCCATAACTCCTCCTGTTTGCCCATAATATACTACAATTTTCCGTGATGGCAATAGGTGGGGCTAACTGAGGGCTACCGTTGAAATACCGCTTCGACCACTCCATGCTGCTCTGGCGGCTCATCTCCATGCCTGTGCTTGGGGCTCATGCCTTCCCAGTGATGTATCACTTTGAAGTCGCCAAACAGATTTGGAATCTCATCCAGTTCCAGGTATGTTGCGACGTTGTTGTCCTCGTCCGCAAACGAGGTCTTTCCGATCTTCTTCCATTTCTGCAAACGCTCAGGATATAAGGAATCCGCGGTGGTGAAGGCTGTGACGAATACCAAACTTCGCTTATCAGTCCATGCCTTCACTTTTTGGAGAAGTAGGTCGATCGATTCGCGGGAAAGAATTTGGAGAAGTCCGAAGATCAAGATTCCCGAGTAGGAATCTGCTTCGGGAACAAAGCTCTCCCAACCACAGCAATATGTGCGAACCGGAATTCTCTCTTTAGCCACGATCTCATCGATGGTATCGATGGCCACTTGAGATGGATCGATGGCATCGACCATGAAGCGGTTTCTGGCCAAGAAGAGTGTATTACGGCCCTGCCCTGCTCCGATATCCAGAACCGGGCTGGCCTTGCTTATCAGGTGATGGTATTTCCTCAAGAGGGGCGCAACTCCCGGGCCGAAGTAGTCCTCAGTTTTCCTATACCTTTCGTCGTATCCCATTCTCAACCTCAATGCATTGACATTAAGGCGTAGTTGGCTGGGGCAGCCTGAAGGTAAAAGAAACACAAAGATAGCCTAACGGCTCTGTTGAGCCTGTCCCGCCGCCCATTAGAACTTATCGTCGCGAGCCCTGTCAGCCTCTGACAGTCATTAATATTATACGAGATTTCCCCAAGAAATACTCCTGCAAATCCTGATGGATAACCCCTTTTTTCCTCGTCCCTTGGTGTGAACCATGTAGTTC